>JACRBC010000022.1 GCA_016213245.1 Candidatus Solibacter usitatus | reverse complement strand
GCCTTCCGCAATGTGACGAGTCGGTCTCTATCGGCTTGGGTCATCAGTAGCTGTCCTTCTTGCATCCCCCCAAGCTTGGGGCTGTCAAGAGGACATTTCTACTTTGCTCAAAGGGGACATTATCACGTTGCCGCCACACCGTTGATTTCGCGCGCCCTTCAGGCCTGGCGGAACACGGCGATGGCCTCGATCTCGACCAGCAGGTCGGGACGGCAGAGAATCGCCTGGATGCCGGTGGAGGCCGGCAGCGGATCCAGCCCCTGCCCGGCGTAGAAATCGGCGCGCTCCTCGTTGAACGCCGCGTAGTCGCGATCCATGTCGCGCAGGTAACAGGTGGTGCGGACAATGTCTTTCCACGTGGCGCCCTCCGATTCCAGCAGGCCGGTGATGTTCTGGAAGGTGCGCCGCAGTTGCGCGCGGAAGTCCCCCACGTGCACCGTCTCGCCGTGCTCGTCGATGGATGCCGTGCCGGAGATCAGCAGAACCGCCATGTTGCCGAACTCCAGCCGGATGCCGCGGGAAAAGGCGCTCGGCTTGGCGTACTCATACGCCTCGTTGAGCACGTTGCGATTGGTGATCTTCTTTTTCTCGATGTGCGTGGCGGAGGCGAACTGTTGGAGGGTGTCTTCGATAGTCATAGGGCAACCTTTTGTTCCTTGCGGCCGTTCGGGCCGAAGCGGGCGGCAAGCTCCTGCCGGATCAGCGCGCGGTCGGGCCCGGAAGCCTGAACGGCCTCAATGAGCGAACGCGCCGCGTCGTAGGCGAGAAGCGAAAAATCGTCCGGCTGCTGCCGGAAGCGGTCAAACAGGCGGGCGGACAAACCGGCGTCCGGCCGGCGCAGGGCAGGCGAAACCAGCCCCGGGCAAGCGGAGCAGATGCGGCTGCGCGCCGACGGGCCGGCGGCAATCAGCGCGTTCCCGGGAAGCGCTCCGGCAATGGCGGCGGTCTCTCCCGGCGGCGCGATCAGCACGCAGGCGCCCTCGACATCCTGACCCTGTGGCAGCCGGCGAGTGCCAGGCGCGATGTCGATGCGCAATGCGGGAAAGACGCGCCGCCGCCGGGCCGCCCTGATCACCTCGGCCGCAAGGTTGCGGGAGTCGTGATCCGTTCCGGCCACCAGCGTGAACGGGGAATCCCTCACTACCTCCACCAGGCAGGCGGCGATCGCCGGGTCGGCGGGGGCGAGTGAGAAGATCCACGGCACGCCCGCGTGGTTGACCGTCTGGTCGGTGCTGGCGGGGTCGATCAGTGGCACCAGCGCCTTGGCGATGACCTGTTCGGCCAGGTGCGTAGTGGCGCCGTCGATGCCTCCGATCAGCGCGCACACCCTGTCGTCGAACACCAGCCTCACCGCGGCGGCAGCTCCGCCGCGCCACGGATCGTCGGACCAGCGCGAGATGAGCCGGAACGGCCGGCCCTGATAGCCCCCGGCGCGGTTGGCGTCTTCCATGGCCAGCGCCAGGCCCATGTAGACGGAGCCGCCGCGCGCGTGGGCCGCATCGGCGGGTCCGAAGAAGCCGATCGGGATGGGCTCCTGTGCGCGCAACGCCGCCGGCGCCAGCATCCCCAGGAAGCTGCGGCGCGTGGCGTTGGCGTCACCGGACGGCATGCTCATTTCACGCCCTCCAGTTGGCGGTTGACGCGCTCGCGCGTTGGCACAGAGCCGCGCGGGATCTGCAGCTCTTCGCGCGAATGGTAGGTCCAGCGGTCCTTGTCGAACCGCGCGAGGAACACGTCGCCCATGTCGTCGAGCACCGACGAGAATGGGATGTCGCCTGTGATGCCCGGCCACGGCTTGGCCCGCGTGGCCACAAGGTCGCGAATCTTAGCTCGATTCAGTCCGGCGTTGTTGACGGCCCACAGCAGGATGTTCATGCCGTCGTAGGCGTGGGCGGCGAAGGTCTCGGGCTCCTCCTTGAAGCGCGTTCTAAATGCCCGGCGGAACTGGTCCAGGTGGGGATCTTTCCGATCGGGGTTCCACGGATACCCGCTGATGACGCCGGCGGCGTTGGCGCCGGCCAGTCCGGTGAACTCCGGCGAAACACTGCGGTCGGAGGTGAAGTAGGGCTGGTTCATCCCCAGCTTGCGCATCTGGTTCAGCACCAGCGCGGACTCCCGCGCATCGCCCCAGTGCACCACCGCGTCCGGACTCGCCTCGCGCAGCCGCTCCAGTTGCAGCGAGAAGTCGCTCGAGCCGACCTTGTATGCCATCTCCATCACAATGGGCCGGCCCAGGCGGCGCGCCGAATCGCGAATCTCGCGCACGCCGAAGCGGCCGTAGCGGTTCGAGGAGCGGATGATGGCGATGCGCCTGTAGTTCTGCTTGCGGATCATGTAGTCCACCAGCAGGTAGCCCTGCTGGCGGTCGTCGCCGATCGATCGAGCCGTCCACGGAATGTTGGTCTCGATGAACGTCGGATCGGTGTCGCCGCTGTTCATCATGAGGATCTCCGCCTTCAGCGCCACGCGGATGGCGATGTGCGAGTTGGCCGAATCGATGGTCCCCAGAATCGCCCACACGGGCCGCTTGTAGGCCATGCTCACCACCTCGTTGCCCGTCGAGCCCCACAAGCCGTTGTCGTTCACCACGTCCAGCTCAAACGGGATGCCGCGTTTCACGTAGCCGCCGCGTGCATTCGCCTGCTCGATGGCCAGTTGCGCGCCCTCCAGCATCTTCCGCCCCAGAGCCTCTTCGTGGCTCTTGCCGCCGGTGGCGATCGACACCGTGGACTGGATGGGTCCGATGAAGCCGATGCGAACCGTCTTCACATCCACGGGCTCCGGCTCGGCGCGCCCCGGCCCGGTGTACTCCATCTGCTTGAGGAAGTGCTCCTTGTAGGGCTTGACGCCGCCGTACGGCTCCACGTCGGTGGAAGTGCCGGCGTAGTTATGTTCCTGCTTGAGGCGCAGGTCCGGCACCTCGTTCGGCCCGGCGGCGTTGATGCGCCGCAGCACTTCGCGCGTGTCGGGCGAGTGGTCCGGACCGATGGGCGGATAGGGCTGCTGCTGCGCGCACAGCAGCAATGGCATCCACAGCACGGCCCGTCTCATCTCGCGCCTCCGCCAACTCGGCTCAATTGCCGCGGCCGCTCCTTCAGGCCGGCGTAGTAGCCGTCGCCGATCCCCCAAGCCAGGCCCTTGGAGGTGCCGACGAAGACGTCGTTGCCGTCGACGTCCATGGACACCACATAGTTGTGCGGCAGGTTGAGACCCATCTCCACCGTCTCGATCACCGCCTTGTCGCGGGTGACAACCGCCTTGCCCGCGCTCGACCGCGGATCGCGCGTGTAGGCGACCCAGGTATTGCTCGCGGCGTCCATCACCGCCCCGGCGCCCTTGTCGGTGGCGAACCAGGCTTCATTGCCGCTGCGCGCGCGCAGGTTGTTGTTGAAGTCCGACGGCAGCCCCGAGTCCTGGTTGTAGAACCCGCGCCAGTTGCGGCCGTCGTAGCGGCAGACGCCGAAGTAGGTGGAGACCCACAGAACTTTGTCGACGTAGTCGGCCCCGGTGGTGATCACGTGAACGATCCCGTCATCGCGGTAGAGATCGATCTCCATCTCGCCGTCTGGATCGAGATAGTCCTTCCAGCGCGAGGTGGCGACGTCGAACTCCAGTACGCCGCTGCCCCAGACGGCCAGGTGGACCTTGCCGTCTCCGTAATGTACCCCGTAGTTCCAGATCTCCTCCATCGGCGCGTTCTTCTCGGTGAACACCGTCCATTCGCCGCTCACGGTGTTCAGCCGCGATGCGCCGGCCGTCGTCGCCACCCAGACGTTGTCGTTCTCCACCGCCACGCCATATGCCACATCGTTCACCAGCCCCGAGTTCATCTGCGTCCAGTGGTCGAAGCGGCCGCCCGAGAAGCGCGCCAGACCTCCTCCGAACAGGGCCAGCCATACCTCGCCCGTCTTGTGGTTGATGTCGATGCCGGAAACGACGCGCCAGGGCAGCCCGTCCTTTTCCGTCCAGCTCTTCACTTTGCCCGTCTTCTTGTCGATGACGGCCAGCCCGCCCTCGGTGCCTACCCAGATGCGCGGCCCGTCGGACTTCACGGCGAAAATGTGCTCGTTGGGCAGGCCGTCGGCCTTGGTGAACTGCTTCCAGCGCGTGTAGACGAAGGGCAGTTTCGCGTTGCCAGGCGGCTGCTGCGCGTGGCAGATGGCCGCGAGAAGGAGTAGCGCGGGGAGACTTGCGTGTTTCATAGCGTCCTCAGAAACTCGATCAGATCGTTGAGCTGGTCCTTGGTCAAATCGTTCGTCACGCCGTGCTTGTCGTACGGGTTGTGCACGGTCCAGATCTCTTCCAGCGTTGCTGCCATGCCGTTGTGCAGATACGGCGCCGAGTCGTAGATGTTGTTCAGGTGCGGCACGTCGAACTTGCCGGTTCGGTCCAGCCCCTGGCGAGTGCCGACGTCGAAAACCCCGCGGCTGGTGTAGTACGGCGGAAAGTGGCAGGTCACGCAGCGGCCCTCGGGAGGGATGGGGCGGCCGTCGGCCGTGGTCGTGCGTTCAAACAGCGCCTTGCCGCGTTTCTGCGCCGGCGTGTACGGCTCACCCGGTACGTGATAACGGTTCGGCGGCCGCGGGATGGTGGTGATGTAGTAGTCCAGCGCGTCGAGCTCCGCGGGCGTGAAGGGTTGGATGCGCGTGAAGAACACCGAAAGCCTCGGCCCGCACTGGCGCGTCAGCGTGGGATTGGTGCCCTCCCACTTGAACGGCGCCGTGTCGAGGATGCCGCGCAGTGTGCGGTTGTCCACCGGCGAGACGCCGATGCCGTCCGCCTCAATGTCGTAGGTGATGCCGTCGACGTGTCCGTCCGGGTGGCAACTGTGGCACGAGAACTGGCGCCGGAACGCGATGTTCGCGCTGTGAAACAGCCGCTCGCCGTAGCGCTGCTTCGTCGTCACTTTCGGCCCGCCAAGATCGACGACGGCCGAGGCTTGCATTTTGCGAAGGTCGATCACCGTCAGCGAGTCGTCCAGCGAGTTCGCCACGTAGGCCTTCGCGCCGTCCGGCGAGACGGCCACGCCGCGCGGGCTCTTGCCCGTGGGAATGTAGGCGGCGACGAATGCCGCGGACTTGCCCAGATGGTTCGGCAGCACGGAGCGCCGCTCTTCGCTGTTGGCGCTCTTCACCATCCCCGTCAGCTTGGCGCAATCCACTACCGCCACCCGGTCCGTGCCGGAACTCGTCACCAGCGCATACCGTCCGTCGGGCGTGATCGCAACCCCTGTGGCGTCCGCAAAACCGAGCCCCGGTTGATCGAGCAGCACCTGGTCCACCGTGCCATCGGCCCACAGAACCGCCAGCCCGTTGGTGATCACCCAGCCCTGCATCAGGCGCGTCATCGGCGCCAGGTTCTTCGTGCGGTTCAACGCCGCCAGTGCGTACTCGCCAGACGGGTGCCACGCCACGTCCGTCATGAGGTTGGCGCCGGCCACCATCCGGCGGTCGCTGACCGTGCCGCGCTCGGTCTCAATCACCGTCAGCTCGGACTTGAGCTGCTGGCGGAAGCCGGTCAGGTGCGAGAACGTGTTGGTCGCGGCGATCCTCCCGCCGTCGGGAGAGAGCGCCAGCGCCCACGGCCCGCGCCCGGCCGCCAGCTTCTTCTTCCACTCAAGCGTCGCCGCATCGTAGACGTAGATGTCGTCCGATGCCGTGTTGAGCACGTACAGCAGCTTGCCGGCGCGATCGACCAGCACCCCGTGCGGCTCGTCGCCAGTCTTCAGTGTCCGCGTCACCCGGCGGCTGGCCGCGTCGATCACCGTCACCGTGTCGTCCTGCCGGTTGCTGACAAAGGCGCGCGCGCCGTCGGGAGTGAACGCCACACCCGTGGGCGCGCCGCCGGCCTGCACCTCGGCGGCGATGCGATCATCGGCGGCATTCACGATCACCACCGTGCCCGAGGCCTCGCAGGCTATCCACAGTTCGCCCGTGCCCGGCCGGAATGCGAGGTTCAGCGGCGTCTTGTAGCGCGGCTCGGGCCCGGCCGGCTGCGGCGGAAGAGGCGGAGCCAGCGAGGGCATCGCGACCGGCTTGGTGGAATCGCCCCGCGGGTGCGCGATGCGCTTGATCGCCTGCGGGATGTCCACGGTAGAGTTCCCCAGCACCGCCGTGTGGCTGCCCTTCTCCATGTGGCAGCCCAGGCAGGTGTCCGTCCCCGGCAGGCACAGGCCCGCTTTCATCGCCTCGTCGCGATTGCGCATCACCGCATCGGTCGCGTACTCGCTGCCCGGTCCGTGGCACGCTTCACACTGCAGCCCGTCCTCGGCCCGGAACGCCTCGTCCTTCTCCCACTCCTCGGCCGTGGAAGCCGTGGAGTGGCAGCCGAGGCAGACCGGCTCCTTCAACGGCTCGCCGCGCAGCCCGCTGCGTTTGGCGATCTCGCGCGACTCGGGCTTGGCGAGCGCCGCGTAACCCTGCGCGTGCCTGGAGAGCAGCCACTTGCTGTACTGGTAGCCCATCTGCGGCCCGTCGTGACAGGCGCCGCAGGCGCGAACCCCGATGTAGACCGGCTTCTTGGGAGGCGGCGCCGCCGTTACCATGGCCAGCAGCGCCCCGAAGACCAGCACCCAGCCTCGCTTCATGGCTTGCGCCCCGCCGTGGCCGCGTGTTCCAGCTTGAGAATCTGGTTCGCCTTCACGTTCTCCAGGCGATCCACCTTCCCATCCGGCCAGCGGATCTCCACCACGTCCGCCTTCTCCGCCCCGGCCAGGCCGAAGTGCAGCCGCGCGTCGCCCTGCCCCAGGTAGCCGCGTACGGGATTGACGTCGTCCAGCATCTTCATCCCGCCGGCGCTCACCGTCACCCGCGCGCCAATCGCCGTTCGCGCGCCGCTGGCGAACCTCAGCCGCGCATCCACCATCAGCCACGGCGCCCGGTTGCCGCCGTCGTTGCGCAGCAGTTTCGCCGCCTCGTTCAGGTTGATCACCAGCAGATCGATGTCCCCGTCGTTGTCGATGTCTGCCCACGCGGCCCCGCGCCCCACGTACTTCTCCCCGAAGTAGCCGCCGGATTGCCGCGAAACGTCCTCAAACACTCCGCCACCCTTGTTCCTGACCAGCGTGTCTTCCTGCACGTACTCGTGGTGTGCGTTGCCGTGCACCGTGAAGATGTCCGGCCAGCCGTCGTGGTCGTAGTCGAAGATCACCGCGCCCCAACCGGCATACTGCCCCATGGCCTGCGAGATACCCGAGGCGTCGTTGCGATTGTCGTAGGCCTTCCTCTTCGGGTTGTAGATGAACAGGCTGTTGTAGTTCAGGTTCGGCACGAAAATGTCGAGCCAGCCATCGCGGTTGACGTCCCCGAAGAACGGCCCCATCGAGGAGACCCCTTGGCCGTGCTCTGAAAAGGCCAGGTCGACTTCCACCGCGCGCTCGACAAACGTACCCTTGCCGGTGTTCTCGAAGTAGTAGTTCTCCATGGCGTCGTTGGCCACGAAGATGTCCATGAAGCCGTCGTTGTTGAAGTCCGCCGCCGTCACCGACATCGCCCGGCCGTTCGGCTTGTAGACGCCGGCCTCCTTCGTCACTTCGGTGAACGTGCCGTCGCCGTTGTTGCGATAGAGCGCGTCGGGCTGGCCTGAGTAACTCAGCGGCCCGGGGTAGCCCTGCGCCGGGTAGAAGTCCCGGAACTTGCCGTCGTCGTAGAGCAGGTAGTTGCCCACGTACACGTCCAGCCAGCCGTCGTTGTTGTAGTCCAGCCACACCGCCGAAACCGACCAGCGCGGATTGTCCAGCCCGGATTGTTTCGATACGTCCGTGAAGGTTCCGTTGCCGTTGTTGTGGTACAGAGTGTTCGCGCCGTAGTTCAGAAGATAGAGGTCGGCGAAGCCATCGTTGTCGTAGTCCGCCGCCGAACAGCCGCTTCCGAACACCTGGCTGCCTACGCCCGCTTTCTCAGTGACGTCGGCAAAAGTGCCGTTGCCGTTGTTCCGGTAAAGCCGCCCGGAGAGCTTGCCGCGCAGGTCGCGGCCCTCGTTGTCGCTGACGTTCCTGGTCCAGACGCCGGTGACGAAGTAGATGTCCTGGAAACCGTCGTTGTTGAAGTCGAAGAAACACGCACCCCCGCCGGTGCCTTCAACGATGTTGTCCAGATGCCGGTCCCCATAGCTGTGGCGAAACGTAATGCCGGCGCTCTTCGTGATATCGGTGAACACCGGCAGTTCGGGATCGGCGGCGGCGAACCATGCGGCCAGCGCGATTCTGATCCAGCTCATGGGCGGCCTCCACCTGTCAGCGCCACCGGCTTCTTCACAATCGCTTTCGCCTCCCGGTTTTCCGGCGTCAGCTCCGGATCTTCATGACAGCCGATGCAGCCGCGGTTCTCGCGGTTGCGCACCCAGATCCAGCCGCAACTACGGACCAGCGCGCCGGCGCCATTCAACAACTGGATCTTCACCGGCCGGTTGGCCGGAATCTGCAAATGGAACGACCCGTCCTCTTCCAACGCCACATCCCCCGGCTCCAGCGCCTTGGCCGGATCGCCTGATACCACTCGCAGCCTGCGCGCCGACGAACGGTTTACGATCCGTGGCGCGTCGGTCGTGTAGGCGCTCAAGCAGTAGAGCCCGCCGGTGGGCTCCCTCTCATCGACCACGGACCCCCTGCCATCCGGCAGCGCTCGGGCCGCAACCAGTTTCGCCTGCACATCGTCGTACTCAGGGCTGTCGAAGAGCGGCGCCGCTTTCCCGGTGGCAGGGTCCAGCCGGAACACGCCCAACGTTGCCGGTCCGGACGCCCTCGAGACCAGCAGTTGCCCGCCAGGCAGCGCCGACGGCGTCTGCCACGCGCCGCCGCCCGGTTGCGTGATCGGCCGGTAGCTGTGCAGCGGCCGGTCCAGGCTCACCGAGGCGAGTTGGCCCGCGCCCTCCACGAAAACCACGCGCCGGTCCGGCGTGGCCGCC
The DNA here is from genome assembly GCA_016213245.1 of Candidatus Solibacter usitatus. Classification (GTDB taxonomy): domain Bacteria; phylum Acidobacteriota; class Terriglobia; order Bryobacterales; family Bryobacteraceae; genus Paludibaculum; species Paludibaculum usitatum_A. The sequence goes on along the minus strand of JACRBC010000022.1, from coordinate 20,473 downwards.
GCCATGCGCGGATTCGCCCCAAGGGGCGCGGCAAACAGCGCATAGTCGGTGCCGTCCAGGTTGACCCCGAACAACCGCGGGCGCGCCGTGCTCCGCGACGAGAAGATCATTCGCCCGTCTTCCAGCACCAGCGGATCGAAGTCGCCCCCGGGCGCGTAGGTCAGCCGCTGATGCCACGAGCCGTCGAGCTTCACCGAATGCAGGGATCCTTCCGAAACGTACGCCGCCTGGTCCCACGGCTCCGGCGCATCCAGCGTGAACACGCGGGACTGATAGACAGGCTGGCGGCAATCCGCTGTGCCGCGGGTGACCTGGCGCGCTTCTCCTCCATCCAATCCCAACTCGTAGATCTGCCACCGGTCTCCGGTCCGCTTCTTGCCCGCGAACAGGATGCGCCGCCCGTCGAACGACACCTCAGGATCGGCCGCCGCGCTGAAGCCGCCCGTCAACTCGCGGACGACTCCGCTCCAGCCAAGCAGCACGATGCGCGACGGCCCGCCTCGTTTCGATTGAGTCAACACGATGCCCGGCGACCGCGGCGCCAGCTCCCGCAGCGCGCTCAATTCGTCCGCCGGCGCGGCCCCGCACACCACCGCGGCGCACACGACAACTCGATAGAGCGGGGACATGAGACCTGAAACTCGCAAGACTCCTGCGAGTATATGCGCGCCGCTACCGCCCAGCCAATATGCTGTAACTGCTAGTTGGTTTCTACTACGGCCGCGGCCGGAGCGGCTTTGCCCGCGCGGACGGCTGTTCCGCCGCCACCAGTTCCAGCACCGCCAGCAGCGGGCGATGGTCGGAGGCGACGCTTTCCTCCAGCACCCGCGCTTCGATCACCCTCCAGCGGTTGGCCGGCCGGAACAGCACGAAATCGATCTGGCGCGTGGGCTTGTCGGCCGGAAACGTGAACAGCGGCTCCTCCATCGCGGCGCTCGTCCAGTCCTGGAGCAGGGCGTTCATGGTCGCCGAGCCCGGCGCGGCGTTCAGGTCGCCGGCAATGATCATGGGCCAGCCCTCCGGGCGCTCCACCACGATCTCGCGCAGCCGCCCGGCGGCCAGCAACCGGTCCGGTTCGGCCGTGTCCAGGTGCGTGGCCAGAAAGTGAAACTCGGCGTGCGGGACGCTCTCGATGATGCCGCGTTTCTCCCGCCCGGGCGTGAACGGCATTTCGTGGTTCACAAAGCCGTTCATGGGCCAGCGCGATAACACCGCGTTGCCGTAAAAGCCCCCGCGGTAGTTGATCGTCTTCCCGAACAGCACGTGCATGCCGGTGAGCTTGGAGAGTTCCAGCGCCTGATCCACCCCGCTGCTGCGCGTGTTGCGGACGTCCACTTCCTGGATCGCCGCCACATCCGGGCCGGCTGAACGAATCACCGCGGCGATACGATCCAGGTCGATCCGCGCATCGGTCCCTTCGCCGTGATGGATGTTGTAGGTCAGCACGCGCACCTGCTGCGGCTGGGCGCAGAGGAAAGATGAAAACGCCAACGCCAGAATCCATCGGGTCATGCCTGTAGAATATCCTCATGCGACATTCACTTCAGGGGTTGCCCGGACGCCGGGACCTGCTCAAGGCCGGCGCCGTGGCGTTTCCAGCCGTCCTCTCCGCGGCGCAGGACGCGCGCCCTCTCAAGGTCGGTCTGGTCGGCTGCGGAGGCCGCGGCACCGGCGCGGCGGCACAGGCGCTCAAGGCCGACGACTACGCCGAGCTCGTCGCCGTCGCCGACATCGACATGGAGCGCATCGACGCGAGCCTCGCCCGCCTTCAGAAGGCCGCCGGCGTGAAGGTCAAGGTCGAGCCCGAGCGCAAGTTCACCGGCCTCGAAGCCTACCGCAAGGTCATCGACAGCGGCGTCGATGTTGTCCTGCTCGCCACCCCGCCCGGCTTCCGGCCCACCCATCTCAGATACGCCATCGAGGCCGGCAAGAACGTCTTCTGCGAAAAGCCTATCGCCGTCGACGCCCCCGGCGTCCGCTCCGTTCTCGAAACCGCCGGCATCGCTACGAAAAAAGGCGTCTCCCTCGTCGCCGGTTTTTGCTGGCGCTACTCCAGTCACATCCGCGCCACCTTCGAACAGATGGCCGGCGGAGCCATCGGCGACATCGTCGCCTACTACGCCACCTACTACACCAGCCCCGTCAAACCCATGCCGCCAGAAAGCACCCGCCCCGCCGGCATGAGCGACGTAGAGTGGCAGATCCGCAACTGGTACAACTTCCAGTGGCTCTGCGGCGACAGCATCGTCGAACAGGCCGTCCACAGCATCGACAAGGTCGCCTGGGCTTTCAAGGACGCCCCGCCCCTGAGCTGCGTCGCCGTCGGCGGCCGCCAGATCCCCGCTTTCGGCGGCAATATCTTCGACCACTTCGAGGTGAACTACCTCTACCCCGATGACAGGCGCGCCATGCTCGCCTGCCGCCAGATTGAAGGCTGTTACAACGAGAACGCCGACTACATCCTCGGCACGACGGGCTCCTGCACCATCGGCCGCGGCCCCATGCCGCGCATCGAGGGCCAGACCAAGTGGACCTATGAGGGCCCCCGCAACGACATGTACCAGGCCGAGCACGACCACCTCTTCGCCTCCATCCGCAAGGGCCAGCCGGTCAACGACGGCAAGTGGATGGCCACCTCCACCATGCTCGCCATCATGGGCCGCATGGCCGCCTACACCGGCCAGCAGATCACCTGGGAGCAGGCCATCAATTCACAGGAAAAACTCTTCCCCGATCAGTTGGAATGGGGCGGCAGCCTCCCCGTCCCGCCCATGCCTCTGCCCGGGAAGACCAAGTTCCTGTGATTACCGGCATTCTTGTCTGCCTCGCCCTGGCCGCGGCGCCCCAGGACGACGCCAAACTCGTCGAATCACTGCGCCGCCGCATCGTCGAGCAGTCGAAGGAAAAGTCGCCGGCCGCGATGAAGCCGTACCGGGATGTGCTTCCCGGCACGGACCTCGTAGTCGACATGGCGCCCATCCCCGGCGGCGCCTTCACCATGGGCTCGCCGGAAAACGAGGCCGGCCGCAAGCCTGATGAAGGGCCCCAGCACAAGGTGACCCTGGAGCCATTCTGGATGAGCCGCTACGAGGTCACCTGGGACCTCTACCGGCTCTTCCAGTTCTCCAAAGCCGAAGGCAAGGACCCCGACGCCGACGCCGTCAGCCACCCCACCCGCCCCTACGTCGAGATGAGCTTCGGCATGGGCATCAACGGCTATCCCGCCATCAGCATGACCCATCACGCGGCCAATAAGTTCGCCCAGTGGCTCAGCGCCAGGACCGGCCACTTCTACCGCCTGCCGACCGAAGCGGAGTGGGAGTACGCCTGCCGCGCCGGCGGCGCTCAGCAAAGCCTCGAAGAGTCCGCCTGGTTTAGCGCCAACAGCAACGGCAAGTACCAGAAGGCCGGCGCCAGGAAGCCCAACTCCTGGGGCCTCTACGACATGCTCGGCAACGTCATGGAGTGGACGCTCGACCAGTATGAGCCCTATCCCGCCGGCCCCGTGAAATCTCCCTGGGTGAAGTCCGCCCAGCCCTATCCGCACGCCGTCCGCGGCGGCGCCTGGAACGACGGGCCCGACAAGCTCCGCTGCTCCGCGCGCGTGGCCTCCGACGCCAGTTGGAAGATGCAGGACCCTCAGCTTCCCAAGAGCATCTGGTACCACACCGACGCGCTGTGGCTCGGCTTCCGGCTCGTCCGTCCCCTGCACGTGCCTTCCGTCGTCGAGATGAACTCCTACTGGAACAACGGTGTGGAAGTCGACCCGTAACCGCTTTGAGCACACCGGGCCTGCCATGGGCACGCTTGCGCGCGCCGTCGCTGAGACCCCTGATCCGGAGCGCGCCCACCCGGCCCTGCTGGCCGCGTTCGGCCGCCTGCGGCAGCTCGACTCTCTTCTTTCCAGCTTCAAACCGGACAGCGAGCTCAATCGACTCTGCCGCTCCGCTGGCGGCCGCGCCGGCGAGGACCTCTTCCGCGTCCTCGAATGCGCCCAGACCATCGCCCGCGATTCCGGCGGCGCCTTCGACGTCACTATCGGCGACCGCACCCGAGCCTCCACCTGGCGCGACGTCGAGCTCGACCGCCGCACCCGCCTCGTTCGCCTCCTGAAGCCGGCCATGCAACTCGATCTCGGCGGCATCGCCAAAGGCTACGCCGCCGATGAAATGCTGCGCGTCTTCCGCGCCCACGGTTGCCCTCGCGCGCTGGCCGCTGTCAGCGGCGACATCGCCGCCGGCGACGGCGCCTGGAACGTCAAACTCCAGGCCTCCGGCCAGACCCTCTCCGTAAAGAACTGCGGCGTCTCCACCTCCGGCGACACGGAACGCCGGCACATCCTCGACGCCCGCACCGGCCAATATGTCGAGGGTATCTGGCTGGTCTCCGTCGTCGCGCATTCCGGCATGCTCGCCGACGCGCTGGCCACCGCCCTGCGCGTCTTGGGCGAAGAGGAAGGCCGGCGCCTGGCAGCGCGGCACAAGGCCCGCTGCTGGTTCCGCCGGGTCGGCTAGTACGCCCCGCCCTCCATCAGTTGCCGAATCTCCTCCGCGTCGCCCGTCTTGCCCAATGCCAGCATCAGCTTGATGCGCGTCTTGGCCGCATTGAGCGTGCCCGCAAACAGCACGCCGCGCGTCCGCAGATCGTGCCCGCTGCCTTCATAGGCGTAGGTGTCCAGCACCCGCCCGTGCAGGCACCGCGACGTGATCACCACTGGCAGCCCGTGGTCGCGCGCCCGCTGGATCCCGCCGATCGCCGCCGGCGGCACGTTGCCGCGGCCGGTTGCCTCCAGCACGATGCCGCGCGCGCCGCTCTCGCGCGAAAAGTCGATGAACCGGCTGTCCGCTCCGGCGTACATCTGGATCAGGTCCACCCGCTCCTCGAACCGCTCGCAGTCGATCACGTCGCGGTCCAGCAGCCTGCGCCCGATGATCACCTTGTCCACGTCGACATGGCCCAGCGGTCCGAAGACAGGGCTTTGGAATGTCTCAAGCTGCTGCGCGTCCGTCTTGGTCGCCTCCGACGCCGCGTGGATCACCTGGTTCATCACCACGAACACGCCCTGCCCCCGCGCCCGCGGCTCCAGCACGGTCCGGATCGCGGCCGACAGGTTCACCGGCCCGTCAAAACCCGGCTCGCTCACCGTCCGCATCGCCCCCACCACCACCGCCGGTTTCTCGCTCACGTGGCGCAAGTCGAGCAGGTACGCCGTCTCTTCCAGCGTGTCCGTCCCGTGCGTCACCACCGCGCCGGCTATGTCGTCGCGCTTGAGTTCTCTCCGCAGGACCTCCGACACCTCCCACATTCGCCCCGGCGTCATGTGCGGCCCCGGGTACTGGCCAAACTCGATCACCTCCAGTTCCGCCAGCTCCCGTAGCGCGGCATCATGCTCCAGCAGCTCTTCGCCGCTCAAGGACGGAATCGCTCCGCCCGTCTCCGGGTCGATCTTCATCCCAATCGTCCCGCCCGTAAAAACCAGTAGCACCCGAGGCATCATCCCCATTCTCCACCGGAGCGCGGAATGCCCGCTGTTCGCTGCTGCGGACCGCAGGCCGCCTCCGCCTCGGCCGCCGCCTCACACTCCGGCTCAACCCCGTTCACCGTTCCTGTTTGTTGTTATGCTGACTGTGTCAGAATCCGGTTCCGGCTCTCATCCCGCCATATGCCGATCCTATCTTCCTCCCCTTTGGCTGACGCACAGTTACCTGCCTCCGCCCAAACCCTCATCGCCGCCATTCGCGACCGTTCCGCCCGTGTCGGCGTCGTCGGCCTCGGCTACGTCGGCTTGCCTCTCGCCGTGGAGTTTGGCAAAGCCGGGTTCCATGTCACTGGAATCGACGTCTCCCAGTCCAAGGTGGACCAGATCAACGCCGGCGTCAGCTACATCCAGGACGTTCCCACCGCCGAGGTCGCCGAGCTCGTCGCCGCCGGACGCCTCACTGCCACCACCAGCTTCGCTTCCATCGACCAGCTCGACACCGTCAATATCGCTGTCCCCACTCCCCTGCGCAAAACGAAGGACCCCGACATGAGCTATGTCGTCTCCGCCGCGCAGGCCATCGCCCGCCATATCCACCCCGGCCTCCTCATCATCCTCGAGTCCACCACCTACCCCGGCACCACCGACGAGCTCCTCCTCCCCATGTTCGAGGAGTCCGGCCTGAAAGCCGGCCGGGACTTCTTCCTCTGCTTCTCCCCCGAACGCGTCGACCCCGGCAACCCCAGTTTCAAGACCCGCAACATCCCCAAGGTCGTCGGCGGCATCACCCCCGCCTGCACCGCCGCCGGCGCCGCCTTCTATGCCCAGGCCCTCGACACCGTCGTCCCCGTCGGCAGCACCGTCACCGCCGAAATGGTCAAGCTGCTCGAAAACACATTCCGCATGATCAACATCGGCCTCGTCAATGAGCTCGCCGTCATGTGCCACCGCATGAACATCAACGTCTGGGAGGTCATCGAGGCCGCCGCCACCAAACCCTTCGGCTTCATGCCCTTCTACCCCGGCCCCGGCCTCGGCGGCCACTGCATCCCCATCGACCCCTTCTACCTCTCCTGGAAATCCAAACAGGCCGGCATCGAGGCCCGCTTCATCGAACTCGCCGGCCACATCAACGGCCAGATGCCCCACTTCGTCGTCTCCCGCGTCCAGGATGCCCTCAACGATCATTCCAAGCCCCTCAAGGGCTCCAATATCCTCGTCCTCGGCATCGCCTACAAACGCGACATCGACGACGTCCGCGAGTCCCCCGCCCTCGACGTCATCCACCTCCTCAAGAGGGCCGGCGCCTCCGTCTCCTATCACGACCCCTTCATCCCCTCCATCCAGTTCGAGGGCCTCTCGCTTGGCTCGGTCGAGTTCGCCCCCGCTGCCGCCCAAGCCGACTGCGTCGTCATCATCACTGACCACAAGTCCTTCGACTACGACGCCCTCGTCGCCCAGGCGCGCCTCATCGTCGACTCCAGAAACGCCCTCAAAGGCCGCACCGGAGCCAACATCGTCCGGCTCTAGCCGCCTATGCGCAATATCCTGAGCGTCGACGTCGAGGATTACTTCCACCCCTCCGAGGTCCAAATCGGCGCCCAGCGCTCAGTCGATATTTCCGCCTGGGACCGCCTCCCCTCGCGCGTCGAATTCTCCACCTCCATCGTCCTCGACCTCCTCGCCGCCCACGATACCCAGGCCACCTTCTTCGTCCTCGGCTGGGTCGCCCAGCGCTTCCCCGCTCTCGTCCGCCGCATCGCCGCCGCCGGCCACGAGATCGCCTGCCACAGCTACTCGCACCGCCTCGTCTACTCGCTCTCCCCCGCCGAGTTCCGCGCCGATACCCTGCGTGCCGTCGCCGCCATTCAGGACGCCTGCGGCCTCACCCCCACCGCCTACCGCGCCCCCAGCTACTCCATCGTCCAGTCCTCCCTCTGGGCCCTCGATATCCTCGCCGAGTTAGGCTTCACCGCCGATTCCAGCATCTACCCCATCCGCCACGACCGCTACGGCATCCCCGGCCATCCCCGCGGTCCCCACCGCCTCCATACCCCTTCCGGCCCCATCCTCGAAGTCCCCCCGGCCACCGTCCGCCTCTCCCCCTCGCGGACCATCCCCGTCGGCGGCGGCGGCTACCTCCGCCTTCTCCCCTATCGCTTCTCCGCCGCCGGCATCCGCACCATCAACCGCGACGACTCCTTCCCCGCCTGCATCTACTTCCACCCCTGGGAACTCGACCCCGCTCAGCCCCGCCTCGCCTCCTCCCCCATCAGCCGCCTCCGCACCTACCTCGGGCTCGCCTCCATGCCGCGCAAGTTGCACCGCCTCCTCTCCGACTTCCAGTTCTCTACCCTCTCCGCCGCCCTCGCCGGCTTCCACGAATGACCTTCGACTGGCTCATCGTCGGCGCCGGCTTCTCCGGCTGCACCCTCGCCGAACGCATCGCCTCTCAACTCCGCCAGACCGTCCTTCTCATTGATCGCCGGCCCTATCTCGGCGGCAACGCCGCCGACGCCCTCGATCCCCACGGCATCTTCGTTCACCTCCACGGCCCCCATATCTTCCACACTCGCTCCCGCGAGGTCTGGAACTACCTCTCCGCCTTTACCTCCTGGCGGCCCTATCAGCACCGCGTCCGTGCTCTTGTCGACGGACTCGCCATCCCCATCCCCTTCAACCTCGACTCCCTCAAGGCCCTCTCCACTCCCGCCGCCTTCAAGTCGGCCTCCACACTCCTCCTCCATGCCTTCGGTGATGGCGCCGAAATCCCCATCCTCCGCCTTCGCCGCCACCGCGATCCCGGCATCCGCGCCATCGCCACTTTCATCTACGAAAAGGTCTTCCACAACTACACCCTCAAGCAGTGGGGCCTCCCGCCCGATCAGCTCGACCCCTCTGTCACCGCCCGCGTCCCCGTCCGCCTCAGCCGCGACGACCGCTACTTCACCGACCCCTACCAGGCCATGCCCCTCGACGGCTATACGCCCATGTTTGAGCGCATGGTCCAGTCCCCCCTCATCACCCTGCGCCTCAACACCCCGTTCCTGGAAGTGCCCGCGCGCCAATACCGCCGCCTCGTCTACACCGGCGCCCTCGATGAGCTCTTCGCCTACAGCCGCGGCGCTCTCCCCTACCGCAGCCTCCGCTTCGACGCCGAACACCTTCCCGTCCAGCGCTTCCAGCACGCCGCTACCGTCAACTACCCGAATACGGAACTCTTCACTCGCATCACCGAGATGAAGTACCTTACCGGCCAGGCCGCCCCGGGAACCACCATCGTCCGCGAGTATCCGCAGCCTCATCAGCCGGGCGTCAATGAGCCTTATTACCCCATCCCCCTGCCCGCCAATAGGGATCTCCACGAAGACTACCTCGCCGATCTCCCCTCCCTTGACAGGCCCGTGCTCGCCCTCGGCCGCCTCGCCGATTACCGCTACTACAACATGGATCAGGCCGTCGCTCGCGCCCTCGCCCTCTTTGACTCGCTCCCCGGCCGCCTCAGAACCTGAACGCAGCCCCGCCAGGCGACCACGTAAGCCCCGCTGTGGCGTACTTCTGCCAGTTCCTCACCGGGCTCCCAAACCCGTACCTCGCCGCCCCGAAATTCGCCGTTAGGTGCAAGTCTCCCACCAGCCTCACGCCCCCCCCTGCGCCCAGCGAGAATGTCTCCGTCTTGGCCCCGTGCTGCAGCAATCCACTTAACTTGTAGTAACCGCCGTATCCCGAGAAACTCACCCGCTTCACGCTCGTCCCCAGGCTGCCCGTTACCATGTCCCGCTCCGACGCCAGCATCGCCCCGTTGCCGGGCGTGATGCCGTGATTGTAGCTCGCCCCGGCGTGAAACTTCGTGAAGCTGTGCGACAGCGTGGCGCCCCCAACCCATCCCGTCTTCGCCAGCTTCTGAACCGCCAGCGACGACGACGCTCCAATCAGCGCCGCCAGCGCCGGGTCAATCTGTACTGTCCCCAGAAACGTCGATCTGTAGTTGTACGCTCCGCCTGCCACCTGGAACTGCGTTCGGTCATTGAACGAGTGCGAATACTGGAGCCCGGCCATGTGCGCGTTGTTTCCGCCGAACAGCCCCACATAGGTGAATTGCGAATACTGGTAGATCATCGAGACCGCCGACTTCTCGTCCAGCCTGTAGCTGGCGCTCCCCCCTGCCCCGTACATATTCAGATCGGACAACGACTTCTGCTGGCGCCGCACCATGCTTCCCATCCCGGAAACCGCGTAGCTCCACCGCAGGCTAGGCTGGTAGATGTAGCTCGCATTCGTCCCGTAGTAGTTCACTCGCGAGCCAAATACCTCGTTGTCCACGAGGCCGTTTTGTGCCGCATCCCCAAACCCCGCCAATCCCCCAAAGTCTGTCTCCCTCACCGCCCCGGCGCCCACCATGCCGAATCCCCCGAATCCTCCATATGGCGCCCCATATCCGTACCCCCCAAGACTTGACCCGCCAAATTGCGAAATGCTGATCCCATGCTGCTGGTTCATCCGGTGCGATACCGCCAGCATCCCCACTTGGCTCATCCCGCTCGCGAATCCCTGCGACCTCGTGTTCGGCCGCATGTACATTCCCGAGTACGAACCGGCCACCGAAGTTCTCTCCCACGCCTTCCCTCCGCTCATCCCGCCTCCGGCGTTCCACCCATATGCGGATGCGCTCCCGCTGCTACCTTGCCTCGACGCCTCGCTCTGATACCACGTGCCGTTTGCCATCAGCCACGGGCGGAAATCCACCTGCGGCGTCCCGGTCGCCATCGGGTTGCTCGCCCCAGGCGAACCGAATCCGCCCAGACCGCCGAACTGCCCCGGCGCCGCCGGCGCCAGCGCCACTGCCAGCACCGCCAGCCGCGGCCAGATTCTCCGCTTTTCCGAACCCGTTCTTGCTTTCACAATTCCTCCAGCGTTCAATTTGCTTGAACAGGGCTTGACAGCTTTCTCAGATTATACTCGCCTCGGCGCTCCGTCGAACCCCTGTTCGCACTCCACCCCCGTTCATCGGTTGAATCCCTGATCAACTGTACGTGCGGCCTCCACCGCTCAAATTCGCTACACTGGCAGTGGATTCTGATGTCGTCTTGGCGCCCGCTCCTGCTCGGGATGCTTGCTTTGTGGCTCCCGCCCCGCCCCTCGGCTTTCGCCCAGGCGCCCGGCCAGCTCGACTCCAGCCCAGCCCTCTTTAGCGTCCTGGCTGCCATCAACTCCGCCGGTTACGACGCCGAAATCGACTCCCCCAACAATCACCCCCTCCGCGCCGCTCTCCGCCAGTGGGTCGCCGCCCGCAACCCCCCTTCCCTCACCGGCCTGCGCCGCTTCTTCCACGCCCACCGCCGCGACACCCCCGCCGCCGAACTCGGCCAGTACGTCGCCTGGGCCCTGAGCGTCGACGGGCCTCCCGCCTTCACCTCCCGCTTCTCGCCCAACCAGGTCCCCCCGCAGGCCCTCGCACTGGAAGGACTCGGCCCCCTGCTCGCCCGTTTCCACTCCGAAGCCTCCCTCGACCAGGCTTGGAAACAGGCCCAGCCCGCCTACGACCAGGCCATCGCCCGCTACCACCAGCCCGTCTCCCAGGCGGTCTTCGACGCCAACGCCTACCTTCGCAACCCCACCTCCGGCGCCCGCGGCCGCCGCTTTCAGATCTTCATCGACCTCCTCGCCGCCCCTAACTTCGTTCAAGCCCTCTCCCTCGCCGACGACTACTTCGTCGTCATCACCCCCTCCCCCGAACCACGCAGCCGCGACGTCCGCCACGCCTACCTGCACTACCTGATCGACCCCCTCGCCATCCGCAACGCCGCCGCCCTCGACAAGAAACGCGCCCTCGCCGACTTTGCCCTCGCCTCCCCCATCCTCGATGAGGCCTACCGCAACGACTTCACCCTCCTGGCCGGCATGTCCCTCGTCAAAGCCGTCGAGTCCCGCCTCGACACCTCCCACGCCCCCGCCCTCGTCTCCCAGGCCATGTCCGAGGGCTTCGTCCTTACTGCCGCCTTCCACGACGCCCTCCTCCTCTTCGAAAAGCAGGACCAGTCCCTCGCCCTCTACCTCCCCCGCATGATCGCCGATATCGATCTCGCCAGGGAGGACAAGCGCATCGCCCAGGTCCAGTTCGCCTCCCAGCGTTCCGCCCGCGCCGTTGCCGTCCAGGCGCCCAAGCCCGCGGAACTCTCCGCTGCCGCCCAGGCCGCCGCCGACGCCGAAAAACTGTACGAACAACGGGATCTCCCCGCCGCCAGAGCCGCCTGCCGCCGCCTCCTCGAACAAACCGCACCCCGCCCCCTCCAGGCCCGCGCCTACTTCACCCTCGCCCGCATCGCCGCCCTGGAAAAGCAGCCCGGTCTCTCCCAACATCTCTTTGAACGCTCTCTCGAACTCGACCCCGAACCCTACGAGCGCGCCTGGTCCCACGTCTACCTCGCCCGCCTCGCCACCGCCGCCCAGGACGCCCCTGCCGCCCTCTTGCACTATCAGGCCGCCCTCGCCGTCCAGGGCGCCAGCGAGGGCGCCCGCATGGCCGCCCAGTCCGAAATGCGCCCGCCCGCCCTCGCGCCCAAGCTTTCACCGGACCATCAACAAGAACACCCATAAAAAGGACACCCATGATTCGTTGCATCCTCTTCCGCCTTTCCCTGGCCCTGGCCGTTTCCCTCTCCCTCCTCTCGGCACAGACCGCCAACCCGAATCCGCCCAAGCCGAAAAGCCAGAAGGAAGTCGACGCCTACTTGGCCATGGCTCAGGCGCCCGATCCCGACGCCCGCATCGCCGCCGGCACCGAGCTCATCACCAAGTTCTCCACAACTGACTTCAAAGCCATCGCCCTCTACTTCATCGCCGCCTCCTACGAGCAAAAGGGCGATCTCGACAACGCCGTGGTTTACGCCGAGAAGTGCCTCGAGACCGACCCCAAGTTCTACGGCGCCCAGATCACCATCGCCAACGCCCTCTCCGTTCGCACCAAGGAGTTCGACCTCGACAAAGAGGAGAAACTCAGCCGCGCCGAGAAAATGGCCAAGTCCGCCCTGGAACTCCTCGTTTCCGCACCCAAGCCCAATCCCGCCCTCCCCGACGAACAATGGACCGCCATCAAGAACGATGTCTCCGGTCAGGCCCCCCAGGCCCTCGGCCTCGCCGCCCTCGTCCGCAAGAAGTATGACGCCTGCGCCGATGAGCTCAAACTCGCCGTCCAACTCTCCTCCCAGCCCGACCCCGGCACCATGGTTCGCCTCGCCTCCTGCCAGATTAATGTCAAGAAGTACGACGATGCCCTCGCCATCCTCGACAAGGCCCTCGCCGATCCCAACTCCGCACCCGCCGTCAAGAACGCCGCTGTCTCCCTGAAGATCAGCGCCAATAAGGCCAAGGCCGAAGCAAAATAGCTCGATGCCGCCCTCCGGCGTTCATCCGCCCGCATCTGCCGCTCTACCCCGGCCTCCGGAGGAGCTTGAGCTCCTCCTTGGCCACCCCTTCGCCGATCGCTCCCTCCTCCTCCGCGCCCTCACCCATAAGTCCCTCATCGCCGAGCTCGACCAGTCCGCCAACGATCCTCCGCCCGCCACCTTTCGCGATAACGAACAGCTCGAGTTCCTCGGCGATGCCATCCTCGGCTTCCTCGCCAGCGATCAGCTCATCCGCCTCCGCCCCAACTACCCCGAGGGCAAGCTCTCCCGCCTCAAGTCCCACCTCGTCAGCTCCGTTAATCTCCACCAGATCGCCCTTCAGCTCCGCCTCGGCGATTTCCTCATCCTCGGTCGCGGTGAGGTACTCTCCGGCGGCCGCCAGAAACGCGCGCTGCTCGCCAACGCCGTCGAGGCCCTCATCGCCGCCCTCTACCTCGATGCCGGCCTCTCCGCCTGCCGCGGCTTCCTCGATCGCTACGTCTGGGACTCCCTCCCCCTCGACTCGCCCGAAGGAGATTCCATCCCCGTCGACCCCAAGAGCGCCCTCCAGGAATTCGCCCAGTCCCGCAGACTCCCCGTCCCCCGCTATATCAGCGTCCGCGAGTCCGGCCCCGAACACAACAAGCTCTTTACCGTCGAAGCCCGCGTCGGCAAGGAATTCGCCGCCCAGGCCGAGGGCTCCTCAAAGAAAATCGCCAGCCGCCAGGCCGCCGCTCTCCTCCTCCAGCGCCTCACCGCCCAGGCGGATTAGCCCCCGGCTCCCGCGCCGCCGCCACCTCGTTCAACAGCACGATGTCCACCCGCCGGTTCCGCGCCCGCCCTTCCGCCGTCTCGTTCGACGCCACCGGAGCCGAGTCCGCAAACCCCCCGATCGCCATCCGCCTCTGCTCCACCCCAAACCTCTCCGCAAACAGCTCCAGCATCGCAATCCCCCGCGCCGCCGACAGCTCCCAGTTGCTCTTGAACCGCGACGTCCGGATCGGCACCGAATCCGTGTGCCCCTCCAGCCGCACCGGGTTCGGCAGCCCCCTGATCTCCTTCGCAATCACCTCCAGCACCGGCACCGTCCCCGGCTCCAGCGTGTCGCCCCCGGGCGGAAAGAACGTCGCCTCCCGCAGGCTGATCACCAGCCCCCGCTTCTCCATCCGTACCTCCACCCGGTTCGCCGCGATCTCATCCTTCAGCTTGACGTTCAGCTCCTTCAACGCCGGCGCCAGCTCCACCGTCTTCGCCCCTTCCACCTTCACCAGCTCCGCCGCCGCCTCTCTTTCCTCGCTGTGCGGCGCCTTCTCGCTCTTCAACAACCGCGACAGCGCCTGCGATACCCGCCCCTGGTCCAGCGCCTCCCGGAACGCCTGCGAGATCTGCTGCGCCTTCTCCTTGTTCGTCTGCGAGTTGGCGTACATCATCACGAAAAACGCAAAGAGCAATGTGATGAAGTCCGCGTACGACACCAGCCACCGCTCGTGATTGACGTGCTCCGCCTTGCGCCCCCGTCTCATGCGCATCTCCTCACCCCACCGGGCTTTCCGTCGCCGCCGCTTCCGCCGCCGGAGCCCTCTCCGTCCCCTTCGCCTTCCCCCTTTCTTCCGCCCCCAGGTAGGCCTCCAGCTTCACCCGGATCAGCTTCGGATTCATCCCCTCCACAATCCCGCAGACCCCCTCCAGCATGAGTTCCTGCTTCTCACGCGCCGCCGCCCCGCGCAGCTTCAACTTCGCCGCCGCCGGCAAAAATAGCAGGTTTGCCGAACCCACCCCGTATATCGTCGCCACAAATGCCGCCGCAATCCCGTCCCCCACCTTCTGCATGTTCCCAAGATCCCGCATCACGACAATCAGCCCCAGCACCGCCCCGATAATCCCGATCGTCGGCGCGAATCCCCCAGCCGCCTCCCATACCTTCGCCTCCTCCTCCACCCGCCGCTCCCGCAACTCAATCTCCAGGTCCATCACCTCCCGGATCTCCTGCAAGTCCATCCCGTCCACTGCCAGCGTCAGGCTCTTGCTCAGGAACCTGTCCTCGATCTGCAAGGCCTCCTGCTCCAGCGAGACCAGCCCGTTCTTCCGCGCACGCCCCGCAATTCCCACCACCATCTCAATCAACTCCTCCCGCCCGTCCTCCGGCGCCAGCAGCAGGTCCAGGCTTCGCCCGAATGCCCGCCGCACCAGCCCCATTGGATGCCCCACCAGCGTCGCCCCCAAACTCCCCCCGATCACGATCAGCGCCGCCGATACCCCCAGCATGTCCCCCACCCGGCCATGCTCCAGCGTGTACCCGCCCAGTATCCCCAACAGCGCGGCCGCCAGACCAGCCACCGTCCCCACGTCCACACGCCGCTTCACCCCCGTCTTCGCCGCAGCCTTCGCCTTGCCCTGGGCCTCGCTCTCCGCCGGCACGCCTGATTCCTCCCCTACCGGCCGCCTACCGTCTGTTCCCGCCGCTCTTCACACGGCCATACCCTCCGCCGGTACTCCACCACCCGCTCTACCACCTCCTCTGGCGTCTCCTCCACACGCACCTTCCACCCGTTCACCGTCGTCAACACCGTCTCCGGCGTCTTCTCAATGAATTCAATCAGGTCCGCGTTCAGGTAAAACGCGGCATGGTTCAAGCGCGTCAACTGGATCATGGGAGTGGCTTCGTGTCCCTTATCGGCACACCAGTCCCGCTGGATGAACCTTTCTCCGCCCTGCCTCTAGGAGCCCAATAGCTCCAATATCGACCCCAACTCCCGCCTCACCGCCGCCATCCCCGCCACCGCCGCCTTCGCCGTCTTCTCCACCCTCGCCGTCTCCGCCGGGTCCGGCCCAAACAGGCTGCTCTGGCTCGCCGCTACCGGCGGCGCCGCCGCCTTCTTCTCGCCCCTCCGCCCGTGCAGGAACGTCCGCGCTCCCTCAATCGTGTACCGCTTCTCGTAGAGCAGGTGCTTGATCTCCAGCACCATCTCTACGTCCTTCCGCCGGTACAGCCGCTGGTTGGTCCCCGACTTCTTCGGCGACAGCGTCGGAAACTCCGTCTCCCAGTACCGCAATACGTACGACTTGATCGCCGTCAGCCGGCTTACGTCGCCGATCCGGAAGTACAACTTGTTCGGGATCTCTACCGCTTGTGGACGCGCTGCTGCTGTGGCCATTCCGTTCTCCGGGTCTACCGCCATCCTAATGGACCCCCTCCCCGGCGTCAACCATTTCCCACCGAAAATGTTTCCCCACCCCCAGCCCCTCCCCCGCTACCATGGTCTTTCCACATGAACCTCCTCGCCGGCATCCACCCCGTCCGGGAAGCCCTCCGCGCCGCCCGCCCCCTCGACCGCATCCTCATCGCCAAGGGAGCCTCCACCCCGCGCCTCCAGGAGATAGTCGAACTCGCCCGCGCCGCCAAAATCCCCCTCCGCTTCGAGCCCCGCCAGACCCTCGACCGCATCGCCAAAACCATCCCCCACCAGGGCGTCATCGCTTACTCCTCCGCCCAGCCCTTCTCCACCCTCGAAGGCGTCTTGCCCAACGCCTCCCTCATCGTCGTCCTCGACGGCGTCGAGGACCCCCACAACCTCGGCGCCATCGTTCGCACCGCCCACGCCGCCGGAGCCTCCGCCGTCGTCATCCCCGACCGCCGCGCCGCCGGCCTCACCGAAACCGTCGCCAAAGCCGCCGCCGGCGCCATCTCCCTCATTCCGATCGTGAAAGTCCCCAACCTCAACCGCGCCCTCGATTCCCTCAAACAGGCCGGCTTCTGGATCTACGGCCTCGACCACCGCGCCACCCAGCTCTACTCCGATACCGACTTCACCAACCCCGCCGCCATCGTCCTCGGCGGCGAAGGCCACGGCCTCCACGACCTCACCCGCCGCCACTGCGACTTCCTCCTCCGCATCCCCATGGCCGGCCAGGTCGCCTCCCTCAACGTCAGCGTCGCCGCCGGCATCGTCCTCTTCGACTGGCGCCGCCGCCAGCCCCCCGCCCCATGACCCCGCCCTCCGCCGCCTGGAACCACATCGCCGGCCTCGCCCCCGCCTCCTCCCGCTCCGCCCGCCCCCTCTCCGCCTTCGCCGCCGGATAGGCCTGATCATGAATCTACTTCTGCTATCGCCCGACATTCAGAAACAACTCGATGAACACCCTTGACTTCATCTCCGCGTGGTGAAATAGTCGCTCCCATAACAAGGAAGGAACGACAAGGGGTCGGAGGTGATCACGCAGTGTCTTCCGTCACTGTTGCGCCCTGCCTGTCACTCAGTTCCAAGTGGAGTACCATCATGACGAAGCTTCATCGCATCTCTCTCCTGTTGGCCGTCCTGGCTGCTCTCATCTCGGCCGGCGGGGCTTGGGCCCAGGTCACAACCGGCACCATCCTCGGCGCCGTCACCGACGCGCAAGGCGCCGCCGTCGCCGGGGCCTCCGTCACCATCACTGAAATCGGCAAGAACACTGTAGTGACCCGCAAGACCGACGAAACGGGCTCGTTCATCGCCCCCTTCCTCGTCCCTGGCGTCTATCGGGTCACCGTCGAGCAACCCGGCTTCAAGAAGTCCGGCCACTCCAACATCGCCCTGGCCGTCGACCAGCGCGCCCGCGCCGACGTTCAACTCCAGGTCGGCAATGTCAATGAAACCATCGAGGTCACCGCTGCCGCTCCCCTCGTCCAGTCCTCCAGCGCCGAGACCGGCCAGGTGATCGAGCTCCGCGCCGTCCAGGAGCTTCCCCTCAACGGCCGTAACTTCGCTCAGCTCGTCTACCTCTCCCCCGGCGTCACCCCAGGCCAGGCCGGCGAAAACCTCTCCGGCGCCTCCACCTTCAACCCCCGCGCCGCCTCCAACTACAACCCCCTCGGCCAGCGGGCCAACGCCAACGGCTGGGTCCTCGACGGCATCGACAACAATGAGTACACCTTCAACACCGTCATCGTGCAACCCTCGCTCGAATCTGTCCGGGAGTTCAAGGTGCTCACCGGCTCCTTCTCGTCCGAATTCGGCCGCGGCGCCGGCGTGGTCTCGGTCTCCACCCGTTCCGGCTCCAACGCCTTGCACGGCTCGGCCTTCTGGTTCCACCGCAACATCGTCCTCGACGCCCGCGGCTACTTCCAGTCGCCCCAGGCCCTCCCCAGGAAACTCCCCTTCCGCCGCCACCAGATGGGCGCGCAGGTGAGCGGCCCCATCGTTAAAAACAAGATGTTCTTCTTCGCCGATTACGCCGGCCAGCGGGAAGTCCGCGGCCTGGATTACCTCAACACCGTCCCCACCGCCGCTGTCCGCTCGGGCGACTTCAGCGGCTTCCGCAACGACTCCGCCGGCGCCCTCATCCAGATCTGGAACCCCTTCTCCACGCGCGTCAATCCGGCCAATCCCTCCGGCTTCATCCGCGATCCGTTCCCAGGCAACGCCATCCCCGGCTCGTTGATCGGCCAGACCGCGCGCAACGTCGCCAGCGTCTACCCGGCCCCCAACCTCTCCGGCAACTTCAATAACTACCAGTCCGCCCCCATCCGGACCATTCGGGACAACCAGTACACCGCCCGCATCGACCACCAGGTTTCCGGCAAGGACTCCATCTTCTTCCGCATGCAGCAGCAGTGGTTCGACCTCGACGCCCCCCAGGGCCAGGCCAACTGCTGCCTCCCTACCCCTGCCGAGGCAGCCTCCAAGTTCAAGCTCGGACCATTTGTCGCCGGCATCCAGAACACCCGCCTCCGCACCCACGGCGGAGCCTTCAACTGGAGCCGCGTCTGGTCGCCCGCCCTGGTCGGCGAGTTCCGCACCGGCTGGGCTCGAACCAATCCCTCCACCTTCCACTCCGACTACGGCATCCCCGCCGCCGACTCCCTCGGCATCAGGAACGTCAACCTCACCGATAACTCCACCGGCATCCCTACCATCAACGTCGCCGATTTCACCGGCCTCAGCGGCGGCCCCGGCTTCCTCCCCGCGCGCCCCCGCCAGGTCAACTACCAGATCGACTACAACGTCTACTGGACCAGGGCCACTCACAACCTCAAGTTCGGCTACCACATCGTCCGTCGTGACGTCTCCCCGTTCACCAATGCCGACACCCGCGGCGTCATGAACTTCAACCGCGGCTTCGTCTCCGACCCCGTCGCCCGCACCGGCGGCAGCGGCTTCGCCTCCCTCCTGCTCGGCCTGGTCCAAACCGGGAGCCGCGGCTTCTTGCTCGGCGTGCCCGGGCTCCGCGTTTGGGAGAATGCCTGGTTCTTCCAGGACGACTGGAAGGTCAACCGCCGCCTCACCCTCAACCTCGGCGTCCGTTACGAAATCTACTCGCCGGAAACCGAAAAGTACGACCGCATGACCAGCTTCGACCTCACCAAACTCAACTTCGCCTACGCCAACGAAGGCGGCTACAGCCGCACCCTGCGCAACACCGACCGCAACAACTTCGGTCCGCGCTTCGGCTTCGCCTACGACCTGTTCGGCGATCAAAAGACCGTCCTCCGCGGCGGCTTCGGCCTCAGCTTCTTCCCCGAGCCGGTTTCGGCCTCCAGCATGTTGACCCAGGGTCCGCCCCACCTCTTCAGCGAAAGCTACAGCTACGGCGACTTCCTCACCGACTACTCCGGCGTCCAGCGCATCGAGCAGCCCTTCGGCGCCCTCATCCCCCTCAAACCCGCATCCACGGCCGAAATCAATAGCCGCCGCCCCACCGTGCGCGGCTATTCCTTCGACAACCCCACCCAATACGCCGAAACCTGGAGCTTCACCGTCCAGCGCCAGTTGTCTGCCAATTGGATGGGTGAGCTCGGCTACGTCGGCAGCCGCGGCATCAACCTTCTCTATGGCTACAACCACAACGAGGTCCGCCTGGGCGCCGGTTCGGTCGAGGACCGCCGTCCCTATCAGGCGCTGCGCAATATCACCAGCATCACCATCTTCGAGCCCATGAACAGCAGCTCCTTCCATGGCCTGACCATGAAGGCCGACCGCCGCTTCGCCAACGGCTCCAGTTCCTCGGCGTCTACACCTTTGGCAAGAGCCTCGACTACGGCGGCTCGGTCGCCTCCGGCGGCGGCGCCTCCGGCGGACCCCTCACCGTCACCTGCATCAAGTGCTACCGCGGCCCCTCCGGCTTCGACGTTAAGCACCGCGCCGTCATCAACGGCCTCTACGACCTGCCCTGGGGCAAGGGCCGCCGCTGGGTCTCCGCCAACACCCCCGCCGACTACATCATCGGCGGCTGGCAACTCGGCGGCATCGTGACCGCCACCACCGGCCGCCCCTTCAACGTCGGCCTCCAGAACGGCGTCAACAACGGCGCTCCCAGTTGGCCCGATCGCGTCGGCGACGGCAAACTCGACAACCCCACCCCCTGGTACTGGTTCGATGCCGCCGCCTTCAAGGCGCCGCCGCCCAACAACTACGGCAACGTCGCCCGCGGTGTCCTCTACTCCCCCGGTGTCACCAACATCGACATGAGCATCGTCAAGACGTTCCGGATCACCGAGAAGGTCGGCTTCAACTTCCGCTTCGAAGCCTTCAACCTCTTCAACACCCCCTACTTCGGCTTCCCCAACGCCAACATCGGCTCCCCCACCGTCGGCCGCATCACCTCCACCGTCGGCGACAACCGCTCGCTCCAG
>JACRBC010000024.1 GCA_016213245.1 Candidatus Solibacter usitatus | reverse complement strand
CCGTGCAACATGAGCCCCAAGCCGTTCGAGTTTTCTCTGCCACCGCTTCAACTCCGGATGAAGCTGAAAGACGGCATCCTCGAAGTCGTTCTCCGCGTCAGACGCAAGATACGCCTGCCAGACAAACGACTGGAAAACATCCAGTTTAGGGAACTGCGCACCGGAAGTCAACCCGCTCCTCAGCGAGCCCCTTGCCAGCGCCTTGTAGGCCTCGGCCGTCGAGACGTGAATCGGCGGCGCCAGCACCAGCACCGGCTTGGCGCCGGCCTCCGGCAAAGGGTAGATCTCTTCCCCCCGCCCGATACCGAGCGCCGTCCCGCCCACCAGGAAAAACGGCACGTCGCTGCCCAGTTGCGCCCCCAGCCGCATTAGTTCCGGCAAAGAGGTGTTCCGCCCTGTGAGCGCCGGCAAAGCCAGCAGCACCGCCGCCGCATCCGACGAGCCGCCGCCCAACCCGCCGCCCATGGGGATGCGCTTGGTCAGCTTCATGCGCAACCGCCCGCGCGCCTTGCGCGCCTCGAAGAACAGCCGCGCCGCGCGCGCCGCCAGGTTGTCCTCGATCCCCAGCGCGTCGTCCAGTTCGATGGAGGCGCCGCGTCCCGGCGTGAATTCGAACTCCAGCGTATCGTGCAGGCCGATCGACTGGAACACCGTGCGTAGTTCGTGGAAACCGTCCGCGCGCCGTCGGCCCACCTTCAGGCTCAGGTTGATCTTGGCGTGCGCCCGGACTCTGGCTCTGCGCGGTTCCACGTCAGTAGTGCAGCAGCGAGAAGAGTTCCCGCCCCGGGAGTTTGGCCCGGCCATTGAGGAAATCCAGTTCGATCACGAAGCCGAGGCCCAGCACCGTGCCGCCGAGGCGCTCCACAAGCTGCGCCACCGCCGCCGCCGTGCCGCCCGTGGCCAGCACGTCGTCGATGATCAGCACCTTCATCCCCGGACCGATGGCGTCCTTGTGCATCTGGAGCCTGTCAGTGCCGTACTCCAGCGCGTACTCGACGGTCTCGGTCTCGGCCGGCAGCTTGCCCGGCTTGCGGACGGGAACAAATCCCGCGCCGAGCGCGTAGGCCATAGCCGGCGCGAAGAAAAAGCCTCGCGCTTCAATGCCCACCACCACGTCCACTGCAATGCCCGCATAGTGCGCCTTCAGCGCGTCGATGGTGGCGCGCCACCCGGCCGGGTCCTTCAGCAAAGTCGTGATGTCGTAGAAATTGATGCCCGGCTTGGGAAAATCCGGGACTTCGCGGATGAGGCTCTTCAGTTCTGTCATAACGGGGAACGGGTTAGTGTCTGATCACGAACCCATCCGATTGTAGCAAGTCCGCGGTGGACGCCTCGCGCTCTTCCACGCCCCGCACGTCGCTGAATCTGGGGCCTCTGCGCAGCCAGCCGGCGAAAGCGCCCAACTGCTCTGGCGTGCCCGCGGCACAGGCTTCCACATTGCCGTCGTCCCGGTTCCGCACCCATCCGCGTACGCCCGTCTCAACGGCCCGGGCCTGAGCAAAGTAACGGTAGCCCACACCCTGTACCCTGCCTCGCACCACGTAGATTCGCGCCACCGCTTCCGGCTGCTTCGCCATGCCTCATTATGCTCCCTGGGCAGCGATACAATTTGAGTGTCCATGCCTTTTCCCATCCACCGCCCCCGCCGCCTCCGCGCCAGCGAACCCATGCGCCGCCTGGTGCGCGAAACCCGCCTTGCCCCCTCGGACTTCATCCTCCCCCTGTTCGCCGTCGAGGGCGAGGGCGACCGCAGGGAGATCGGCTCCATGCCAGGCAACTATCAGTTGTCCGTCGATGAGATCGTCAAGGAGTGCGAGTTGTGCCATTCGCTCGGCATTGGTGGCGTCATCCTGTTCGGCATCCCCAATGAGAAGGATGACTGCGCCTCACAGGCCTACGCCGAAGCGGGCATCGTCCAGCGCGCCGTGGCGGCCATCAAGCGCGCCGTCCCGGATCTGCTGGTCATCACCGACGTCTGCAACTGCGAGTACACCAGCCACGGCCACTGCGGCAAGATCGTGGGTGAGGATGTGGACAACGACGCCACTCTGGCCTGGCTGGCCGCCTCGGCCGTCTCCCACGCCCGCGCCGGGACCGACATCGTCGCGCCCTCCGACATGATGGACGGCCGCGTGGCGGCCATCCGCGCCGCCCTGGACACGGCCGGCTTCCAGAAGACGCCCATCCTCTCCTATGCGGCCAAGTACGCCAGCGCCTTCTACGGCCCCTTTCGCGAGGCGGCCGAATCGGCGCCCCAGTTCGGCGACCGCCGCAGCTACCAGATGGATCCGCCCAACGCCCTGGAGGCCATGCGCGAGATCGCCTTGGACATCGAGGAAGGCGCCGACATGATCATGGTGAAGCCCGCCATGCCCTACCTGGACATCATCCGCATGGCTCGCGACCGCTTTGACGTGCCGCTGGCCGCCTACCAGGTGTCGGGGGAGTTCTCGATGATCATGGCCGCCGCCCGCAACGGCTGGATCGACCTGGATCGCGCGATGATTGAGTCACTTACCGCCATCCGCCGGGCCGGCGCCGGCTTCATCCTGACGTACTTCGCCCAGCCCGCCGCCCGCCTGCTCGCTTGATGTCCCCCACAAAACACAAAACCCCCCAGCCTTGCGGCTGCGGGGTTTTGTTGGACAAATCGAAACGCGGACTAGGCCTTACGGCGGCGGGCGAAGCCGGCCAGAGCCAGCAGGCCAGCGCCCATCAGGGCGTAGGTTCCGGGCTCGGGGGTGTCCGCAGTGAATGCGCTGATCGTCAAGTCCGAGCCCACGGCGGATCCATTGGCGTCCAGCGTGATGGAAGTGACATTGGAGAAATCCACAGCGGGGAACCACGAGAACGGCACCCAGTAGGTGTGCGTCGTGCTGTCCGCCGGCAGAATCAGCGAGGACAAGCTGGTCACGCTGTTCACGATCATGCTCAACACGTACCCATTGTCCGTGTTCAAGTTCAGCGTGAATAAGTTCTCACCTAGCCCATTCAGCGCTACTCCAGCGCTGGTATAGGTGACCAGGAAGTCCGCATCCGTGTTGCCCGCCACGCTGAGGGTCAACGCACCGCCGCCGGAGAGAATAGATGTATTGGCGACACCAACCCCTCCCACCAGTGTCTGCGTAACATAGATCGTCCGTGTCCAGGCGGGCCCGGAGACGATCGAAGGATACGGTGCGAGCACCGTGTTCCCGGCCATGCCGGCGAACTGAGCAGCCGTGAACGGATCGATGATCACCGTGGCCCCGACCGGTACGGCCATTGCGACCAGGATCAGCGCCAGCACTACCAACTTGGCTATCTTCATATTTTCTGTTCCTCCTCCTAAATGATACTCACGATGGAGCCTTGGTCCTAGAACCAGTGAGTTATCTTCAAACTCCATACTAGTATCAGAGGGAACGCTCTCCGAGTCAAGGGGAAAAAGTATCCACGTACGCAAATGGTGTACGAATGTTCACAAACGCCCGCGCGGCGTGCTTCACCCACGCCTCCTGCGCCCCAACATGCGGCGAGCGCCATTGGCGAACATAAAGCGAATCGTGCTCGTAACTGCCGTTGGCTGTGATAGATTAGTAGTTTCCTATGCATCGAATCAGCAATCCTACGGATCTGGCCGTCATCTGCCGCCAGATCCGGCGCCACATCATCACCATGACCGGCGCCGCCAAGTCCGGCCACCCCGGTGGCTCCTTGTCGGCGGTGGAAGTACTAGTCACCCTCTATTGGGATGTGCTCCGGCACGACCCCTCCAACCCCAAGTGGCCGCTGCGCGACCGCTTCATCCTATCCAAAGGTCATGCAGCTCCAGTACTATACGCCGTCATGGCCGAATGCGGCTACACGCCGGTGGAGAGCCTGAACACTCTCCGCAAGCTGGGCTCCATCTACCAGGGCCATCCCGACATTCGCTACATCCCCGCCCTGGAGGCTTCCACGGGCTCGCTGGGCGAGGGCCTCAGCCTGGCTCTGGGCATGGGTCTGGCGGCCCGGCTCGACCGGTCCCCTTCCCGCACCTACGTCATGCTCGGCGACGGTGAAATCCAGGAGGGGCAGATCTGGGAGGCGGCCATGTTCGGCTCCTTTAATAAGGTGGACAACGTCTGCGCCATCGTCGACTACAACAAGCTCCAGCTCGACGGCGCGGTGAAGGACATCCTCGAACTCGAGCCGCTGGCCGCCAAGTGGCGCGCCTTCGGCTGGCACACCCTGCAGATCGACGGCCACGACATCCCCGCCGTCCAAAGCGCTCTGTCCGAGGCGGCCGCCACCAAGGGCAAGCCCACCTGCATCATTGCCCACACCGTCAAGGGCAAGGGCGTCAGCTTCATGGAGGGCGACCCCAAGTGGCACGGCGTCACGCCGAACCCCGAGGAAGTGGAACTTGCGCTGAAGGAGCTTGCCTGACATGCCGGCCAACACCAAGTACGAACTCAAGCTGGGCGCGGCCACGCGCGAGGCCTTCGGTAAGACACTGGCCGAACTCGGCCGGGAGAATCCCAACATCGTCGTCGGCGACGCGGATCTCACCAAGTCCACCATGACCACCTTCTTCGCCAAGGAGTTTCCGGACCGGCTCTTCGAATGCGGCATCGCCGAGGCCAACATGGTGGCCATCGGCGCCGGTCTGGCCATGGCCGGCAAGATCCCGTTTGTATCGAGCTTCTCCGCCTTCGTCATGACCAAGGGCTTCGAGCAGCTCCGCTGCCTGGTGGCCTACCCCAACGTCAACCTGAAGGTGGTGGGCACGCACTCCGGCATCTCCATCGGCGAGGACGGGCCCTCCCAGATGTCGATGGAGGACCTGGCCCTGGCCTGTGCGCTGCCCAACTTCACCGTCCTCTGCCCGGCCGACGAAGTCTCTACCAAGTGGGCCGTGCGCTGGGCCGCCGCCCATCAGGGGCCGGTCTTCATCCGCACCGGCCGGCCCAAGGCCCCGGCCATCTACCAGTCCGCGGCGCAGTTTGAGATCGGCAAGGCGGTTGAGCTGGTCCCTGGCGCCGACGTCACCCTCGTCGCCACCGGACTGCTCGTGGCCGAGGCCATCAAGGCATCGGATCTGCTCGCCGCCGAGGGCATCTCGGCCCGGGTGCTGGACATTCACACCATCAAGCCCCTGGATGAAGAGGCCCTGGCCCGCGCCGCCCGCGAGACCGGCGCCCTGGTGGTGGCCGAAGAGCACCTGGTCGATTCCGGCCTCGGCGTGCGCGTGGCACAGGCCCTGGCGCGGACCGTGCCGGCGCCGGTGGAATTCGTCGGCCTGACCAGGTTCGCCGAGTCCGGCAGCCCGGACCAGCTTCTGGACCTCTACGGGCTGCGCGCCCCCGACCTGGTCGCGGCGGCCCGTAAGGTGATCGCGCGCAAGAAGTAAGCAAAACATTTTTGTAAGAAAATGTTCGCCCGCCGCTTCCCCGCGGCGGGCGCTTCGTTTATGATGGCCCTGAATGGAGAGTGAAGCCAGGACACACGCCGCCGGCGCGGCCGAGGGTCAGCAGGCCCTGCGGCGCATCGAGCGGCAGCGCGTCTCCCGCATCCTGCACGACGAGGTGGGCCCGTCGCTGTGCTCGGCCGGCCTCATGCTCGGACTGGTCGAAGCGGCCGGCGCCGCGCTCGACGCCGAGTCGCGGGGGCTGCTCGATTCCATCCGCAGCGCCCTGGAATCCACGGTCGATTCGGTCCGCCGTCTCAGCTACCAGTCCGATCCCGACATCGCCGCCCGCTGCGGCCTGGAGTCCGCGCTGCACTTCCTCGCCGCCGGCGAAAACGCCACCATCAGCTTCCCGGCGGGACCTGCCGGCCTTCCCGCGGCGCAGGCTGAGATGCTCTGCCTCACCGTGCGCGACCTGCTGCTGGCCTGGCCCGGCCGCGCCTTGCGCCTGGAAGTGACGCCCTCCGGCCTGCTGCTCACCGCCCCGCCGGATTGCCGCCTCCCCGCCGCGCCGCGCCTGGCGCTGGAACAGGCCGCCGCCGGCGCCGGGCTGGTATTCTCCTGTTCCGAATCCGCGGAGGCCACCACCGTCTCCCTGACTACCGGGAGGGCCAACTGATGCACACCATCCTGCTGGTGGACGACCACAAGATCATGCGCGACGGCCTGCGCGCCATCCTGCGCCACACCGGCGAATTCGACGTGGTGGCCGAGGCCGAGACCGGCGCCGACGCCATCCGCCTGGCCCGCGAAATCCGCCCCCAACTAGTACTGATGGACATCAGCCTGCCCGGACTGAGCGGCATCGAGGCTTCCATCGACATCCTGCGCCACCTGCCCGCCACGCGCATCGTGATCTTATCCATGTACGAGGATGAAAGCTCCGTCATGCAGGCCATCCGCGCCGGCGCCCGCGCCTTCGTCCTCAAGAAGGCCAGCGACACCGACCTTCTCGACGCCCTGCGCACCGTGGCCCGCGGCGGCTCCTACTTCAGCCCGCAGGTCTCCGACCGCCTCCTGTTGAACGTGCAGCGGGGCGAGGCGGCCGGCCACGGCGCGCCGTCGGTCCTGAACGGCCTCACACCGCGCGAACTGCAGGTCATGCGCCTGGTGGCCGAAGGCAAGTCCAGCAAGGATATCGCCGTCATGCTCGATCTTGGCCTTCACACCGTCCGCGGTTACCGCAAGTCGCTCATGAAGAAGCTCCACGTGAACAACGTCGCCGGCCTCACGCAGATTGCGCTCAGCCACGGCCTCACGCGGCCGGCCACCCATTCGGCTACCGCTTGATTTGTTGAGAGATTCCCGCCGCTCGCCGCACTTTCATTCTATCCATGCGGATCTCATTGAACCTGCTGCGAACGGCCATCGAATCGGAGAACGCCAGCGCCCACCCGAGCGATCTTCCCGCGTTGGAGTACCCACTCTTTCCGCCGCCGCGCCTGGCCGTGCTCGGCGCCGTGATGCGCCCCTCCCCTGGCATCCACTGCTTCCCGCAGTGGAGCGCGCCCCAGTTGGCCCGTTTGCGGCCGATGGCCCTGGCCGGCTCCTTCGAGGAGCTGGCCACGGTCGCTCGCCTGGAACAGGAGGGGATCCTGCTGCTGGGCGATTTGCGCTACCCCCTGGTGGTCTTCAACTCTCCTGTATCGGCGCCACTGAGCGATGATCGCCACGAGCAGCTCTGGCGCTGGTTCCGCCTGCCTGTGATTGAGCAGATCCGGACCCCCACCCATCAACTGCTGGCCTGGGAGTGCGAGGCGCGCGAGGGCTTTCACCTTGCCCCCGGCCTTGTCGCCGGCGACCTCGGGGCCACCGCCTTGCCCGCGCCCTGCGCCTGCGGCGCCAGGGAGCCCCGCATCCACTTTCTCCGAGCCCACACATTCGCCCCCAGCCTCTGAATGCTTGGCCTGCTCTCGACCGCCATCAACGGCGGCCTCGCCATCGGCCGCCTCGGATGGCTGTCTGATACCGGTCTCGGCCTCCGGTTGTTCCGCCGCCGAGGGTAAGAAACACCCGCCCCCGCCTGCTATCCTCAGGAAAGTAGCGCCCGTGCGGGCGTGGCGAAATTGGCAGACGCGCCAGACTTAGGATCTGGTTCTCGCAAGGGAGTGGAGGTTCAAGTCCTCTCGCCCGCACCATGCCGCCTCAGGGCAACTCAGACAGCGCACGCTCAATGTCGGCCGGCGAGATATAGAAGTGCGGCGACATCCGCACCCAGCCCTGCCGGGGCGCGGTCATGATCCCCTTGGCCTTCAATCCGGCGTGAATCATCCGGGCATCCAGTCCAGGCTTTCTCACCGAGACGATCCCCGCCCCGGTCGCCGCGGTCCGCTCAGCCATCACCTCGTAGCCTTTGGCCCGGGCGCCTACGGCGATCTGGTCTCCGAGCTGCCGGACATGCGCCGAAATGCGCTCGACTCCCACTTCCAGGATCAGCTCCAGCGCCTTCCACAGTCCGAAGCAGCCCACCGTGTTCAGCGTGCCGCACTCGTACCGCCCGGCGTCCTTTCTGACGGCCATGTCGCGCGAGGCGTAGTCGTTGAAGCCGGCCACCGTCGTCCAGCCGAACTCCACCGGCTCGATGCGGTTCTGCCACTCCTGGGAGACGAAGAGCACGCCGTTGCCCTCCGGACCGAGCATCCACTTGTGCCCGTCGGCCGCCAGGGCCTGGATGTTCATCGCCCGGACGTCGATGGGGAAGGCGCCCATGCCCTGGATGGCGTCGACGAAGAAGAAGACTCCGTGGCGGCGGCAGATGTCTCCGATGGCGGCCAAATCCGCTTTGTACCCGCTTAAGTACTGCACAAAACTGATCGCCAGCAGCTTCGCCCCCTTCGCCGCTTCTTCCATCCGCTCCAGCGGGTCCAGGTAGGAGAGCCACTCGACCTGCACGCCGTACCAGTCCTCCAGTTTCTTCCAAATGTAGAAGTTGGCCGGGAACTCTTCGCGGAAGGCGACGATGCGGTCGCCCGCCTTCCATTTCAGCCCCAGAGCGACGGTGGCGATGCCCTCGCTGGTGTTCTTGACGATGGCGATTTCGCTGGGCTCGGCGTTGATCAACTTCGCCGTAACGGAGCGCAGTCCATCGTAGGACTCCAGCCACCGGTCATAGTGGAGGGAACCGTACAGGCACCCGTCGTCGGCCAGCCATTTCATGGCGTCGGAGCACCGTTTTGCCAGCGGGGCCACGGCGGCGTGGTTGAGGTAGGTGAGGCTTTCGGTGACGGGGAATTCGTGCCTATACTGAGACCAGATTCCCTGCGACCCGAAATCGTTGTAACCCATCTTCTCTACTGTACGTTAGTCTGGGTGAGGGGGTTGACCATGAACCTGAGGCGCACAAGTCTGTTGCTGGCCGCTTGGCTGAGCGTGGCATCGCCCTTCCTCTGGGCCCAGGACAAGAAGCCGAAGAACTCCAAGAAGGACCCCGATGCCATCGGCGAGCGCGACGTCGGCAAGGGTATGAACTGGTACTCGATTGAGAAGGAGATCGCCATGGGCAAGCAGTATGCCATGGAGATCGAGCGCCAGGCCAAGATCGTCGACGACCCCACCATCTCCGAGTACGTCAATCGCGTGGGCCAGAACCTGGTCCGCAACTCCGACTGCAAGGTCCCGGTGACCATCAAGGTCATCGACACCGACGAGCCGAATGCCATGGCGCTGCCCGGAGGCTTCTTCTTCGTCAACACGGGGCTGGTGACGCTGGCCGAAAACGAGAGCGAAGTGGCCGGCGTGATGGGCCATGAGATCGCCCACATCGCCGCCCGCCACGGCACCAAGCAGGCCACCCGCGGGCAACTTGTCAACTTGGCCACCATTCCGCTGATCTTCATGGGCGGCTGGACTGGCTACGGGATCCGCCAGGCGGTTTCGGTCATGATCCCCGTCGGCTTCCTGGCGTTCTCGCGCGCGTTCGAATCAGAGGCCGACCTGCTGGGCCTGCAGTACATGTACAAGGCGGGCTACGACCCCAACGGCTTCGTCGACTTCTTCGAGCGCCTGGAATCGCTGAACAAACGAAAACCGGGCACCATCTCCAAGGTCTTCGCCTCGCATCCGCCCACCGGCGACCGGATCATCACGGCGCAGAAGAACATCTCGGACCTGCTCAAGGAGCGGCCCGAGTATGTCATCACCACCTCCGAGTTTGAGGATGTGAAGGACCGCCTGCTGGCGATGAACAACCGCCGCAAGGTGGGCGCCACGCCGGAAGACGCGAACCGCCCCCGGCTGAAGAAGGCCCCCGGCGGTCCGATCGAGGGCGAGGATCCCGACAAGAAGCCGAAGGAAGGCGAAGACGAGCGGCCGACCCTGAAGCGCCGGAACTAGCCCAACTTCCGCAGCACTGGTCCCGCCAAGACTATCTTCCGGGCAGGTTTCGGCAGCAGGAGCGCTGCTGACAAGACCGATCTGATTTGTTTTCGGTGCATCGCTGCGTGCCAGCGCGGGTTGCTGATGTGGAAGTG
>JACRBC010000021.1 GCA_016213245.1 Candidatus Solibacter usitatus | reverse complement strand
TGAGAAGCCGCAGAAGCTATAGCCGAGAGCCAGGCGCAACAGAGTGGAAGCGCTGTCAACAGAGCGTCTTCGAGACAAGGCAGCAGTGGCGTAGGCGCCAGCTTCGAGATCTTCAAACGGCGGGAGCAGGGTCAGTAGATATGGCCATTGAAACTCAAGCGCTTCTCGTGTGTCCATGCCCAAGAGTAGCTGTTGACTTGAAGCCAGTCAACAGAATTAAGTTAGCGCATATGCCCGGACCTCCCCTCTTCCGCTATCGCGGCTGGTTCATCAACGACGAGGACCTGCTCACCGGCTGGCGGCCCACCGCCCCCGGAACCACGCAGATCGCCCCCGAGGTCTGGGACCGCATCTTCGAGGCCCTGCTCCGGCTTCGCGGCAACATGATCGTGCCCGGCACCTTCATCTTTCCCGACGAGCCCCAGGTACGCGCCGCCGGCCGGCGCGGGCTCATCATCACCCAGCACCATATCGAGGTGCTCGGCACCAACACCTGGCGCTGGCCCGACGGCCAGCCCTACTCCTTCGCCCAATCCCCTCAGATCCTGGTCAACGCCTGGCGCAACTCCCTGCGCGCCTACGACAAGGACCAGGAGGTGATCTGGACCGTCGGCTACCGCGGCCGCCACGACCGGCCCTTCTGGCAGGACGACTCCAGCATCCCGCCCACCGGCGCGGCCCGCGCGCGAGCCATCCGCGCCGCCATCGACCGGCAGATGCAGCTCGTTCGCGACCAACGCCCCAATCCCCGCTTCATCATGAACGCCTGGATGGAGGCCGTCCCGCTGATCCAGCAGGGGCTGCTTACGCTGCCTGAAGACGTCACTCTCGTCTGGCCCGACAACGGACACGGCCTCATCCGCGACGCCGGCCGGATCGCACGCGGCCAGGGAGTCTACTATCACACCGCCATGCACGATTTCGTCGCCAACCAGTTGACCGAGATGGTCCCGCCGGAACGCATCGGCCGCGAACTCGGGCGCGCCGCCCGCGCCGGGGCCACCGAGTACCTGCTGGTCAACGTCAGCGACATCCGGCCCTATCCCCTCACCACCCGCGCCGCCATGGAGCTGGCCGTCGGCCGGCATCCGGGCAATTATCTGGAGGAGTGGAGCCGCGAGGAGTTTGGCCCGCGCGCCGGGCCCGCCGTGGCGGCCTACTACCGCGCCTACTTCGACGCTCCCGGCCGCTTCGGCCCCGCCGAACACGAGACTCTTGCCGATAACGCCTATCACAACTACCTGCGCTTCATCCTCGTCGCCCTGCTGAAGGGCCGCCCCGAGCTCAGCACCCGCTTCATCGAGATCTCCGATTGGGACGCCTTCATCGCCCGCGTCACCCGCGCCGCGCGCGAGGCCCAGCCACGCTGGACGGCCGCCCGCGCCCTGGCCGTGAAAGCCGCCCCGCTCATTCCCTCAGCCCGGAGGCCTTTCTTCCAGGCGCACGTGCTCACGCAGCTCGGCATCCATGAGCACTCCAACCGCGCCCTGCTGGTGGCCGCCGAGGCCTGGACCGATCGCTCCGCCGCCCCGGCCAGGATCGCCGCCGCCGCTGCCGCAATCGGGGCAGTGCTGGAGGCCATGCGCGCCGCCGAGTACGGCAAGTGGAAGGGCTTCTATGCCGAAGACCGCTTCGTCAACGTGCGCCACTCGCTCGCACTCGCGCTGGCCTGCCAGGCAAGACTGGCGGGCCGGCCACTGCCGCCCGGCCTGCGCGTCCAGGCCCTGCCCCTTGATCCCTATCTCTGGCTCAAGTCTTACCAGTCTGATCGGTGGGTGGATGTCCGGTGACGGTGGGACCATTGGACTGGTACTGGCCGCGTCCGATTTGACCCATTCTGGTGGTTGTCCAACCGGCGGCTTCGCGATCAGATGGAACCATGAGAGAGCGAATGAACCGCAGAGCGGAGCCGCGGATGTTCGAGGACGCGGCGGTCTACCTGTTCTGGGAGACGCCTGAGGGTGGCTGCCAGGTGCGCACGCAGGCAGTGGATTACTCCAGCCGCGGTCTGCGTTTCAGGACGAACGGCAAACTCCCGGCCGGCAAGATCCTATGGTGCGCTCTGCCATCGCAGGGCCTCTACAGCCGCGCCCGCGTGTGCCACACCACTGGGCGATTCTGGGGCCGGATGACGGGAGTGCAACTGCTGGCCAATCCCCTGCCGGCGGACGGAGCCGCCTACAGCACCCCGGCCACCCGGGCGCCGCAGACCGGGCACCGGCCGGAACGGAGCCCGTTGAACACCACCTCGAAGCCCGAGCGCCGGATCACCGCCGCGTGACAGCCGGCGCAGAACGTATCCCCGAATTCGTCACCCGGCATGTTGCCCGTGTACACATAGTGGAGCCCGGCCGCGCGCGCGATGTGCCAGGCCCGGCGGAGCGTCTCCGGCGCCGTGGGCCGTGCGGTGAACTGCCAGTCGGGATGGTACGCGGTCAGGTGCCACGGCACGTCCTGCCCCAGTTCTCCCCGCAAGCGTCCGGCGAGGGCCGATATCGACTCCTCCGAATCGCTCACGCCCGGAACCAGCAGAGTGGTGATCTCCAGGTGCAGCCCCAGCGCCAGCGCGCGCGCGCAATTGCGCCAAACGCATTCCACGTCCGCGCCGCAGTGCCGCCGCACCGCGTCCGGGCCGCCTTTGACGTCCACGTTCAGCGCCTGCAATCCGTTCCGGGCCATCAGCTCCAGCGCCATCGGCGTCATGTACCCGTTGGTCACGATACAGGTGTAGAGGCCCGCGAGGAGGGCCTCCCGGAACGCCTCGCAGCCCCATTCCAGCGAGAGGGTGGGCTCATTGTAGGACAGCGCGATGCCCTGGCACCCGCGCGCCTGGGCTCCGCCCACAAACTCACCGGGCGGCACCGGCGCCGCCATCGGCCCGCCCTGCGATTTGGAGATCTGCCAGTTCTGGCACCACGGGCAGGAGAAGTTGCACGACCAGGACCCGGCCGTGAAGACCGCCGAACCGGGATGGAAGTGGTAGAGCGGCTTCTTTTCGACGGGGTCCGCCGACAGCGAGGACACCACTCCCCAGGTCAAGGTGCGGATGCGGCCGTCCAGGTTCTGCCGCGTGCGGCACCAGCCCTGTTCGCCGGGTCGCAATTCGCAGCGCCGCTCGCAGGTGAGGCAGCGGACCGCCTCGCCTGCCTGTTCGAAGAGTAGGGCTTCCACGGGCGTTCCAGCCTGGCTTGAGGATAAGCGCCCGCCCGCCGGGTGACAAGCGGCGCCGCTGAGTGTATAAGTGGGGCGTGGAGACACTGTTGCGGACACCTGCCGTTGCAGGTTCCTTCTATCCTCAGTCCGGCGAGGAGTTGCGCCGCGTCATCGACCGCTGGTGGAGGCGTGTCCCTCCCGTGGAGGCGGGGCCGCCAGCGGCGCTCCTCGTGCCGCACGCCGGATTTGAGTACTCCGGCGAAACCGCGGCCCGCGGCTTTGCTCTCGTGCGCGGCGCGCCGTTTCGCCGCGTGGTCCTTCTGGCGCCGTCGCATTACGACTCGTTCTCCTTCGCCTCGGTCTTCTACGGCCAGGCCTACCAGACGCCGCTGGGCCTGGTTCCTGTCGACGGCGGCTTGTGCCGGACGCTGGCGCGCCTGGCGCCGGTCTTCAAGCTGTCGCAGCGCGGCCACTGGCCGCCCCGCGAGCATGCCCTCGAAGTACAATTGCCCTTCCTGCAACTGGCGCTGGAGCGCTTTGAACTTGTGGCGGTGGCGGTGGGCGACCTCGACTTCGGCCAGATCGTTCAAGCCGGCGAAGCGCTGGCCCGGCTGTGCGCGGGAGGCGAAACGCTGCTCGTTGCCAGTTCCGACCTGTCGCACTTTCACCCGCGCGCCGCGGCCGAAGAACTCGATCAGGCGACGGTGCGCGCCATCGAATCGGGCGATGTCAAGGGCTTCATCGGCGGAGTGGACGAGGGACGCCTGGAGGCGTGCGGAGCCGCCCCGGTGGCTGTGGCGATGAGCGCCGCCAGCGGACGCCGCTGGCGCCTGCTCCACTATTCCAACTCCGGCGACGTCTTCGGTGAGCGCGGCGCCGTGGTCGGCTATGCCGCCATGGCCGTCTGCTGACTCACGCCCGGCCCAGCCGCAGAACTGACGCGCGGTCCAATAGGGGGGGCGTGCGGCGGCTGGAGAGCCGCAGCAGCAACCGCCTCAGCCGGAAATCGTCCCAGTCGGACGCCGGCGCACCCGGGAATCCGTAGATCATCGGCTCGCGCACCAGGCGGCGCAACGCCGCCGGCGGAGTGCGATAGGCGGGATCGGCGGCGATACGCCGCTCCTCGCGCGCGGTCAAGGCTCCGATACCGGCGTCCACTGACCGGAAGCCCAGCTTGCGGTAAAACCAGAAGGCTCCCGAGTCGATCGCCTCGTCGTTTTCGTGGCCGATCTGGTAGGGGTCGACGACAAAGCAGGATGCGCCGGCCAGTTGGTGCATGGCCTGCAGGATGCGCGCGTAGAGCCAAGCGGTCTCACCGGCGCGGAACGTGTAGTACAGGTTGAAGCCGGCATCCATGCGCTCGTGGAGCGAAAGGCCCTCGAAATAGCCGATCGGCACGCCGTTCTTCCAGATGGACAGGGCATGATAGCCGCGCAGGGGAAGGCGGTGCCCGGGCCGCGCCGTGGAGTAAAAGAACTCGACGCCGCGCCCGGCGTCGATGGCCAGCACCCGCGCCGGATCGCCCCAGGAGAAACCGTGCAACTCGCGGTAACGCACGGCGGAGGTGTCGCGCGCCAGCGCCAGAACCAGCGCGCCGCACTCGCTCGAAAGCTTGCGGGAGGGCAGCGGGGGCAGGGAAGGGATCTCGTCCAGACGCACATCCCTGCGTCCCAGCAGAGGGCCGGTATGGCAATAGAGCGCCCGCCGCGGCAACCGCATCAGTGTGCGCGTGGCCGTGGAGGCGCCAAACTCCCAGCGCAGCGCCAATTGCAGTGAGTCGTAGCGGACGGCCCGTTCACCGGCATCGGGAAAGCGTTTCTCCAGGGCGCGCAGCAGCCAGGCGATCTGCGATTGACTCTTCGCCGCGGCGCGCACCCATTCTTCGTACGGTACGTGCGCCTCCACCGCCGCGTCCTCTTCGCACAGCGGCAACAGGGCCGGCAGCAGCCGCCCGAACGGATCGAGCGAATCGCAGGCGTCCCAGGCGATCTCCACCGCCCCGGCGTGAGCTCTCACCAGGTGCAGCGCCACCCCGTAGCTGAATACCGCCGTCATTCCCGTGCCGGCGATACCCGAGATCTCCGGCTCTTCCAGCGAAGTCAGGTCATGGCCTGCGCGCCGCAACCGGGCCACGCGCCGTTCCATCTTGAGCAGTGCCGCGTCGGCCCGCTGCGCTTCAGCCTCGCTGCGCGGATAAGCGCGCGCGAACAACAGCCGCTCGTGGAGTTGAGCGAGCGCTTGTGGATCCGCGGCTGGCATCTCGACAGAAGTGTAACGCGATGGCGTCAGACCTTGGGCAACTCGTAGCCCTTGCGCCGTGGGCGCGAGAGCATCGCATTGCCCTCGGCGTCATTGTCGAACTGTTCCGCGTTGGGATCCCAGCGCAGCTTGCGGCCGAGATCGCGGCAGATGGTGACCAGATGACAGACGCTGGTCGAGCGGTGGCCGATCTCGACGTCCGCGTTCGGGCGCTTGCGCGTCCGGATACAGTCCAGAAAGTTCTCGATGTGCCAGCGATCCTCCCCGGGGCCCTCCACCGTGTCCGCCGGCTTGTCTTTCACCAGTTCAATCGGGTCGGCGAGAATCGTTCCGCGCTTGATCTCGATCGTGCCCTTCTCGCCCTTGAAAATCGCTCCCAGGTCGGAGTGATCCGGCCGCTTTGCGCCCGTCATCTTCAATAGCGTGCCTGAGGCGTACCGCATGATCACCGGCGCCTCGGGACCCTCTCCCTCGGTCCACATCTCGACGGGGCCGGTGTCGTCGGCGCCCAGGGCGCATTGCACCTGGTCCAGCGCGTGCGTACCCCAGCCGCTGACGCCCCAGCTCTGGCCGCCGTTGTCGTAGTCGCGGTACCACGCCCAACGCGTCTGCAATTCCTTGTTGTACGGCCTGAGTTCGGTCTGGTTGCACCACACGTCCCAATCCAGGCCTTCTGGAATGGGCTGTTCCGGTTGAGGCGTCCAGCGCTTCGGCGGCTCGAAGTTGCAGGCGATCACCTCGCCGACCTTGCCGATGCCCCCTTCGCGAATGAACTTACTCGCCCACGCGTTGATGGGGATGGAGCGCTGCTGCGTGCCCGTCTGCAACACCCGCTTGTGATGGCGCACAGCACGCTCCAGGATGCGGCCCTCGCTGACAGTGAGCGTCAGGGGTTTCTCGCCGTAGACGTCCAGACCCGCCTGCAGCGCGTGCATGGCCACCAGGACGCGCGCGTGCGTCGTCGTCTCGACAAACACCGCGTCGAGCTTCTCCTTGTCAAACATGCGGCGGTAATCCTGGTACTTGACGGCCTTCGCGTAGGAAGGACGAATCACGGCGGCGCGGTCGCACTGCGGCAGGAAGCAGTCGGCGAAGGCGGCGATGTCGGCGTTCGGAAACTCCTCGTTCTGCAGCAGCCAGCGCGCGCGGCCGCCCAGGCCGATAAAGCCCAGTTGGACGCGGTCGTTGGCGCCAAGGACATTCAGGGCCGAAAGTGCCGTAAGCGAAGACGCAAAGAAAGAGCGGCGGTTCAGTTTGCTGGGGTTCATGCTGACAGCTAACGTACCGAGACTCGACAGGAGTGTCAAGCCAGGGCCGGTGGACCTGCCGCATTGGGCAGGACAGGCTACAATGGCCGTTTCGCCGGGAGAGGACGTGACTGGAATGCGATCGCCGGCCATGGCAGTTGCCGCGCTGCTCGTGCTCGTCTCCGCGGGCTTCGCCGCCTCGCCGCTGGAGTTCGGCCTGGCCGAGTACCGCAAGGCTCTCGATGAGCGCGGGCTCAGTGCGGAACGCTTCCCCATCCTCACTGAATACTCGATGGTGCTCTCCCACGACGGCTTCTCCATCACCGGCAACATCGTGCGCGGCGGCAGCCAGCGCGGGCTGATGTACGGGCTGCTCGAAGCCGCTGCCCAGATTCGCCGGCAGGGCAGGCTGGCCGCCGCGAAGTCCAGCCCGGCCACGCCCATCCGCGGCATCCGCTGGTTTCTTCACAATGCCGGCCTGGAAGAACGCTGGTATCACGACCGCGACCACTGGCGGGCGTTCTTCGAGATGCTCGCCCGCAACCGTTTCAACCGCTTCAATCTCGTCTTCGCGCACCAGACCGGCTACATGGCGCCGCCCTACCCGTTCTGGGTGAGTGTTCCGGAATTCCCAAACGTGCGCGCCACGAGCCTCACCTCCGATCAACGGGAACGCAACCTGGATTCGCTCCGCTTCATCTCCGAGACGGCGGTCGAGTTCGGCATCGACTTCACGCTCGGCATCTGGGAGCACAACGTGCAGCGGGGCATGACCCCCACCGTCGAAGGACTCACGGCGGACAACATCGGACCCTACTCCTACGCTGCCCTCAAAATGGTCCTCGCCGCCTGCCCCTCCATCCGCAGCGTGCAGATGCGCACCAACGCCGAGTCCGGAATCCCATCGGAAAAGCAGGTGGAGTTCTACCGTGACTGGGTCTTCCGCGCGCTCAGCGACAGCGGCCGTCTGGTGCAACTCGACCTGCGCGGCTGGCTCATGCAGAAAGGCCTGATGGAGGCCGCACTCGCCGCCCGCGTGCCGCTGCGGCTCTCCTCCAAGTACTGGGCTGAAGATCTCGGGCGGCCTTACCAGCCCGCCGAAACGTGGCCGAACTACTCGTTCCTAAACTTCCTGGAGAAACCGGCGGTGAGCGACCGTGAGCGTCCCTATCAATTCTATTGGGAGCTGTGGGGACTGGGCTCGCACCGCCTGCTGATGTGGGGCGACCCGGACTACGTCCGCCGCGCCGTGCCGACGTTCACGCTCAGCGGTTCGGCCGGATTCGAGATCGATCCGCCCCTGGCGCAGAAGGGCTTCGGCAATCGCCCGGGCGTGTGGGGCGTCTTTGAGGAGAAGCAGACCGATCGCGTCTTCTGGAAATACGAATGGCAGCGCTACTGGCTCTTCTACCTGCTCTGGGGCCGGCTGAGTTACGACCCGGCCGAGCCCGAGAGCTTATGGATGGACGAATTCACGCGGCGTTTCGGAACGCCCGCGCGGGATGTCTTTGACGCGGTGCGCAATGCCAGCAAGGTGTTGAACGAGGTCGTCGCCGTCCACCTCGCCGACCCGAACATGTACATCTGGCCCGAGATCAACCCCGGCGGTCTCATCGATTCCTATGCCGAGGTACGACCCAGCGACTGGCGATTCGTCGCCTCGCCGCTGGAAGCCGCTCGCGCCCGCATCGCCGGCGAGCCGTCGGCCAGGCAGACTCCTTTGCAGACCTCCGCGCGCCTTCACGAGTTCGCCTTGCAGACCGAGCAAGCCTCCGCCAGGGCGCAGGCTTTGCTCGGCGACAAGCATTCTGAGTGGCTGGGAACCAGGCCGGACATCGACACGCTGGCTCTGCTGGGACGCTTTCACGGACGCAGGCAGATGGCGGCGGACCACCTGGCCTGGTTCTACCTCACCGGCGACGACTCCGCCCTGTACGGCGCCCGCAGAGAGACCGCCGGCGCGCTGCGCCTCTGGCAGGACCTGGTCAAGCTGACCGATGGCCTCTACCCTGCGCAGATGGCCTTCGGACCCGATGACACCGGCCACTGGAAGGACAAGCTGACCTACCTTGAGCACGACCTGAAAACGGTGAACGAGCGCGTCGCGCTGTTTGAAAAATACGGGCGCATCGACCGCGGTTTCGACTTCGGCGCTGCCGTGCGCGCGGCTCGCCCCGGCAGCTACCGGCAGACCTCCTATGTGGAGGGCAACACCGTGCTGCCGGGCTTTGCCGGCGTCTCTCCCGATACGGAGTACTCTGAGGCGCTCGGCTACGGCTGGCTCGCCCCGGCTGCGCGCACGGCCCAGGGTCTCGAGCCCACGCCCTACTCCGAAGTGCGCGCCGTGGCCAAGAACCCGCAGCGTTTGCCCGCCAACACTCTTATCGGCGATTCCATCGCCGGCCGGGGCGCGCAGGTGTTCCGCGTGAAGACGGCCGCGGGCGACTATCGCATCCTGCTTCTGACGCCCGACGGCTCGGCTGAGGAGCGTACCGGCACGGCCGCCGGAGGTGTTCTCGACATCGTCATGCCGGAAGGGGAATGGCGATACAGCGGCGTGCTCCTCCAGGCTGCACGACCTCCCTCGGCGCCCGCACGGTGGCCCATGCCCTTGAGCTGCCCCGCGTTGGAGCACACTCCGCCGAAGCGCGTCGAAACCGGCCGCCCGCTGCAATTGTCCCTCGCCGTCTATCCGCCCACGCACGTCCGCACGGTTCGTCTGCACTACCGGCCTCTCAACCAGTTGGTCCAGTGGAAGACCATGGACGCTCCAGCACAACGCGCCCTCTTTATCATCCCTGGCGAAGAGTTGGATGTTCGCTGGGACCTGCAGTATTACTTCGAGGCGCTCAACACCGAACGCACCGGATGGTTCCACCCCGACCCCGCTCAGGCAACCCCCTATTACGTCGTGCCCGTCGTCTTTCCCCTGCCCGAGCCCGCGCCGGCTTCCGTGAAATAATGGCGGCATGATTCGCCTCAGCCTGATTCCGCTGCTTTTCGCCGCTCTGTGCGTCTCCGCCCAGGACCCGCCGTTCCTCACCGACCCCGGCTGGAAGCCGCTGCTCAACGGCATCGACCTGAAGGGCTGGCACGCGCTGGATCCTTCCAAACCGCATGAATGGGTAGCCGCGCGCGGCATCCGCTTCGACCGCATGTACTCGCCCAAGGCCCTCTCCTTTACCGGTGACAGCGGCGACCGCATGATCAACGGCAAGGCCGGGCGCACCCAGAACTTCGTCAGTGACGATAAGTTCGGCGACATCGAGCTCTACCTGGAGTTCTTGATCCCGCGGGGCGCCAACTCCGGCGTCTACTTGCACGGCCTCTACGAAATCCAGATTCTCGACAGCTTCGGTGTCGCCGATCCCACCACCGGCGACTGCGGCGCCGTCTACCATGAGTGGGTCAACGGCAAGGCCAAAGGCGGCTCGGCCCCGCGAGTCAACGCCATGCGCAACGCCGGCGAGTGGCAGAGCTATCGCATCTGGTTCCGCGCCCCGCGCTTCGACGCCGCCGGCAAGAAGGTGGAGAATGCGCGCTTCCTGCGCGTCGTCTTCAACGGCATCATGATTCAGGACAACGTCGAGGCGCCCAACCCCACCCGCTCCCACATGCCCATCCCCGAAGCTGCCGCCAATCCCCTGATGATCCAGGGCGACCACGGTCCCGTGGCCTTCCGCAACATCTACTGGCGCCCCCTCGGCGAGCTGCCGGAACGCTGAGATGAGCTGGATCGACATCTCCACGCCCCTCGCTTCCGGCATGTTGGTCTGGCCCGGCGATGACGCCGTGCGCATTGAGCAGACCATGTTCCTGGAGCGCGGCGACCCTTACAACCTGACCCGCCTGAACATGAGCGCCCATACCGGCACGCACGTCGACGCGCCCAGGCACTTCATCGCCGCCGGCGCCGATATCGGATCCGTTCCGTTCGAGGCGATGATCGGCGCCGCGCGGGTCATCGAGGTGCACGACCCGCGGGCCGTGCGCGCCGCCGACATTCCCTCCGATCTTGAAGCCGGCGCGCGTCTGCTCTTCAAGACCCGCAACTCCACCCTGCACCTGCGGCAGCCGCATTTCGTGGAGGAGTTCGTCTACGTCTCCAAGGAGGCCGCCGCGGCCATCGTGGCGTGCGGCGTCAAAACCGTGGGGATCGACTATCTCTCGGTGGGCGGCTTTCAACAGGACCTGGTGGAGACTCACGAGATCCTGCTCGGCGCCGGCGTGTGGGTCATCGAAGGCATTGACCTCAGCCGCGTCGAGCCGGGCAACTACGAGCTGATCTGCCTGCCGCTCTCCATCCCCGGCGCCGATGGCGCGCCCGCGCGCGCCTGTCTGAAGCGGCTATGACCGCGCCGCGCCGCGCTCCAGGTCGAGATACAGATCGATCAACTCCTCCGCGATTCGTTCGTTGTGCGCGTCCCACATGAACGGCTGGCCGCGCATCGCCCCGGTCTTGAAGATGCCCTTGCGCACCAGCAGCCGCTTGAAGAACGCGATCGAGGTGCGGAGTTCCTGGTTCGAGTAGGCCAGCACCGGCAGCAGCCGCCGGAACAGCGCCAGCGCCGCCGCGCGTTCGCCCGACCCGTACAGCCGGTAGATGCGCGCATACACGGGGATCATGGAGCATTCCGGCATCAGCGCGTCCACGCCCCGGTCCAGCGCCTCGATCATCTGCGGAACCGCCCAGCCTCCGGCGATGAAGAATCCTCGGCCCACAGCCTCGCGCACCTGCGTGTACTTCGGTCCCGCCGGTACAGTCTCAATCTTTACGCCCGCCAGGGTGGGGATCTTCTCCGCCATCTCGGCGATCAACGCCACCGGCAGCCCGCCGCCGTTCCACTCCAGGTCCTGCACGATGAGCGGCAGATCGACGCGCGCGGCGATATTGGCGAACCACTCCACGGCGCGCTCCGGCGCCCCGTAGATCTCGCCGGGAACCGCCACCAGGTAGGCCGACGCGCCCTGCGCCGCCGCGGCGCGTCCGTGCCGGACGCACTCCATCCAATCCGCCGACGATGCGCCGGCAAGCACCGGTATGCGC
Organism: Candidatus Solibacter usitatus; assembly: GCA_016213245.1. GTDB lineage: Bacteria > Acidobacteriota > Terriglobia > Bryobacterales > Bryobacteraceae > Paludibaculum > Paludibaculum usitatum_A. The sequence continues at coordinate 97,545 of JACRBC010000021.1, read as the reverse complement.
CCCGCGGCGCCTGCCAGCACGATCTCCAGGATGCGTTCGCGCTCCGCGGCGGTCAGCGCGCCCACCTCGCTCGCCACGGCGGGAGCCAGGAATCCGTTGGCGCCACTCTCCACGGCCGACCCCACGAGCCGTTGCAGGCTTGCTTCGTCGAGCCGCCCGCCACTGTCAAACGGCGTCTGCACCACTCCGGCAATACCCCGGAGCAGCGGTTCTCCCATCCTCATTCCAGGCCCAGCGGCTTCGGCGGCGGCTTGGACGGATCGTCTTCCTTGGCCTGTTTCAGCAGTTCGTCGAACTTGCGCGCCAGCACGTCCTTCGACGACTTCATCTGCTCGAACGACTTCTGGAACGCCTCCTCGCGCCGCTGCTCCGCGCCCTTCAGCTTGGCCACGCCGGTGCTGATGTCTTCCAGCGTCCGCGCCACCGGCCTCTCTTTATGGCTGATGATCGCCTTCACTTCAGGGTCGATCTTCAACGTCGCCCCGCAGCACGGGCACTCGACCTCAAATTGAACTGGTTTTGCCATGGCTGACAGCTATTCTACGACTACAGCCCTTGCAGCAGGTCGTAGCCGTGGTCCGGGATGTGCGACCACAGGATCTCGCTGAGGTGGCCGTGCGCGCGGAAGATGTCGCGCATCAGCTCGCATACCTGCTCGTTGCCGCGCTCGTAAAACACCAGCACAGACGGGCCCGCGCCCGACAGCGCGCAGCCCAGCAGCCCCTCCGCGCGCAGTTCCAGCATTTCGCTCAACCCCGGCACCAGGCGCGCCCGGTAGGGCTGGTGCAACCGGTCCATCAGCCCTTCGTGAAATGCGTCCGTGGTCTGCGTCAGCATGGCGGCGATCAGCAACGCCGAGCGTTGGATGTTGAACACCGCATCCGCCCGCGAATAGGTGGCCGGCAGCGCCGCCCGCGCCTCCGAGGTCGGCAGGATGAAGTCCGGCACGATGATCGCCACTCCGTAGCGCGCCGGCAGTTGCAGCCGCACCGCTCGCGTGATGCCCTCCGAGTCGATGGCGCTGGCCACAATCGAGCCCAGCACCGCCGCGGCGACGTTGTCCGGATGGCCCTCGATGCGCGCCGCCTCGTCCAGAATCTTGTGACGGTCCCACTCCAGGCCGAGAATTTCGTCGGCGATCACCACGCCCGCCACCAGCGCGGCTGCCGACGAGCCCAGGCCCTTGCCGATCGGAATGTCGTTGTTCACCACCAGTTCGATGTTCGGCATCGGGCGGCCGGTGTGTTCGGCGACCTGTAGCGCCGTCTGCCAGATCAGGTTGTCCGCACCCGTCGAGATCATCTCCGCGTCGCGCCCCAGCGGCCGGATGACGAGCGCCTCAGACGGCCGGAAGCGGCACTCCAGATAGATGCTCAGCGCCATGCCCAGGGCGTCGAAGCCCGGGCCGAGGTTGGCGCTCGTTGCTGGGATGCGGACTTCGGTCCAGCTCATGTGCTTCTAGAGCTTCACCGCCTGCCCCGTGCGGCAGCTCTCGTACACGCCCATGACAATTTCCAGCGCCCGCAATCCCTCTTCGCCGCTGACCAGCGGCGGCTTGCCGGCCTTCACTGCGTCGCCGAAGTCGGTGAACTGGCGCTCAAACGGCGTCAGCGAGATGGCCATCGGGTCCGACGATCCGCTCATCACATCCTTCTCCACCGGAGCCGCCTCGCCCGCGTCGTTCTCCACGTCCCACGCCGTCAGCTTGTCGCCCGTGAATACGCAGGTGCCCTTGGTCCCGTGAATCTCGATCCGTTCGCTGTAGCCCGGCCAGATCGCCGTCGACGCCTGCAGCACGCCCGTCGCGCCGCCGCGGTACTTCATCAGCGCGCAGATTACGTCCTCGCTCTCGATCTTGTGCCGCGCATGCAGTTGCCAGTAGCCGAACACTTCGGCCACGCCGCCCACCAGGTATTGCAGGACGTCCACCTGGTGCACAGCCTGGTTGATCAGCGCCCCGCCGCCTTCCACTTCCCAACTGCCCTTGATCGGCCGGCTGTAGTAGGCCTCGTTCCGCCACCATTTCACATACGCGTCGGCCTGCAGGATCTTGCCCAGCCGCCCTTCCGCGATCGCCCTCTTCACGAATATCGTCGAATCGTCGAAGCGGTGCTGGCTGACCACCCCCAGCACCACGCCGGCCGCTGTCGCCGTCTCAATCATCTTTCGCGCCGTCTCCACGTTCGTGGACATCGGCTTCTGCACCTGAATCGCCTTGCCGTGCTTTGCCGCGATCTCGATCGGCTGCAGGCGGAAATCCGGGAAAGTGCACACGTCCACGTAGTCGACTTCCGGATGGCTGCAAACCTCTTCGTAGGTCGGCACGAACTTGCAACCGTATTGCTCGGCGAACTTCTCGCCCGCCGGAGCGTAGACGTCCGTGCAGACCGTGATCTTGTAGCCGATGTTCGCGTACGCCAGGGCGTGCTTGTGGCTGATGGCGCCCGTTCCGATCATTCCAACTCGCAAGGGATGTACCTCCGTGCACGAAGAGGGGCCGCCGCCGGCGGCCCTCGAACCAACAATTCTACTTCAGACCGTTACTCCAGGCCGTGCCGCGTTCCGCAGATGTTCACTTCCAGCCCCATCTCCCGCAGCATCGCCGCCTTCACCGCCAGCGCCTTGTTGGCGTCCGCGGCCGAAGGCGCATAGGCCACGTTGATGTGGTTCGATTTGTGCTGCGCCATGAACTGGTCGCGCGTCACCCCGTAGGTCACCGCATGCATGATCGGCCACTGCGGCGTCGTCGCCCGCCAGCGCCGCTCGGTCTCCTCAGCCGGCAGTTCCACTACCTTCGCGCGTCCCAGGTCCACCTTCAGGATGCCGGCGTCCACGTACACCCGGCTCCACACGATCTCGCCCGGCTTGGAGATGCCCTTCACCGTTCCGCCGCCCATCTTGAAGTACATCCCCGGCTGCCGCTCGCTTACCGTGCCCGCGTAGCCGCCGATGAAGTGCTGCGGCGGCGCCGAGCCCGAAATCAGGAACACCCACACGTACTCGCCGTTGTACTCCTCGCCGTAGCGCACGTCGTGCAGCGTCGTCTCCGGATCGTAGCCCAGCTTCGTCCAGATGCGATTGGTCACCAGCGCGTCCAGGCCGACGCACTCGTCCACCTCGTTGAAGTGTGGCAGCGCCTTGCCCTCATACAGCACGCGCGCGCCGTCGCGCGACGCCACCGGCGGGCGGTCGACGTTGTTCAGCAGCCCCTCCACCAGGTCCGAGGCCGGTGCCAGGTCCTTCAGCCCCTGCTGGTATTGGATGCCCACCGTGTCGCAGCCGAAGTCGTCGGCGATGCGCACCGCGGCGATGTACATCTTGCACTGGTCCAACACCTGCGCGTCGGTCAGGTCGGTCTCGTGCACCGGGCCGGTCTTGAACTTCATGCCCTTGGACTCCAGCCAGTCCCGCACCGCCTGCGCCTCGCTGTCATCCACCATCTGCATCTCGGCGTACAGAGCCGACTGCGACAGCCGCTCCTTGAATACGCCCGTTCTGTGCAGCAGCTCGTCCGGGATGATCGCGTTGTACATCCCCATGCAGCCTTCGTCGAACACGCCCATGATCGACTTGTTGCGGTAAAGCTCCCGCGCCATCTGCGCGCCCGTCTCTTCTGCCTGCTTTGGGAGCTTGTACGTGCCCAGCGGCTTGGCATGGCTGGTGTCGTGCACGAGCTTTTCGCCATTCAGCCAGCGCTTCAAGCCGCTGAGGAAGAACTCATCGTCGAAACTCTCGCTCCACAACGTCGAGTACGGGATGCCCGCCTTCGTCATCGAGGCGTTCAGGTTCAGCATGCCCACCAGCCCCGGCCATTGGCCGCTCCAGTTGGCCACCGTCAGAATCGGGCCCTGGTGCGTGTACAGTCCGTGCAACAGGTGATGGCTGTACTGCCACACCGCCTCCACCACGATCAATGGCGCCGTCTGAGGGATGTTGCGGAACACCTCCATGCCGTACCTCTGGCTGTCAATGAAGCCGTGCTGCTTCGCCTCGTCGTAGGGATGCCCGCGCTCCACCTGGAACCCGAAGCCCCGCACCGCTTCCGTCACCTTCTGTTCCACCTCGTTCTGCGCCGCCCAGCAGGTCTGGTTCGCCGATAGCCGCAGGTCCCCGTTCGCGATTAAGATTGCCGTTTCTGCCATGAGTCTATTCAATCACACAGCTCGCGCCCCTGCGCTCGCGGCGCCTCTCTGCTAAAATGTGGATGTTGCGGCGCGTGTAGCTCAGTCGGTAGTAGCGCCAGATTGTGGTTCTGGATGTCGTGGGTTCAAATCCCACCACGCGCCCCAATATCCCATCCTCAGCAGCCTGCGGGCTCCGCTGTGTTTCCCCGGTACACCACCAGCTTCACCTACCGGCTATCTTCCAGTGCCCCGCGAAAAAGCCCCGCGAAAAAGTTCTTGTCCGGCGAATCAAGATGCTTTAGACTAATTCGAGCGGCAGTCATGGGGAGGAGTGCATGATGCACCCCATGCTGCGTGTTGAAGAGCCGAGGAGGGCACTCTTGAGAATCAATAGGTTTACCATTCTGCCAGTCACTTTTTTGCTGGCGATCTCCGCCCAAGCAGCGCTCATCTACGACAACGGCGCGCCGAACAGTTCTAGTGGAAATGAGTTCACCCAGTGGATTCAGGCCGAGGACTTCACACTGGCCTCGCCGGCCAACATCGAAGCGATCCGCTTCTGGGCCTTCCCATCCGGGGGGACTGGTTACGCGGGCAGCATCACCTGGAGGGTATACAACGATGTCGCCGGGGCTCCTGGGGCCGTCTTGTACTCAGGCAGCGCGGCGGTGACCCCCGTCAATGAGGGTCCCAATGCCTTCGGTGGGTATACACAGTGGCGATTCGACATCAACACCGGCACGCTTGCGCTCGGAGCAGGTACTTACTGGCTTGGGCTGCACAATGGTCCCCTCTCCACCACGGCCCGTGCCAACTTCTACTGGCAGACCACTGGAGCCAACGCGACCTCTGCGGGCCTTGAAGACATCGATCCGTTCGACAGCGGCGGGTGGTACAACAACGGCAACCACCATGCCTTCCAGTTGTACGACGCGGCTTTAGGCGAGATTCCTGAACCCTCCACCCTCGCGCTGATGGGCGCCGGTCTGGCGGCCCTGTCGCTCTTCCGCCGCCGCTAGACCGTCCGTCAATCCGGCAAGAGCCGTGATTCACAGCCGCAACGTGACCGTCAAGTCCCTGCCGGGGAAGCTTCCCGCCGCCAGTCCAACTGAAACCACCGACACCGTCAGCTTCGCCCCTTCCGGAATCGGACGCTTCCCGAATCCATCCACTACGGCCGAGTTCTGCATCCCCGCCGCGATGGTCAGGTCGCAATACGGTGTTCCGTCCACCCGCACCCGCAACACCACCGGCTCCACCAGCGGCGCGCTCCCAACCGCCGCGCTCACATCACGCACCGCGCACGCCTGCTCCACCACAATCGGCGGCGCTACCATGTCCATCACCGCCAGCGCTCCGTCGTATTGGATCGAATACTGTCCGCCCGACATCGTCCGCAGCCCGCCGGCCAGCAGCATCGTGTACGCCCGCGCCGCCGTCGGGCTCGACCCGTAGCTGTTGGTGACGAACATCTCTGCCGCCGCCACCCTCGCGCTCTTCAGCGACAGCCGCTGCAGGTAGCTCCCGCTTGCCGGGCTCCCGAAGAACCCCCGCGGGAACGGCAGCACCGCCGTATGTCTCGCCAGCGCGTACGCCGTCGTTCCCGCCCCATGGTTCGCCGCCAGTGTTCCATGCACCGCGCGTTCCGCCACGCATCCCAGCCCACTGCCGGTCACTTCCAGCACTCGAACCAGTTCCCCTCCTAGTTGGACCAGGTCCGCCACGGCTACGCCGCTCAAAGCGCTCCAGACCAGCGCCGTGTCGTTTGCTCCCACGGCTCCCCCCAACGCCAGCCCGCTCGGACTCGCCAGTTCGTCCCAATAGTGCAGCGTCAGCGTCGCCGCCTCGATCGTCCGCGTGTTCTCCGCTCTCGCGAAGCCAATCCCGCCCACTTCGATCTCTCCGCCTCCGGCCGCCGACAATCCGAACGACGGCGCGCATGGCACTCCCGTGTCGGCGGCCCCTCCACCCCCGGTCAGTTCCTTGCGCGTGACCAGCGCCTCTTCCAATCCGCCTTCCACGCCGAGCGCATTTACCGGCACACCCGTCACTTGAACCGTCTGCAGCTCCCTGTACGGGACCACCATCTCCAGCGAGTCCGATCTCGTGATGCCCCCCGGCCGCCACCCGGCTTCGGCCACCGTGAACCGGCTCGTCGCATCCGGCGCCACGCTCCACCCCGGCGACACTTCGAGCCGCGTCGCCGTATTGCTGGCCACCGTTCGCTCCTGACCGGCCCCGTGCCCACTCATGATCCGCACTGCCGCGCCCGTGTATTCATTCGGAACCAGTCCCATCGCCGCGTTGCCGATTCCCGTCGCGTCGAATACTCCCGCCGCCGTCTGCGGAACCAGCTCATACCGCCATTGGAACCGCGCATGGTCGAAGTTCGCGTCCGGCGGCGGCGCCAGTTGCGCCGCCAGCCCCGTGTCCAGGAAAGTGTCCGTCGCGGCGCCCTCGAAGATCCGCAGCAGCCGTCCCGGTTGATCCCCGCGGTACACCCGCATCGTCTGCGATCCTCTGCCGCACCGGATGTCCGGTACCGCCACGCTCGCCGTCGTTACTCCAGCCGGCGCCTCCGCCCTTGCTGTGAACGATAACGTCGACTCTTCCCCATCCGCGTTCACCCCGCTCACCGCATACCAGTAGGTCCCGGCCGCCAACGTCCCTCCCGTGGCCCGGACCTCTGGCGTCAACCCCACAACCGGCGCCGCCGGCGCGCTCAACGCCGCCCGGCCCGGCGGCGTGAACCTCACCGTCAACGCCGCCGAGCCTTCCCCCAAAGCCGTCTCGGTAATCTCGAACTGCTGCTCGCCGCCCGCTCCCAGCACCCGCCCGCACAGCGGCCGCGCCGCCCCGGGTGCGCCGTCGGTTGGCCGCCACTCCTGCTTGATCCCTGCCGCCAGTTCGTACCATCCGTCTTCGTGCCGTTGCGCGATCAGCTTCACCCGCTCGTAGTTCAGCCCCGGTGTCATTCGCAGCACCCGGTACAGCGCCCGGTCCAAGCCCTCCCTGGCGTGGGTGACCGTAATCAGGTCCCCCGGCCGTACTCCAATCGCCTGCACGCTGCTGTCGAACTCTACGAAGTGGTTGCCCCGTGTGTTCTTCTGGATCTGCAGTCTCAGTATTCGCGCCGCCTGGTCGAAATGCGGCAGTCCCAGCGCCCCGCTTGTCCCCGCCGTCTCGCAGCCCTGCGCCGCGGTGTCGTCGAAGTCCACCAGCGACAGGCTGTCCCTCTGGTACTGGTTGAACGCGTCCTGAAACTCCACGCTCAGCCTGTTCGCCACCTCGCTGCCCGGTCTGCGCCAGATTCGAAAGGTCGATGCCCCGTTGTCCCGTCTCAGAATCCCGGTGGTGCCGTTCGTCCCGTCGCCGAACTCGTATGCCGGCCATCCCCCGGCCAACGGCATCGTCGCGTTGGTTACCGCGCTCCGCCCCGGCTGTTGCCGTGCCAGCGTCGTCTCCGGCCGCAGCGCGATTCGCCCCGCTCCGTCCACCGTCAGCATCATCGATGCCGCCGTACGGATCCCTCGTACTATCTCGCTCAGGCTCTTGCGCTGTGTCAGCGCCAGGTTTACCTCAAAGCGCGGTGTCCGCACCACAGTCCCCTGCGGCGTCGCGGCATCCACGAACTCTTCACAATACGCCGCCGCCTCCGCGAAACTCGCCACGTCGATTTCGCCTTCTTCCCAGCCCGATCGCCGCAGCATGTCCAGCAGCACCCATGCCGGGCTCTTGGTGAACGCCGCCGGCAATCCAGTCCTGTCCGCCGCGTACCTGGGCAGCACCTGCCCGTCCAGCAGCACCTCCACCTTCGGGGCGTTCCCTCCCGTCACCAGCTTGTTTGGCACCACCACCGAAAGGCACGCCATGCTCCCGTGCGGGTCCCCCAGCGCGTTTCCTTGACCGTCGGCGAAGTCCAGGTTGAACCCCCCGTTGCGCTCTCCCAGGCTCAGGACGTTGTACCAGCCCGTCGCCCCCATGTCCCGCCCGGCCTGCCCCAGCCCCAGTTCCACGCCGTTGGCGATCACCTTTTGGACTCCCGCCACCGGCCCCATCCCCAGCAGCACCTCGCAGTGCGTCAGGTTGCCGTCGTTTCTCGAAAACACCACCGGCGCCGTCATCCACGCCGTTCCGTACACCACCGGCGCCGCGTCGTTCACGCGCGCCGCCGCGACACCGCCCTCAGGGATGAATGCGAACCCCCCATACCGCCCCGCCTGCCGGAACATCCCCCGCGCCTCGCAATCCGCGCGAGTCCTTCCGCACTCGGTGAAAGGCGCCCCGCCGTTCAAACTGCCCGTTCCACCCACCAGCCCGGCGCTGTAGCCGCACCTGTAGAACGATGTGTACCGCCCTCCGTCGCGCGCCTCCACCCGCTCCGCTTCTGTCGCCGGAAATCGCCACGGGCAGCGGCTTTGCACGCGCACCGCCGGTGCAGTCAGCCGTTGCAGGCTGAGCCGGTTCATGAAACTCAGCCGCGCCTTTGTCTCTGTCAGCTCATCCACCGGATTCGCCGTCCCCAGAAACACCGCCGTCAACTCCGAAACAGGCAACCCCGTCTCTACGTCGAAGAAGCCGAACCGCACCCGCAGCTTCGCCCCTTTCCATCCCGGGCTCCGGTCCAACTGCGAGATCCGCCCGTCCACGTTCGCTAGCGCCACCGTGAACCGCGACCCCGCGTCGATCCCCTCTTCCCCCGCCAGCCGCAGGTCGAATCCGCCGTGTTCCAGCACTCGCGGCTCGTAGGCATGCCCCTCGGCCGCCACCCTGTGGCTCGCCCACCGTTCGATGGCGCCGTCCGCCAGTGTGCACTCAAACAGCAGCACTGGCGTGTCCAACATCTCCTGACGCTTCTGATCGTGTATGCCCATGGTTCCTTTACCCCGCCAGCCTGCTCTCCACCACCACCCGCATCGCGATTCGCCCCGGCGCTTCCATCGTCGTCGTCAGACCCTCTTGCGCGAAGCGGGCCGCTTCGTACACGCCCCCGCGCCCCGTCGTGGCCTTGTACGGCGAGGGCCAGGCCTGTGCCTCCAGTTGAGGCTCCGCCACCTCCATGCTGCCGCCCGCCGGCGTCGATATCCTCACCGTCGTCGTCTCGGCCTGCGCCAGCGTGTCCGCCAGAATGTGCACCCTGCTCCACTCCGCCCCCACCACGAAACTCCTCCCCACTCCGCCCACCGCCAGCCGCGCCTCCCCCACCCCTCGCACGCGGCAGCTCAGACTGTATGCTCCGGACGCCGGCAGCGGCACTGCCTGCCACACGCCTCCCGCCGCCTGCGCCCCGTTGGTCACCGTGAAACCCTCGCTCCCCGGCGTCACCGCCACCATCGGGTCCTTCTGCCACGCCGCCGCCGTCAAGTCGGTGCTCGACCGGATCAGGTTGTCCAGCGGGTCCAGAAAGAGAAAGGTCCCTAATCCGCCCTTGGTCTCTGAGAACAGCGCTTCAATCGCCGCCGCCTCTTCCAGCGACAAGTCCCGGTACCGAAGCTCCCACCTCGCCCTCCGCGCCGTCGCGTCCGTCGTCCTCCAAATCTCTCCTCCCGGGCTCTCCGCCTGGGGCAGCCGCCACTCCCGCGTCCGCGCCAGCGGATACTGCGCCGCCCCTCCGCGTCCAAGCAATGGGTAGTGCCTCATCTCATCCCTCCTCTGCCGCGATCACCAGCGTCGTGCCGAATCTCCACTCCCCTCCGGCCAGCACCGTCTGCCTCTCGCCCTCCAGCACGCATTGAGGATGCACGCTCCCGTCTGCCGGGTCGGTGAACGCGAATCGTTCGAGCGTCTCGAAGTACCTCCGCGCAAACTCGGACAACGCCGCTGCTTCCCTTTCGTCCAACTGGTCCACTCGCACCACCCAGCGCCGCCGCTCCTTCCTCGCCGCGTAGCGTTGCTCCGAGCCGTCCAGAAACCGCATCACCCGCACGCCGCGCCGGCTCTCCCGCTCCAGCGGATACTGCGCCGCCGCGCCTGTTTTCAACATCGGGAACTGTGACATCGTCTACCCTCGCAAGTCTCCCAACGTGGCTGTCAACCCTTCGCTCTCCAGCAGCGCCCGCCGCACCGCCTCGGCGATCTCCCCCGTGTGGTCCAGAAACGACCGGCTGTCCATCGCCTGCACCTGCACCACCACCTGCCTTGCCGCTCTCTCCGATACTTCGCGCGACACTCCCCGCTCATCCCGGTCCGCCATCCGCACCGCCTGCGCCGACCGCTCGCCGAAGCCCGCTTCGTACTGCTGCCGCGGTGGCCGCACATACGGCGTCAACACCGGCTCGGGCGCCTCGCCGCCCCGGCTGAACAGCCCCGCGATGCCTCCGGCGATCGGATTCAGCCACGACAGCCACCCCGCCGCTCCGTTCCCGCCAGCCACCGCGTTCAACGCCCCCGAGGCTGGAAGCGGCAACGGCAAAGTGAGCCCCGTCGCCCCCCCAAACGCCTTCTCCGCCGGTATCTCCCCTGTTGCCGTCTGCGCTTTGATGACCAACGGCAATACCTCTGCCGCTTGGAAGCGGCGCTCCCCCGCCGCCGCCTTCACCGCCTTCTCCAGAATCGGCTCACTCTCGTTCCAGTTCATGCTGCACCCTTTCCATCTCCCTCTCCAGCACCGCCATCGCCTCCGCGTCGCGCGCGCTCAATTCCCCCGCCCACCGCCGTGCTCCGAACAGCTCCAACCACGACAGGCTCTCCCCGCTTACCACCGAGCGCGGGCACCGCCGGCTCACTACCTCTCCCCGGCCCCACACCACTCCCGCCGCCTCCAGGCCCGCGAAACCGCATCCGCGCCTGGCTTCCATCTCCTGCCGTCTGCACTCCTCGCACCTCCACCCGGCCGGGTTCGACATATGGAAGTGGAATGCGAGGATCAGTTTTTTCGTTCGTCCTCCGTCAGCCCGCACTGCCGCCGCACCAGCCGCGCCGCTTCCTGTGCCAGGCTCTCCGGACCGCGCTCGACCAGCGCGCCCACGGTCGCCGGCGCGCCGTCGATCTCCAGTCCGGAAACCTCCAGCAGCCCCCACTCGACGTAGGTCTGGTCGATCCGCGCCTCCAGCACGGCCGCCTCCAGCCGGTCCTCGGCGCTCTCTCCGGCGGCCTTGTATTCCAATTCCGCCAGCAGCGATCTCACCCGCCGGGCGATCTCCGCCCTGCCTGCCAGCGAAAGCCGAGCCACTCGCAGCCGCACCCCCGGCACGCTCTGCGATTCCGCCCACTCGCTGCTCTGCCACCTCACCGCCTCAACCGAAAGCGACATAAACTTCGTCCTCCGCTGTTCCGACCGCCGCCGAGCCTTTCAGCCGCCAGAGCAGCCTCGCCTCGCGGTTGTCCAGCTCCGGTACCGCCGGGATCAGGTTCGGCATCCACACTGCGCACATCTGCCCCTCCCGCTCGCCCATCTGCACCATCAGCGGCAACGGCGTGCGCGTCTTGGCCGCCTGCAGGATCTCGTCGTAGAGTGCTCCGTCCTGGCTGTAGACCTCCAGGTCCACCGTCACTTCTCTGTCGCCCGGAACGATGCACCGCGGCAGCACCGAGCCGTAGTCCTTCGCTCGCAGGTCCACGTTGTTTTTCAAGCGGATCACCGCTGAACTCAACGTGTACATCCTGCCCGGCGCGCTCCCGATCCACGCCTGGCCCATGTGCCCCGGTATCGGACTCTCCATCAGTTCCGCCACCGCCGGCTCGGCCGGGAACGACTGCAGTCCCGCCGCGCCCGCCTCGAAGCTGGCGTTGTCCAGCAGGTCTGCCGCCTGCCCCCGGAAGCCCAACTCGTGGAAATCGCCGTTGATTCGAAACTCCAGCTCGTCCACCACTGCTCCCGCCAGCATCCGCTGCGCCGCGCCGGCCGGCGACCACCGCTCGTGCAGCGTCACGCCCGCCAGTTCCGGCGCCAGCCCGTAGCTCAACGCGCCGCCCGTCGTCCCCGGTCCCGCCAGCGGCGCGCTCAATACCGCTGTCTGCCAATCGGGCACAGCCGCCACGATGCGGATCTCTCCGCCCACGGTCACCGCGTCCCCCGGCGCCAGCCCGTGCGCCGCCGCAAATCCCGTCAGCGCTCCGTTTACCGTTACCACCGAAAGCCCGCCCATGTGCGACTTCGGCGATCCGCCCAGCGCCGCCTGCACCAGCGGCCAATACCGCGGCTGCGTCTGTCCCGTCTCTCGCGCATAGAGATAGGTGGTCAGGTCGAATCCTGTCCGCCGCCGCAGTTCGCCCGCCACCGGCTGTTGCGTCCTCGTCCCTGTTTTGTCTCGTCTCAGCGGCTTTTCAAACACCTGCCGCGCCTTCAGGCTCACCGCGCTGAAGCGCTGCCCGGCGGTCATCGCCGCCGCCTGCCCGTAGGTCGCCTCCAGCGAAGCGTAAAACCGGTTTTGTCTTGTTGAGATATAGCAAGCCATGTTTCTTTCCCGTCCCTGTCGCTAATTCATCAGCGCCCAACACGCGATCCTGGCTGACTGCAGGTAGTGCAGCCCGCCCTTCTTCACCGCATCCACCGTCACCTCGTACCCGCTCTCCAGGTACATTCCTCCCCCGGCGCAGCCGCTGTTCCGCTCCAACACGTCACGCAGAGCGTCCACCCACAAGTGGAGCCGCTCCGTGATCCCCTCCAGCCGGTCCTGCGACACCCGCACTTCCGTCACCAGCCGCATGCGCCCGGCCATGCGCCGCAACCGCTCGCTGTCGCTGCTCTCCAGCCGCTCGCAGTAAACGTGTATCACCGGGTACCTCAGCGCCCCCGACCTCTCGTGCAACTCCGGCGGCGCCTTCAGAAACACCGCTTCCGTGTCGGGAATCGCCGCCCCCTGCTCGCCGTAGGCGTCCTTCAACGCCTCCACGCTCGCTCCCAGGCCGTTGTCGGCTTCCAGCAATCCCCGGAAGTGGTTCACCGCTCCGGCGGTTGTGTATCTCATCGCTCACCCCCTCCTCAGCAGGCCGCTTCGCTGCACCACCCGGTCCGCCGCCTGGCCGTCCCCCGCCGGCCGCCCTGTCACCAGGCCGCCAGGCGGTACCATCCATTCCTCTTCCATTCTCAGCGGCGTCTGGTTTTGCAGCCCGGCGTTTTCTCGCTGTCCGCCCGCGTACACGTTCCAGTGCGTCACGCCGTCCGGCGGGAACAGCGCCCTGACCGTCAGCGAATGCGGCAGCGGCGAACTCGCCACCTGCTCCAGGCTCGGCGCGCTCTCCCGCCCGTCGGCGTCCAGCCAAGTCGTCCGGAGCCAGTACGTCGCCGCCGCCAGCGTCCCCTCTCCCAGTCTCCAATCCACGTGGGCCGGCCTCCTCACCGGCCGGCTCACCAGTTCCACACCGTCCTCGAAGTACCTCCGCCCCTGCTCGGCGGCCAGCTCCGAATAGTGCTTCCACCTCCGCCCGTAACGGTCGTTCAACTGGCTGAAGTAGGCATCGCGGTAGACGGCTTCCAGCGCCCGCAGCACGTGCCACCGCTTCAGCGGTTCACTCGCCGCCACCTGTCCGGGTTCGCCCTTCGCCTCTGTCCGCAGGAAGCCGGCCACCTCGGCCGTCAACTCCCGCTCCGCCAGCCTCAGCTTGCTCTCCAGGTCGATGCCCTCGCCGCTGGCCACTTCCAGCACGCTCGAATCCTGTGCTTTCATCTCCTCGATTCCGCTTAAGCCGCCGTCTACCAGCAATGCCATGTTCGTTCTCCTTAGCCCGCCAGGGGCCTCCTTACCAACTCCACCTGGATCCGCTTGGCCTGCTCGGCGTGCTCATTCCGCAACCGCTGCTCGGCCTGCTCCAGTTCGAACATCTCCACTTCATCGGCGCTCGCCAGCCGCGCTTTGCCTTCGGTCACCAGTTGGCACGCCACCCGCTTCGGCGCCTGCGTCACCACTCCTTCCACGCCGCCGTCCGCGGTCGACAGGCTCATGATGTACACGTCCTTCTCCGGTAACGTGCTCTCCAGCTCGCTCACCTTCTTGAAATATCGCTTCAGGTCCATTCCCTCTCTCCCTTCCGCAAATTCAGAAAAATCGGGGGCGGGCTGTGCGCCCGCCCCCAGCGGACTAGCTCCGCACCTGCACGCCGAAGGCGTTCCGCAGAACGCCCACGCCGTACAGCATGTCCACCGTGAACTGCTGCGCCAGCGTGTTGGGCTGGTAGCTCATCGTCACCCGCATGCCGAGGTTGCCGAACTCGGCGTACTCGACAATCGCCCCCGTCCCGGCCAGCGGCTTCGCCAGCCGGCGGATCGCCAGGCCCAGCGCGTTCCTGGCGAACGCCACGTTGTTCGTGGTCACCGGCGCGCTGCCCGTCTTCTTCACAAACTGCGAGCGGAAGACGTAGAAGTCCTTGATCCGCCCGATGCTGCCGTCCACCAGCGCCCGCAGCCCGGCGTCGCCCGCCGTCTGGTACTCGCTGAACCGCGTGATCTGCCGCAGTTGCGAATACGCGCTGCCGTCCACCACCAGGTACTTCTGCTCCGCCGCCGGCACCTTCGCGTTGAACAGCGCCGTCTCCGCCTCGTCGATCGCGGACTCCGTCAGAGCCGATCCGCCCGTGCCCAGCGGCGTGTTCGCCGTGAACTGAGCGTACTGGTTCAGCAGGTCCGTCTCCACCTTCTCCGCCAGCGCGATCATCGCCGGCTGCATGTACAGCCGCAGCAGGTCGGGAACCGCGATCACCTTCGTCACGTCCGGAATCTGGAACGTCGCTTCGGCGTGCGTGTTCAGCACGATCTGCGCGTTGGCCACGTCCGGGTTCTGCGTCACCACGCTCCCGCCCTCGGCGATGTTGTTCGCCGACATCGTCGGCGGAATCGGAACGTTCACCGTGTCGCCCGCCTGCGCCAGCGTCGGCTCGAAGTCCCGCGTCACCAGGTTGCCCATCACCAGGTTCCCCGCCAGCGCCGGCAGAGCGTCCACCGCCACCAGCTTCACAATCGCATTCGCCAGGTTGGCTGAAGTAATTGCTGCCATGTCTCTCTCCTTTTCTCTTTCTCTTCTCGCGCTCAGCCTCTCACTCGCCCCTCAGGCTCTGAGCCGCCACCTGAGAGATGTGCTCGCGAACCTGTTGCAGCTCCTCCGGGCTCATGCCCGGCCGGATCCGTTCCAGTTCCGCCGCGTGCCCCGGCGTCCCGCTCCTCGGCGGGCTCGAGGCTCCGCTCCCGCCCGCCATTCGCGCCGGCAGGAATTCCGGGTTTTCCTTCACGAACGACGACAGGTACTCGCGCACACCACGCTCCCCCTCGCTCGTTCGCGCCACCAGGCTCCCGTCGTCCGCCCGCGTGATCTCGTCTTTCACGATCCGGTACGCCAGGTCCACCTTGGCCACGCCCAGCCGCTGCAGCTCCGCCCGGATCTGCGAGCTCCGCTCGCTCTCCTCGGCCCGCTGCCGGTTGCGCTTGTTCTCTTCCACCAATTCGTTCACCCGGCGCTCCAGTTGCTCGCGCCGTTTGCGCTCCTCTTCGAGTTCCGCCTTGTGCGCCGGCTCGGTCTGCCGCCGCTCCACTGTCAGGTACTCGCCGATGATCGTGCGCACCACGCTTCGCCAGTCTTCCGCATGCCCCGCCGGGCCCGGCTGCGTTACTTGCTGTTCGTCCATCCCGTTTTCTCCTTTCCTTTACTCGCCTCACGACCCTGCCTGGCCGTCGATCTCCTGCGCAATCCGGTCCTTCACTTCCTGGCTGGCGTCGCACAGGTACTTCAACGCCAGCTTCTTCTGGATCTGCGACCGCAGCGTCTGCGACGGGATTCCTAGTCCCAGCAGCCTCTGCGCGTCCTCCAGTTCGCTGCTGAACTCGCCGATGTCGAACTCGTCCAGCCCCGATACCTCAATCCCGATCTCGTCTCGACGCGCCGCCGCCAGCGCCCGCAGGATTCGCTTCAGCGCGTCCTTCACCTTGTCGCCGAAGCCCCGCAGGACCTCCTGCGTCACCATGTAGTCCCGCTGCTTGCTCAGCCCTGTCATCGCCGAGTTCTTCGACATCGCCCCGCCCGCCTGGCTCATCAGGTAGCAGACCCGGTAGATCTCGTCCTTCAGCCGGTCCGTGTTCTGCATCGCGATCTCGAATACCTTGCCCTCCGGCTCCGTCCATCCGAAGCGGTCCTCTTTGCCCAACTGCAGGTAGTAGCTTTCCCCCATCGGCTGCTTGAACTCGCGGTCCGTGTACAGTACCGGCATCGAGAACAGCCCCATCGTCAAGCCCCAGGCCAGAGCGTTCGACTTGTTGAAGTGCTCCAATTGCAGCGACGCCGACTTGTTCATCAGCCACATCCCATCGCCCAGCGAGAACTCGAACACCGGCACCTGCTTCAGCGCCGCCAGCCCGTGCCTCCCGCTGCCGGTAGCCTCCGTTTCCCCCTGTCCCCCTTCGCGCTCCAGTTGCCGGTACATCCAGTACCGCTCCCGGTCGTAGCGCACCCACTGCCGTTCCGTCGCCCAGCCTCCGCCCGCCTCCGATACCGGCCGCTCGCTCCGCAGCACCGCCCACTCGAACTCTCCCCGAGCGTCCCGCTGCCAGTTGATCAGGCTCGATGCCGGGTATTCGCACAGATACCCGCGCGATACCCCCGTCTCCTCCTCCTCGGCCCGCGTGCCGGCCGTCCGCTCGCTGCGCGGGAAGTCCGTCACCACGTAGCTGCGGCCCATCACCAGCGCCTCAATCACCTGCCGCCGGAAGAAATCGCTCAGCGTCGATCCCCGCAGGTCGCAGTCCTCCGACAGCGCGTTGAAGTACCGCCGCGCCGTCTCGTCGTCGCCCGAGTAGCTCAGCAGCGGTTCCCGGCGGAACAGCGTCGCCGCGTACCAGTCGATAATCGAGCCGATGTAGTTCTCGTAGAACGCCCGGTTCACCCGCTCTGAGAAGACCTGCGGCGCCTCGCGCTGCCGCGGCACCAGGTAGCGGTCAGCGTTCGATGTGAACTGCTCCCCGCCCGTGTACAGGTCTCTGTACCGCGGCCAGATCTGTTTCCATGCCTTGTATTCGGGATGCTCCCTGTTGATGTCTTTCACTGTTTTTGCGCTCCCTCACCAGAACAGCCTCTGGCTGCGTTCTCCAACTGTTTGCCGCGGCTGGAACTCCTGCCAGATCAGGTATCCCAGCGCGTCGCTGAGGTGCGTTCGCCGTGGGTCGCGGGCCTTATCGATCTCGCTCGTCCCCGCCAGCCACTGCACCCTCTCGAAATCCGCCACCAGTTCCTTGCACTTCGGATGCACCAGCAGCGATATCTCCCCGTCCGCCGACTTCAATTTCGCGTTCACCAGCCCCACCCTGTCTCGCACCGGCGGGTTCTTCTTTGGAATCCGGTACTCCGGCCTCCGCCCGGCGCCGCAAATCGCCAAATCGTCGAAGAAGTCTTCGATGATCTCCTTGTCCGTCGTGCCCGCCGTCTGCATGTGCGTCGCGCAGGCGTCGGCGTAGATCACCAGGCCTTCCGGCCACTTCGGATACCTCCGCCCGAACTCCTCGCACGCCGCCCGCGTGCTGGCTCTCGTCAGCACGATCTCGTCCAGCACCTTCACCATCCCTTCATCCACTTGCGCCACCACGCTCGACATCGGGTTTACGTTGAAGTCCAGCGCCCACAGCAACGGGCGCGTCACCTCCCGCGTCACCTCGGCCACGTTCTGCCGCCGGTCGAAGGCGTGGTACACCAACCCCTCGCCTGGATTCAGGTACTCGCCCAGGACCTCCTGGGCGAAAAAGCCCTCATCGTAGCTGTGCTTCAGCCGCTCGTAGAAGTCCGGCACTTGTTTCAGCAGAAACCGGTTCTCGAACGGCGCGGCTTGTATGCACTCGTAGCCCTCCACGGGGTTGTGGATGAACCGGTCGTAGACCCAGTCGAACCCCTTCGGCGTCCAAACTCCAAAGCCGCACAGCCGGCTCGCCTGCGGATCTCTCAGACGCCCCTCCAGCCGCACCCACGCCTCGCGCGGCGTGTAGGTCATCTCGTCCACCCCAAACCACGCCAGGTTGGTGCCCCGCAACCGCTCGAAGTCGTCCAGCGGCCGGAAGATGATCTTGGACGCGGTGTCCTTCAACATCGCCGTGTTCTCCGCCTTGTTGAAGTCGAACGGAATCCCGCTCTCCCGCATCATGGCGAACAGCGCCGCTTGCGTGGCGTCCCGCAACATCGGGAAGGTCGGGGCCCCGATCAGCCCCGTCCTTCCCGCGTTCAAGTACGCCATCCGGATCGCTTCGTGGCACAGCGCCTGGCTCTTCCCGCTTCCGATGGGTCCCGAGAAGCCCTTGAACCGTGCCTTCGACCGGTGGAACCGCTGCTGTGAGGGCAGTGCCTTGTACCTGATGGACCGCTTTGCTCTCATCACTCCTCCGGTTCCACCCACTCCACCTTCACCGCCGTCGGCAGGTCGTCCTCGTCCTCGGCGCGCATTTGCAGCATCTTGTAGCCCTCCGCGTTGGAAAACACCGGCGCTTCGCCGTCGATCTGGTCCTCAAAATGGCCCAGCATCTTGTCCAGCAACTGCATCCGCCTCGCTTTGGTGTAGCGCCTCCGCCTCTTTTTCGGCTCCTCCTGCCCTGTTACGTCCTCCGTTCCTTCCACCAGTCCGCCGTTTTTCACGGCCGCCGGCGTCCTCAACTTGTTCCTTCCGCCCTTTCGTGTGTTGCTCATTTCGTCTCCCCGCGACATCCACCAACGGCTGGACTCTAGCCCGCCCCGCAAGCGAATGTGAGCCGGATCTTTCCAAGTTGTTGAAAACAAAACGCAAATAATTTTGCGAAATCTGTGACGGGCTTTCCGTGCACGGCAAAAATCGGTAATAATGGTCCAACGGCCGGTAACTCATGCGCCTCCAACTCTGCTTTCTCCTCCTCACCTTTTCCGTCCCGGCCCAGGTTCCTGTCCGGTCATCCAGCCGGCAGTACGTCCAAGTCGACCTCGATCAGCCCCCGTCGGCCCAGGTCCGGGCTCAACTAGCCGCCTCTGGCATCCGCCTCCTCGAACCGGTCGCCCCGGGCCGCTATTGGGCTTCAGTGGACCCGGCCGGCGAGTTGTCCCCCGCTTCCCGCTACCGCTTCGTCCTCAGGGCGTCCGTCCCTGACCCGGAGGACAAGCTCAGCGAGGACCTGCGCGGCGGCCGCTCTCCGATCTGGGCACGTTCGGGCACGCCCTCCGCGCCCAGCGTTGACGTCGATGCCGCCGTCTTCGAGGACTTCGACCTCTCCGCCACCGCTGCCCCGCTCGCCCGCCTCGGCGCTACAGTGCTCGATTCCAACGACTATTTCAGGCGCATCCGCCTGCGTGTGCCCCTCACCGCCGTGCGAACTCTCGCCGCGCTGAATTGGGTCATGACCGTCGAGTCCATCCCCGCTCCCTTCCGGACCTTCAGCAACGCCGCTTCGGCCTCCCTGCTCAAAGCCGACGCCCTGTACGCCGGCCCCTACCAGCTCTCCGGCCAGGGCGTCCGCGCTGGCATTGTGGACGGTGGCGCTGTAGATGCCCACACCGAGTTTCGCGACCGCCTCACCGTCGTCGATCGCGCCTCCGCCAGCGCTCACGCCACCCACGTTGCCGGTACTCTGGCCGCCTCCGGTTCCACCAACCCCGCCCTCAAGGGACTGGCGCCGGGAGCATTGCTCTTTTCATACACTTTTTCTGGCGACGTAGCCGCCAAGATGCTTTCGGCCCGCCGCAATGAACGGGTCGATCTGACGTCCAACTCCTGGGGTGGCTATATCGCCGACGCACTCGGCAACTGCAACACCGAGGGCGGTTATGGCACATTGGAGCGCGACCTTGACCGGCTCGTACTGAACGAAAAACTGCCCGTCGTCATGGCCATGGGCAACGACCGGAATGATGACAAGTGCGCCATCGGGCCTCGAGGCGGCTTCTACACCACCTCGCGCCCTGCCTCGGCCAAGAACGTCATCGCTGTTGGCGCTGTCGATTCATCCGAGGCTGTCAGCGCTTTCAGCGGCTACGGACCGGCCCGCGACGGACGCCTGAAACCCGACCTGACTGCACTCGGAGTCAAAGTCCTCTCCACCAGTCTCAAGTCCGCGACCGCCGAGATGAGCGGCACGTCGATGTCCACACCCGCCGTCTCCGGACTGCTGGCTCTTCTGATCGAGCGGTTTCGAAGCGCCAGCTTCATCAGCCCCTCCGCCGACCTGCTGAAGGCCATCCTCCTCAACACCGCGACTGACCTGGGAAACCCCGGCCCCGACTACACCTTCGGCTATGGACTGCCTCACGCCGAACGGGCCGTTGAGGTGATCGACAACTCGCGCTATGCCGCCGGCCGTTTGGCCCAGGGAGACTCCCGTACCCACGAAATCGATGTTCCCGCCGGCACAAAGTCCCTGCGTGTGCTCATCGCCTGGTCCGACGCACCCGCCGTTGCCGGGGCAACCCGCACCCTAGTGAACGATCTGGACCTTTCCGTCAGCAGCCCCAGCGGCGTCGCTGTTCTCCCTCTGACGCTGAATCCGGACAATCCCGGCGCGCCCGCTCAACCGGCCAGGAATACACGGGATAACGTTGAGCAGGTGGTAGTACAGGTCCCGGATCCGGGCCGCTGGACAATCCGCGTCTCCGGCGCCGTCATCTCAACCGAGAACCAGGACTACTCCGTCACCTGGAGCTTTGCCGATTCACCCGTGCCGCCCTGCACGCTGACCGTCAGCCCGGAAGAACTGATCCTGAAGGCTGAGGGGGGAACGTCCAGTCTCGCAGTCACCCAATCTACGGCTTGTAGCCCGTGGAAGCCGGAAGTGCTGGATTATTGGCTCCAACTCGTCCCCGCCACCGAACGGCCGGTCACCGGCGTCGTGAAGGTCCGCTACGACGCCAACGGCGGTCCGTCGCGCGATTCCGGCGTCATGGTCAACAAAGTGCGCATTCCCGTGCGGCAGAACGCCGCCTGCGCCGAGGCGCCATATCCACTCGGTGAATCGGTTCCCGGCGAGCTTACCGCCAAAGACTGCGTAACAAACTGGAACACGTACGCCCGGCACTACACCTTCGACGCCCGGGCGGGACAGGGCGTCCGCATCAATCTGGATTCGGCTGTCTTTGATGCCTACCTCGAACTCCGCCTGGCCGACGGCTCGATCATCGCCGAGAATGACGACGGCGGCGGCGGCACCAATTCGCAGATTCCGGCCGGGAATGGCTTCTTCATCCTCCCGTTCACCGGGCGCTACACCATTGAGGTCAGCAGCCTGGAACAACTGACCACCGGCCCCTACCGCCTCAGCGTCAGCCTGGTGGACAATCCCGGCGACCCCTCCGCGGCCGTCCCGGTGACCGCCTGCCCGGCCGAATTCAACTCCACTCTCGGCGAGCGATCCTCTCGTGCCGGCTACCGCGGCGACCTGTTCGCCACCGACCGCTACCTCTTCTACGGCCGCCTCGGCTCCAGCATCTCCGCCGAGATTCCGGATGCATCATTCGATACTGTTCTCTACCTGATCGGTGGAGACCGCCGGGTACTGGCCTTCAACGACGACGCCGACGGAGTGGCTGGCTCCCGCGTTCGCGCTACCTTGCCCGCCACCGGAGTCTGGAGCATCGAAGTGAGCTCCTTCGCCCCCTCCACAGGCGGATCCTACCGGCTCACCGTAAACGGCTGCCAGTCTCCCCCCCAATGAACTGATGCCGGAAAGCACCTCCCGAAGGTGGGGTGGCATCGTGTACCGTGAAGGTAGGCCGGCCACGTATGCTTAGGCAGATTTTCCTGTATCTTTCCCGCCAGAAACAACTCCGCAGTTGGTTCGAGTCCTCCCGGAACGCGCACAAGCTAACCTCCCGGTTCATTGCCGGGGAGAATCTGGACGACGTCCTCCGTGTCTGCCGTGACGTCCACCGCGATCGCTTTCTTGCCACCGTGGACCACCTGGGCGAGAACATCACCTCCGTCGAGGAAGCGCGCACTTCGCGGCGGTTCCTGGAGCAGGCGCTCGACGCCATTGCCGTGGCCCGGTTGCCGGCCACCATCTCCATCAAACTCACGCAACTCGGTCTGGACCTCGGCTATGACATTTGTCTGAGGAACCTCGACGTCCTCATGTCGAAGGCACGCGCCACCGGCAGCCGGGTGGAGATCGATATGGAGGCCAGCCCGTATGTCGACCGCACGCTCGACCTGGTGGAGCATTTCCAGGCGGAGTACGGCTGCCTGCGCTCGGCGTTGCAGGCCTACCTCTACCGGACTGAGGAGGACGCCCGCCGCATGAACCGGCTGGGGGCGCCGGTCCGGTTGTGCAAGGGCGCCTACAACGAGCCTGCGGCCATCGCCTATGCCGGCAAGGCGCAAGTGGACGAGAACTACCTCAAACTGGCCCGATTGCTCCTGGATGAAGGAATGTACCCGGCCATGGCGACACACGATCCGAAGATGATCGAAGGCGTCCTGGATCATGCGGGCAAGACAGGCCGCCGGCCGGAGGAGTTCGAGTTTCAAATGCTCTACGGCATCCGCCGGGATTTGCAGAAGTCGCTGTTGGACCAGGGCTATCGCGTGCGCCTCTACGTGCCTTACGGCGACGCCTGGTATCCGTACTTCATGCGGCGGCTGGCCGAGCGTCCAGCCAACGCCTTTTTCATCGCCCGCAACCTGCTGCGCGCCTAGGCGCGGCGCCGCTGTTCTCCAGGAACTGCCAGCAGCCGCCGGGCGTCTAACTGAAGAGACGCCGATGCGCTATTGGGCCTACCTCCTGTCGAAGACCGCCGCCGCCGGAGCCGTGCTCTGGCTGGTCTGGAAGGGTATGTACGCCAGCCTGCCCGAGCCGGAGACGTTTCTGTACACGCGCGTTTCTCGCTTCCCGCAGGACCTCGGCTGGACCAGCGCGCTGCTCGGCTTCTGGCTGTTGTCGGTGGGTGCGGCTTACCTGATCGTCTGGGACCAGCGCCGGCGATGCCGGACCTGCCTGCGCCGGCTGCGGATGCCGGTGGAGCGCGGCAGTTGGGGCCTGGCCACGCTGCTCAACCCGCCGCGACTGGAGAGCATCTGCCCGTACGGTCATGGGACGATGGAGTCGCCCGAGGTCCACGTGACCGGCGCCGCCCCGCCTCAGTGGCACTCTCACGGAAACATGTGGCGCGAGTTGGAGAAGCGGGACAGCGGACGAAAATGAGGGCGTGAGACAATAACCGGAGAGATACAGACGCTGTGCGCGCAAAGGTCCCCCGGTCAGCCGGCTTCGCCCGGTTCCTGCTCCATCCGCTCGGCAAGATCCTCCTTGGCCTGTGCGTGTTCTTGCTGGTCCTGGTGGCCGGCGCCTTCTCCTTCGCCTGGATCCACTTCTCGCGGCTGGTCGATCAGAAGCTGAAGCAGGGTCCGTTCACCGAGACCGCGCAGGTATTCGCCTCGCCGGAGCCCATCAGCGTGGGAGATGCTCTGACCGCCGGCGAACTCATCGCCTCCCTGCGCCGCCGCGGCTACACCGAGTCCCGCAGCAACCGCGCCGGGTGGTACCACGTGCGGCCGGATGGAGTGGAGGTCTTTCCGGGCGTGGATGCCTACGTGGGCAGCGAACCGGGCGTGGTGTTCCTGACCGGCGGCGCCGTCACTCGCATCGTCTCCAGCCGGGACCACACCGACAGGCAGCGCTACGCGCTCGATCCCGAACTCATCACCAACCTGTTCGACCGCAAGCGCGAGAAACGGCGGCTTGTGCGCTATGACGACATCCCGAAGATTCTGGTCCAGGCGGTCATCAGCATCGAGGACAAACGGTTCTTCGAGCACTCCGGCTTCGACCCGCTACGCATTATCCGGACCGCCTGGGTGGACGTCACCCAGAACCGGCGCTACGGCGCGTCCACCATTTCGATGCAACTGGCGCGCAACTTGTGGCTGAGCCAAGACAAGACCTGGCAGCGTAAGTCGGCCGAAGTGATGATCACGCTGCAGATCGAGCACAAGTTGAGCAAAGAGCAGATCTTCGAGTTCTACGCCAATCAGATCGACCTCGGCCAGCACCGCAGTTTCGCCGTGCACGGGTTCGGAGAGGCAGCGCAGGCCTATTTTGGCAAGGACATCCGTGAACTCAAATTGGATGAGGCCGCTCTGCTGGCCGCGATGATCCAGCGCCCCAACTATCTGAACCCGTTCCGCCATCCGGAGCGCGCCATGCAGCGGCGCAACATCGTGCTGCAATTGATGCGCGACAACGGTTTCATCACCGACCTGCAATTCATCGAAGCGTCGAAGAACCCCGTCAAGGTGGTGGAGGGCGGCGCGGAGTCCACCGATGCGCCCTATTTCGTGGACCTGGTTTACGACGACCTGCAGGACAACTTCTCCGGCATCGATTTCCAGACCAACTCCTACCGCGTTTACACCACGCTGGACATGAAACTGCAGCGTGACGCCGTGGAATCTATCCAGATCGGTCTCAAAGAGATCGACGGGCTGATGGCCAAAATGAGGAAGAAGTACCCGGAGGTGCAGGTGGCCCTGGTGGCGCTGGATCCGCACACCGCCGAGGTGAAGGCGCTGGTAGGGGGGCGCAACTACGGCGCCAGCCAGTTGAACCGCGCATTGGCCAAACGCCAGCCGGGTTCGGTCTTCAAGCCATTTGTGTACGCCGCGGCGCTGAAAATGGTGCTGGACGGCCGCGAACCGGTGATTACTCCGGTCACCCAGGTGGTGGACGAGCCCACCACGTTCTACTTCGACAACAAGGAGTATCAGCCCGGCAACTACAAGCAGCAGTCCTACGGCACGGTGAACTTGCGCCAGGCGCTCTCGAAATCGATGAACATCCCGACCGTGAAATTCGCCGAGATGGCAGGCTACGGCGAGGTGGCCGAACTGGCCCGGCAGGCAGGTCTGGAGGGTACGCGCGCCACTCCGGCGCTGGCATTGGGCTCCTACGACGCGACTCCACTGGATATCTCCGGAGCCTACACCGTCTTTTCCAACGGCGGCGTGTACGTGAAGCAGAATTACGTGCGGGAGATCCGCAGCGCCTCCGGCGGGGTGATTCACGAAAACAAGCCCCTCCACCGCGAGGTGCTGGACCCGCGCATCAGCTACATGGTGACCAACCTGATGGAGGAGGTGCTGCGGAGCGGCACCGGCGCAGGCGCGCGCGGGCGCGGATTCGGATTGCCGGCGGCGGGCAAGACCGGCACCTCGCACGACGCCTGGTTTGCCGGATTCACCTCCAAACTCATGTGCGTTGTGTGGGTGGGCTTCGACGACAATCAGGAACTTCCGCTGGAGGGCGCCAAGGCGGCGCTCCCCATCTGGACCGAGTTCATGAAGCGGGCGCACCGCTATCGCGAATACCGCGGCGTGACCGAGTTCGAAGCGCCCGATGGCGTGGCGACCGTCGACATCGATCCGCTCTCCGGCCAACTGGCTACCTCGGCCTGCCCGAATGCGCGTCCAGAGGTCTTTGTCGCCGGCACCCAACCGGTGGATCTCTGCCGGTTCCACGGCGCCGGCGGGACTTCACGCACCCAGGTGGCGGGATGGGATTCGCCCGAAACCGGCCCTTCCAGCGGTCAGCCGGCCAGCCCGGGAGTGGACCAGCAGGCGCGCCCGCGGCGGGCGGAACGAGCCCGCTCCGCGCCGCCCCCTGCGCCTGCTCAACCCGCCCCTCCCAGGGAGGAGAAGAAGGGCTTCTGGGACCGCGTTCGGGGTATATTTAGGTAGGACTTGGCTGACAGGAGGCTCGAATGCATTGGACACGAATGCTCGTATCCCTCTTGCTGGCCTGCCTCGCCCCGCTGGCCGCCCAGCCCCCTGTGAATCTGGAGCCGGATACGCTGGCTCTCCAGGCCGTTTCCCGGCCGCAAGAGAGCCCGGCACTCTCGTTTGAGGCGCGCGGCGACATCTTCATGGCGCGCAAGATGTACCGCGAGGCAATCGAGGTGTATTCCAAGGCGACTCCGGTGACATCGGTGGTTCTCAACAAGTCCGGCATCGCCTACCACCAGCTTGCCAGCCTCGACACCGCCAAGAAGTACTATGAGCGCTCGATCAAGCTCAACCCCAAGTACGCCGAGGCGATCAACAACCTGGGCACCATCCACTATGCGCAGAAGAGCTACCGCCGGGCGATCAGCACATACAAGAAGGCGCTGGCCCTCTCTCCGGATTCGGCGTCCATGCTATCGAACCTGGGAACGGCCTACTTCGCCCGCAAAGACTATAAGGAGGCGATGGTGTGCTACGAGAAGGCGCTCTCCCTCGATCCCGAGGTCTTTGAACACCGCGGCACGACAGGCGTGCTGCTGCAGGAGCGGTCAGTGGGGGAGCGCGCCAAGTTCCACTACTATCTGGCCAAAACTTACGCTAAAGCGGGACGGAACGATCTGGCCCTGCTCTACGTCCGGAAATCGCTCGAAGAGGGCTTCAAGGATCGGAAGAAGTACCTGGAAGAGGTGGAGTTCGCCGAGTTGCGCAAGGTCCCGGAATTCGAAACCCTCATGAAGCTGGAGCCGCGTGTTCTCTAGACGCTCGGCGCTGGTAGTGGCGGGAGTGGCGCTGATCGCCTTCGGGGGGGCACTCGCTCTGCGCAGGAAATCGAGCCAGGCGAGCGCCCATGAACTCTCGCAGCGAGTCGGCATCGTGCCGTTCGAGAACCTCAGCGGCGATGCGGCGCTGGACTGGCCGGAGCGCCTGATCCCCTTCGCCGTCGCCGGCCAGTTGCAGGGCCTGCCGCGCGTGACGGCGTTTTCGGCGCGCACGCCCGGCGAAGCGGTTGCGCAAGGCGCGACGGTCGTGGTCTACGGGCATATCACCAGGCATGGCGGGAAGGTGAGGGTGCGCCACTTCATCGAAGATGCAAGGTCGAGTGCGGTCACCTTCAGCGGAGAGCACGCCTCGGCTTCCATCCGCTGGACCGCGGCGCTGAACAGTGTCGCCGAGAGCGTCTCCGGCGCAGTGCGGCCGGGCGCGAAACCGGGTCCTCTGGGGATTCACAATGACAAGGCCGCCATGCTGTTGGCCGAGGGCTTGGCCAGCTCCGACGCGGCTTCGGCCGGCGCCAGGTTCCAGGCCGCCGCAGAGGCGGATCCGGCTTGCGGCTGGTGCTGGCAGGCCTGGGCGGAGCGCGCCGGACGCTCCGGCGGCTCCGGCGCGGCAGCCGGCGTGATCGCACTGAGCCGTAGCAAGGGGAAGGATCTCGACGGCCTAAGCCGGGCGCGTCTCGACCTGCTCGATGCCAATCTGCGCAATGACCTGCGTGCGCGGGTACGCGCCCTGGATGCCTTGACAAAGGCCTCGCAGGGAGACGCAACGGCGTGGGGCCAGTTGGGGGAGGCGCACGTCGCCTTGCGCCAGTACGGCCCAGCCGAGACCGCGCTGGAGAGGGCGGCCGGCGTGGAGCCGGAACGCGGCGAATTTTGGAACCTGCTGGCCTATGCCCGGGCCTATGCGGGCAAGTACGGGCCGGCCGCGGCGGCGCTGGATCAGTACTCCCGGCTCGATCCGGGCTCGGCCAATCCGCTGGACTCGCGCGGCGAGATTGCCATGATGGCCGGCAAGTTCACCGAAGCTGCCCGGACGCTGGAAGCCGCCTATGAGAAGGACAGGCAGTTCAACGGCGGGGCGGCGCTGGAAAAAGCCGCCCTGTCGCGCTGGCTCAACGGCGAAAAGAAGGAAGCCGGCGATCTGGCGGAGCGGTTTCTGAAGGCCCGGGCGGAACAGGGCGACCCGTTCGCCGAATTGACTCGGGCGCGGTGGGAAAGTCTGTTCGGGCAGAGTTCGCAAGCCAGGAGACGGTTGCTGCTGCTGGCCGGGGCGGGGAAGAGCCCAGCGGCGCCGGTGGCCGCGTCCATCCTGGCGCTGCAACTGCTGGCCGAAGGCGACCACCCGGGCGCCGTTCAGGCCGCGCGAACCGCACGTGCACTGGCAAGAGCCCCCGGTCAGGCGGTGTTCGCGTCCATGGCTGCGCAGGCGGTGGACCCCGGCGCGCCGTTGGTTGAGGAGGCGGCGCTACGCGTTGAGATGCGCTCTCTCGGCCTGACAGCCCGAGGGGACTGGTCCGCCGCGGCGGACGCCTGGAGGGAGGCGCTGCAAGGCGCCCACGGCGGCGCCGACAGCCCCCACCGCGAGCTTCTGGCACTCTGTCTGGTGATGAGCGGGCGCGCCGCTGAGGCCAAACCCCTGCTCGCCGCTCAGTGGCCGCTGCTCACCGCCGAGCAGTCGCTGCTGTACGACTTCCTGATCTACCCCAACCTGTTTTACGTGCGCGCCGAGCTGGCCCGGTCCGAAAACAAGGCCGCCGAAGCGCAACGCAACTACGACCTCTTCATGCAGCACTCAGGCGATCGCGCCGATCGTTTCGGCCAACAGGCGCGTGCCCGGGCGGCCTCCCGGCTGTAGCGGCCCGCCTACGACTGGATGACCAGGGCGATCAGCGAGTGAGCACGGGCGTCGACTTGATGGGCGACCCGTTCTGCAGGCTGGAATAGTCGTTGCGAATGGTGAGGTTGGCGCCGCCGCCGTCCAGCCGTAAAGTCCTGGACACAATGATGGTGTAGTCCGCCGTGTTGCCCGTGTGGTTCTGGAAGAGGAAATCCGATGCGGGGATGTAGATCACCCCTTCCATCCGGGTGGTATTGGTGCCCTGGATGTCGTACGGTCCGGCCTGGTTGGCGGGGTTACGGTCCTGAAAAAACAGGATGCCGGCCATCTCGCCGCTGGTGGGCGCGCGCAGGTCGAAGCCGCCCTCGCCGTTGAGCAGAAACCGGCCGGGCGTGTTCACGCTATTGACGTTGAAACCGGCCGGGGGCGTGGGGACCGGCTGCCGGGCGGTGAAGTAGAACGACACGCCGATTCCGGTGAGAAACGCATTCGGGCCTCCAGAGGTCGTCAGCCCGCCGCCATTGAGCACGTAGATGCCGGGATTGAAGAACGCCCGCACGCCCTGCGCCACGCGAATGCCGCCGTGGTAGACGCCAGGATCCAACGGGGTACTATCGGCTACGTTGACGCCATAGTAGTTGGCGGCGGGGAAAGTGGGCGGCTGGAGATAGGCCAGCGGATCCGGAACGCGCGGCTGGTTGATGGCGGGCGCGGGATTGAAGTTGCCTATGAATCGTCCGTTGGCGGCAAAACGCGAGGCCGTGGCTGTGCCGGAGTTCAAGTTCAACGCCTTCGGCGAACTGGAATTTGCCATCAGGCCGCAGTTGGCGCTATAGTTGCCCGCCACGCGAAATTGATCCTCAGCCGCCGGATCCAACAGATAGACGCAACTGGTGCCGGCGCCTAGTTTAGCCTCCGCCCTGGCCGTCACGTTCATCGAACTCAAGCTCAACAGGCTCAGGAAGTAGGTCTTGACGTTCTTGGTCACCACCGCCTCGACATACTGTGAGTTGCCAGCGTGCGGTCCGGTGGCCGGCGGCATGGTCAAAGTGGTTGTGACCCCGGCTACGCCGTGCTCATAGCCATTCAACTTGGCATCTTCGCGCCCCGCCTGAACGTAATTGGCGATGGGAGAAGTGGTTAGCTCAAGCACCGCGGCGATGGCGGCGGCGTCGGCTGCGGACTGGAGCTTGCGCTTCTGGTAGTAGATGTATCCGGTGTCCAGCGCGAGGCCCACCATGGCGAACAACATGGTTCCGGTCAGGGTCCCAATGAGCAGAACCTGGCCGGCCTGATTCCGGTCACGGCAGGCGGAACGTCGAGTATGTTGCAACATGGCTTGATCCTTTATTCTGCTCTCTGATACGAATTATTCGTCACAAATAAACTGAAGTTTTAGGCAAACGGTGTATTCTTCCGGCTCACTCAGTGTTCTTGTCTAGGGCCAAAACTAGGGAATGAACCTTACCGACCGCTCCGGACAGAGGTAGATGCCCAGGCGGCTTCCAGTTGCAGTTGCAGCTATTGGGCGATGAGGCTGCGGGACGTACTGCCAAGGGTTACCGTCCCCCATGGCACATAGGGCAGGATGTAGCGGAACGGATACTGGACCTTCACGCTCACGGTGCTGCCGGGGCTGTTGTTGGGGCTCCATGCAGTGGTGACGGTGAGGTTCGCCGCAGGCAGCCCGACGCTGAGCCCCTTGACGTAGGCCGCCACCGAGTCGGCCGTGGCGGCCGCGCCGCTGGCGTTGCCGCGTACCATGGCGTAGCGCGACCCCTCGCCGGCCAGGTGGGCAACCGTGTTGTAGGCCCACACTGCTCTGGACATGTCGACGATGCCGAACACCAGGGCCAGAAACATGGAGATGACCAGGGCCATTTCCGGCATGGAGCTTCCGCGCCGGGACTGGCGATGACGCGGCGCCATGCCCCGTACGGACATGGATGCCCTCCTCATTGGACCCTCATCCACACTGTTTGCTTGACGGGTATGCTGGACGGCACGCCGGGATAAGGCAACACTGTCCGGAAAGCGATGCGGCTGGTGACTGTCACATACGCCTTCAGCGACCCGCTGCCGCAGGCGGCGTTGCAGGCCACCGTGCCAGCCCCGATTGTGGAACAGGTACAGATCTTCGAAGCAGTGGCAGTGAGCCCGGATACGTTGGGCGCGGCGTTGATGGCCGTGGTCTGCATGCCGGCGTAGTCGGTGGACGTTTCAGTCGATTGGGCGCCGTACTGAACGCCGGCGCGCGCCGCGGTGGCCGCTTCCATGCCGGTGTACATGACGCGCGCGATGTCGATGGCCCCGGCCGTGAGCAGGATCAGGATTGGGCCCAGCAAGGCCATTTCAATCACGGCGCCGCCCTTCTGCCTCCGGCGGCGAGTGGAGAAGTTGATGGTGGCGATCATCGTCGAATCTCCCGGGTGGTTCGGACGGTCAACGGGTGAGAACGGGCGTGGCCCTGAGGGGCGACCCGTTCGCCAGGCTGGAATAGTCGTTGCGGATGGTGAGGTTGGCGCCGCCTCCATCCAGCCGGAGTGTCTTGGAAACGATGATGGTGTAGTCCGCCGTGTTGCCCGTGTGGTTCTGATAGAGGAAGGCCGAGCCCGGGATGTAGACCACACCCTCGATTCGAGTGCTGTTGGTTCCCTGGACATCGAACGGGCCGGCCTGGTTGGCGGGGTCGCGGTCCTGGAAGAACAGGATTCCGGCCATCTCGCCGCTGGTGGGCGCCCGCAGGTCGAAGCCGCCCTCGCCGTTGAGCAGGAATCTTCCCGGCGTGTTCGCGCTGCTGACGTTGAAGCCCGCCGGAGGTGTGGGCACAGGTTGCCGCGCGGTGAAGTAGAACGACACACCAATCCCGGTCAGGAAGGAGGTGGGCCCCCCCGATGTTGCCAGCCCGCCGCCGTTGAGCACGTAAATGCCGGGATTGAAGAAGGCCTGTACGCCTGCCGCCACCTTGATGCCGCCGTGATAGACTCCCGGATTCAACGGCGTGCTGTTAGTGACCGTGACGCCGTAGTAGTTCGCGGCGGGGAAGGCCGGCGGTTGCAGATAGGCCAGCGGATCCGGAACACGCGGTTGGTTGATGGACGGCACGGGATTGAAGTTCCCTACGTAGCGCCCGTTGGTGGCGAAACGGGTGGCCCTGGCCGAGCCGTCGTCCAGGTTCAGAGCCTTCGGTGAGTTGGAGTTCGCCATCAGGCCGCAGGAGGCGCTGTAGGCGCCAGCGACGCGGAACTCATCGTCCGCCGAGGGGTCCATCAGATAAACGCAACTGGCGCCGGGGCCCAGTCGGGCCTCCGCCCTGGCGGTCACCTTCATGGAATCGAGGCTCAGCAGGCCCAGAAAATACGTCTTCACGTCTTTGGTAACCACCGCCGTGACATACTGCGGGTCCCCGGCATGGGGTCCGCTGACCGGCGGCTTGAGCAAGTTGGCGGTAACACCTGCCACGCCATGCTCGAAGCCGTTCAGGTTTGCATCGTCGCGCCCGGCCTGGACATAGTTGGCGTCAGTGCCCTTGCTCGTTTCAACCACTGCCGCGATGGCCGCGGCGTCGGCGGCCGACTGGATCTTTCGTTTCTGGTAGTAAACGTAGCCGGTATCCAGGCCCAGGCCCACCATGGCGAACAGCATGGTCCCGATCACAGTACCGATCAGTAAGACCTGACCGGTCTGGCGCCGGCCGCTTTCTGTTGAGCAAAGGGTGCGGTACGGCATAGCTGACTTTCTCATTGTGCTTGCCTGATGGGCATCATTCGGCACAAAAAAATGAATGTTCGAGACAAGCAGTAGTTTTTCCGTCGCAACTAGGTGTTTACACCCATACCTCAGAGTAGGGGGAACGCCGACTTCGGGCCTTCGAGTGCCATCTGGCGGCTCGCATGGGACGATCCACGACCGGCTGAATAGTGGGAATGAGGGCCGTCTATTTAGGATAGTGGTGTCTGTAATTCAGAAGAATCGCCCCATCGCTCAGTGATGGCTCCGAAATGGTCGACGCGCCGGTCGCGGAAGAAGGGCCAGTTCCGCCTGACGTCTTCGATCCGCCTCCTGTCGCACTCGACAATCAGCACTTCCTCGCGTTCCCGGGACGCCTCCGCCAGCATGACGCCAAAGGGGTCGGCCACAAAGCTGTTGCCCCAGAATTCAAGTTCGCAGCCGGGCGCGCCCTCGATCCCCACGCGGTTCACCGCGGCCACATATACTCCGTTGGCGATGGCGTGGCCGCGCTGCACGGTGCGCCAGGCGTCGAGCTGCGACTCCCCCACGGCTTGCTTCTCGGCCGGGTGCCAGCCGATGGCGGTGGGATAAAACAGCACATCGGCGCCCTGCATGGCGGTGAGACGCGCCCCCTCCGGATACCACTGGTCCCAACACACCTGCACGCCAATCCGCCCAAAGGGAGTGTCGAAGTTCAGAAATCCCAGGTCGCCCGGCGTGAAGTAGAACTTCTCGAAATACAGTGGGTCGTCCGGGATGTGCATCTTCCTGTAGATGCCGGCCAGCGATCCGTCGGCGTTCAGCACGGCGGCGGTGTTGTGGTACAGCCCGGCGGCGCGCCGCTCAAAGAGGCTGGCGATGATCACGATGCCGAGCTCGGCCGCGATTTGCCCCAGCAGCTCCGTGCTCGGCCCCGGTATGGCCTCCGCCAGTTGAAACAGATCCGGATTCTGCTCGCGGCAAAAGTACTGCGAGCGGAACAGCTCCTGCAGACACACCACCTGCGCGCCGCGTGCCGCGGCCTCGCGCAGCTTCGCCACCGCCTTCTCGACGTTCTCGGACGGCTCGGTGGAGCAGGCCGTCTGCACCAATCCGATGCGGAACAGGTTGCCGGGTGCGCCAGACATACATACGATTGTTCCATATGCCTCAGCGCCAGGCCATCGTACGCCGCACCTTCCTCGCCCTTACGGCCATCGCACTCTGCGCCGCCGTCCCCACTCCCAAGGAGCACTTCGGCTTTACGCCCGGCGAGGATTACAAACTCGCCAACTACGCCGAGCTCACCGGTTACTTCAAGAAGCTGGCCGCCTCGTCGGACCGCATCCGCCTGGTCGAGTTCGGCCAGAGCTCCGAAGGCCGGCCCATGTATGTGGCCTTCATCAGCTCGGCTGAGAACCTCAAGCGCCTGGAGCGCTACCGCGAGATCAACCGCCGCCTGGCGCTTGGCCTGGCAACCGGGCAAGAGGCCGCCAAACTCGCCGCCGAAGGCAAGGCCATCGTCTGGATCGACTCCGGGCTGCATGCCACCGAGGTCGCCCCGGCCCAGCACGCCCCGCACCTGGCCTACCGCATGCTCACCGGCGAGAGCGACGAGATCCGCCGCATCCGCGACAACGTGATCCTCATGCAGGTTCCTGTCATCAATCCCGACGGCCTGGATATGACGGCGTCGTGGTACCGGCAGAACCTGGGTACGCCGCACGAGCTGGCCCCGTTGCCGCAGCTCTATCAGAAGTACGCCGGCCACGACAACAACCGCGACTGGTTCATGCTCAACCTGCCCGAGACGCGCCATGTCTCGCGGCTGCTCTTCCGCGAGTGGTTCCCGCATATTGTCTACAACCAGCACCAGGTGGCGCCCTTCCCGGCGCGCATCTTCATCCCCCCCTACGCCGAGCCGCTCAATCCGCACATCCCGTCGGCCGTGATGGAGGGCATCAACCTGATTGGCTCCGCCATGAAGGAGCGCTTCGCCCGCGAGAACAAGCCCGGCGCCATCTCCTACCTGAACTTCGACGCCTGGTGGAACGGCGGCCTGCGCTCGGCGCCGGCCTTCCACAACATGCACGGCATCCTCACCGAGACCGCGCTCTACCAGTACGCCACGCCAAGGGTCTACCAGCCGTCGGAAATCCCGGAGCGCTTCTCTTCCGGCATCCCCGCCCGGGAGCCGACCGTGTTTTACCAGAGACCCTGGCTGGGCGGCCGCTGGGCGCTCATGGACGCCGTGGACTACATACTCACCGCCGACTTCGCCATCCTGGAACTGGCCGCATCGCGCCCGGACCACTTCCTGCTGAAAGCCTGGCAGATGGCCAGCGCACAGATCGAAGCCGGGAAGAAGGGCGGTCCCTATGCCTACGTGATCCCCGCTTCGCAGCCCGCTGCCTGGGCCGCGGTGGAGATGTTGCGGCGCATGCAGGCGTCTGGCGTCGAGGTCCGCCGCGCCGCCTCCGCCTTCAACCTCAACGGCAAGAGCTGGGCACAGGGCGACTACGTGCTGCTCGCCTCCCAGCCCTTCCGTCCCTACCTGGTCGATCTCATGGAGCCACAGAAGTACCCCGAAATCCGTTCCGGCGCCACCGGCCCCACCAGGCGTCCCTACGACCTGGCCGGCTGGACCCTGCCCTTCCAGATGGGAGTTCAATTCGACCGCATCGATCAGCCCATCGACATCCGCACGGAAGCGGTCGCCGATATCGTTCCTTCTGCCCCGCCCGCCTCCTGGTTCCCCAATGGCGGGGCTCAGAGACCAAGGGTGGCGCTCTACAGCCCATATACCGCCAACATCGACACCGGCTGGACCCAGTGGGTCCTGGACTACTTCCACATCGATCACTCCCTGGTGCGCAACGACGAGATCCGGGCCGGAGCGCTCAGGCGGAAGTACGACGCCATCATTCTCGCCCAGCAGTCGATGGCCTCCATCCTCCACGGCAGCCGCCAGGGGGAGAGCCAGGGCCGGGCCGACTGGCAGAGCTTCGCCGACGCCAAGAACGCCCAGCGGCCGGAATTCACCGGCGGCATCGGACTGGAGGGCGCACGCAACCTGCAGGAATTCGTCGAACAGGGCGGCACCCTCGTCACCCTGGACTCGGCCTCCGAATTGCCCCTGGAGCTGTTCCCGATCGGCGTCCGAGGGCTCATTCGGGCAGGCGCCGAGGGGGAGTCCTCCGGCGCCTGGTATTGCCCAGGGTCGATTCTCCGCATCACCACCGATCCTGCCCACCCGCTGGCCGCCGGCATGCCGAAAGAGGCCTACGCGACCTCCACCGGAGGGCAGGCCTTTGAAATCACCGTGCTGCCGGAGTTCAACAAGGGCGAACGGGAGGTGAAAGCGGCGGTCTGGTATGCCAGCAAAGAACTGCTCGCCTCCGGCTGGCTCTCCGGCGAGCGGGTCGCCGCCGGTAAGGCGGCTGTCGTGGACGCCCGCCTGGGCCAGGGGCACGTGGTGCTGTTCGGCTTCCGGCCGCAGTTCCGGGGGCAGAGCTTTGGAACGTTCCGGCTGCTCTTCAATGCCCTGGGCTTGAGCGTCCGGTAAAATGTGATATAGTCACGCTCAAATTATCGGATATGTACTTGCTCATGTGTGCGACTCGTGTTTCAATGGAAGCACGGAGCTCTCATCATGGACCTCTCACGCTTCACCGAAAGATCCCAACTGGCCCTCTCGTCTGCTCAGACCCTGGCCGCGCGGCTCTCCCACCAGCAGGTGGATGTCGAGCACCTCTTTCTGGCGCTCCTGGAGCAGGAAAACGGCCTGTCGACCACCATTCTGCTCAAAGCCGGGCTGAACCTGGAACCGATCCACCGCCGCTTGCTGTCGGAATTGGAAAAGCTCCCCAAGGTGACCACCTCCGGCTCCGGGATGTACCTCACGCAGCGGCTGGCGGCGGTGGTGGCCAACGCCGAGCAGGAGGCCCGCAAACTCAAGGACGATTTTGTCTCCGTCGAGCACCTCCTGCTGGCGCTGTTTGAAGGCAACGGGATTTCGCGCCAGATCCTCTCCGACGCCGGCCTGACCCGCGCCCGCCTGGACCAGGCCGTGCGCGAAGTGCGCGGCTCGCAGCGGGTGACCACCCAGAACCCGGAAAACACCTACCAGGCGCTGGAGACCTACGGCCGGGACCTGACCGCGGAGGCATCCAAGGGCAAACTGGACCCTGTGATCGGCCGCGACGACGAGATCCGCCGCATCATCCAGGTGCTCTCCCGCCGCACCAAGAACAACCCGGTACTGATCGGTGAGCCCGGCGTCGGCAAGACGGCCATCGCCGAGGGGCTGGCCCAGCGCATCGTCCGCGGCGACGTGCCGGAGGGCCTGAAGGAGAAACGCGTCGTCGCCCTCGACATGGGCGCTCTCATTGCCGGGGCCAAGTTCCGCGGCGAATTCGAAGAGCGCCTGAAGGCCGTGCTGAAGGAAGTGGCCGCTTCCAACGGCCAGATCATCCTCTTCATCGACGAGCTCCACACCGTCGTCGGCGCGGGCAAGGCCGAAGGCGCCATGGATGCCGGCAATCTGCTGAAGCCGATGCTGGCTCGCGGCGAGCTGCACTGCGTCGGCGCCACCACGCTGGACGAATACCGCAAGTACATCGAGAAGGACGCCGCCCTGGAGCGCCGGTTTCAGCCGGTGACCGTCGATCAGCCCTCGGTGGAGGACACGATTTCGATCCTGCGCGGCCTGAAGGAGCGCTACGAGGTCCACCACGGCGTGCGCATCAAGGACACCGCCCTGGTGGCGGCCGCGACCCTATCTGATCGCTACATTACCGAACGCTTCCTCCCCGACAAGGCGATCGACCTGGTGGACGAAGCCGCCGCCCGGCTGCGCACCGAGATCGACTCCCTGCCGGGCGAGCTGGACGAGAAGCTGCGTCGCAAACTCCAGCTCGAAATCGAACGGGAGGCTTTGAAGAAGGAGACCGACGAGTCGTCCCGCGAGCGTCTGGCCAAGCTCGAAGAGGAGCTCTTCTCGCTCAACAAGGAGGCCGACGAGCTCAAGGGCCGCTGGCAGGGCGAAAAAGACGCCGTGCAGAAGCTGCGCGACTTGCGCCAGCGGATTGAGGCCACCAAGCAGCAGATCGAGATCGCCGAGCGCGCCTACGACCTGGGCAAGGTCGCCGAGCTGAAGTTCGGCACGCTGATCGGCCTGGAAAAGTCCCTGTTCGACGAGGAGCGCGCTCTGGCGGAGAAGGACTCGCGCAACCGCCTGCTCAAGGAGGAGGTCGACGAGGAGGACATCGCCACAGTGGTCGCTCGCTGGACCGGTATTCCGGTCACCAAGCTGCTGGAGGGCGAATTGCACAAGCTGCTCCACCTGGCCGTTCAACTTCACCGCCGCGTGGTCGGCCAGGATGAGGCCGTGCAGGTGGTGTCGGAGGCGGTGCAGCGCGCCCGCGCCGGCCTGAACGATCCGCGCCGTCCCATCGGGACGTTTCTCTTCCTCGGGCCTACGGGTGTCGGCAAGACCGAGCTGGCGCGCGCCCTGGCTGAAACGCTCTTCGACGACGAGAAGGCGCTCATCCGCCTCGACATGTCGGAGTACCAGGAGAAGCACAACGTCTCACGGCTGATCGGCGCGCCCCCGGGCTACGTCGGCTTCGAGGAGGGCGGCCAACTCACCGAGGCCGTGCGCCGGCGGCCCTACGCCGTCATCCTGTTCGACGAGATTGAGAAGGCTCACCCCGACGTCTTCAACGTCCTGCTGCAGGTGATGGACGATGGGCGCCTGACAGACGGCCAGGGCCGCACGGTCGACTTCCGCAACGCCATCCTGATTATGACCTCCAACCATGCCACCGCCATGGAAGAGTTGCGCAAGACATTCCGGCCGGAGTTTCTGAACCGCATCGACGACATCGTCATCTTCCATCCATTGCGCGTGGAGCACCTGCGCCGCATCGTGGACATCCAGATTGAGCGTCTGCGCCCGCGCCTGGAGGCCCGCCACATCACGCTTGAACTGACCGACGGCGCCCGCGACCACCTGGTCACCGTGGGCTACGAGCCCGACTTCGGCGCCCGCCCGCTCAAACGCGCCATTCAGCGCGAGCTGGAAAACCGCATCGCCCGCGCCATCCTCGAAGGCAAGATCCGCGACGGGCAGCACCTGCTCGTCTCCGACAATCGCGGCGAATTGACGCTGGAACAAAGGGAGCCAGCGGCCTCGCAATAAGAAACCTGGGGGACACACTTCAGTGTGTCCCCCGCACCGAATTCGATTCGCGAATCTGCTATCACTGAGCCAGGAGGAATTCAGCAATGTCCGATCAACCCGACATCATCCAACTTCCCGTCCTTCCTCTCAAGAACATCGTTCTCTTCCCGCGGCTCGCCCTGCCGCTGTCGATCGGACGCGACGCCTCGCGCGCCGCCGTCGAAGCCGCCATCAAGGACCACGAGGGCGAGCTGATTCTCATCGGACAGCGCGACCCCTCCATCGAAACTCCCGGCCCGGCCGATCTGTATAACTTCGGCACGCGGGCGAAGATCCGCAAGGTCCTGCGTTCCTCCCCGGCGCTGATCGAGATCGTCGCCGCCGGACTGGAACGCGTCGGCGTGGTCACCGTGGAGCAGCCCGGGGCCTACCTGAGCGCCAAGGCCATCCCCATGCCGCTGACCACCGAGCACACCTCGGAGGAGAAGGCGCTTCAGTCGGCGCTGTTTGAGCTCGCAGCCAGGGCCATCGAGCGCACCAACCCGCAGGCGGCCGAGCAGATCTCCTCTCTGCTGGCCTCCGCCGACGATCCCCAGAAACTCATGTGGCTGCTGGCCACAGCCTTCAACCTCGACATGGACAAATTGCAGGCGCTGCTCGCCGCGGTGACCTTCAAGGAGGCGCTCGAACTCGCGGTGAAGTACCTCACCGACGAGATCCGCGTCCTGGAAGTCCGCCAGAAGATCGTCTCCGAGGCCCAGGAGGAGATGTCGAAGGAGCAGCGCGAGTACGTCCTCCGCCGCCAGATGAAGGCCATCCAGCAGGAGCTGGGCGAGGACGACCCGGCCAAGGCCGAGACCGAGGAGCTCCGCAAACGCCTCGATGAAGCCGTGCTGCCGGCCGAGGCGCGCAAGGAGGCCGAGCGCGAGTACAAGCGCTTCGACCGGCTGCCCGACCAGTCGCCCGAGCGCCATGTCCTGCGCACCTGGCTCGAACTCGTTCTCGAACTGCCGTGGACCGCCGCCACCGAGGACAACCTCGACATCGCCCGCGCCCGCGGCATCCTCAACGACGATCACTACGGCTTGGAGGACGTCAAGGAGCGCATCCTCGAGCACCTCGGCGTGCTCCAGCGCAATCCCGGCGCCAAGGCCCCCATCCTGTGCTTCGTCGGACCGCCCGGCGTCGGCAAGACCTCGCTCGGCCAGTCCATCGCCCGGGCCCTCGGCCGCAAGTTCGAGCGCATGTCCCTCGGCGGCCTGCACGACGAGAGCGAGCTGCGCGGCCATCGCCGGACCTACATCGGCGCCATGGCCGGCCGGCTGATTCAGGCCATGCGCCGTGCCGCCTCCGCTAATCCGGTGGTCATGCTCGACGAGGTGGACAAGCTCGGCCGCGACTTCCGCGGCGACCCCGCCGCCGCCCTGCTCGAAGTGCTCGACCCGGCGCAGAACTCCACCTTTCGCGACAACTACCTCGACTTGCCTTTTGACCTCTCCAAGGTCATGTTCATCACCACCGCCAACTCGCTCGACACGCTGCCCCAGCCCCTGCTGGACCGCATGGAAGTGATCCGCCTGGCCGGCTACAGCGAAGAGGAAAAGGTCGCCATCGCCAACAAGTACCTGGTCCCGCGCCAGCTCACCGAGACCGGGCTGAACGCCGAGCTTGTTCAATTCCCCGAGGACGGCCTGCTCAAGATCATCGAGTGCTACACGCGCGAAGCCGGCCTGCGCAACCTGGAGCGCTCCATCGGCAGCCTCTGCCGCAAGGCCGCGCTCAAGTTCGCCGAGGGCCGCACCGGCGCCATGCCCATGGCCCCGGCGATGATCGTCGATCTGCTCGGCCCGGAGACCTTCATCCCCGAGCCCGCCCGCGAAAACCTGCCGCCCGGCGTCTCCACCGGACTTGCCTGGACCCCCTCCGGCGGCGATGTCCTCTACATCGAGGCCACGCTGCTGCCCAAGGGAAAAGGCATGATCCTCACCGGCCAGCTCGGCGACGTCATGCAGGAATCGGCCAAGGCCGCGCAGAGCTTCCTGTGGGCGCATGCCGCCGACTTCGGTATCAACCCCGACGTCTTCTCCGATTCCGGCGTCCACATCCACGTCCCCTCCGGCGCCATCCCCAAGGACGGTCCCTCGGCCGGCATTACCCTGGCCGTCGCCCTGGCGTCGCTCTATTCGAAGAAGGTGGCGCGCTCCGATACCGCCATGACGGGCGAGATCACCCTCACCGGACGCGTCCTCCCCATCGGCGGCGTCAAGGAGAAGGTACTCGCCGCCCGCCGCGCCGGCATCCGTCGAGTCGTCATGCCCGCGGCCAACCGCAAGGACCTGCGCGACCTGCCCGAGCACGTCCGCAAGGAGATGGAGTTCTTCTTCGCCGAGCGCATCGACGAGGTCTTCTCACAGACCGTGCCGGGCCTGCTTACGGGATCGGCAGACGAGGCGCCAGCGCCTCCCGTGACGAAATAACTCAACCGAGTTCGACGACGATTCGTGCCACCGAGGCCGGCGGCATCTCCAGCCGCAGCTTGTCGCCGGCCGCCTCCACCTTGAGGGCGCGCGGCTTGACGCTCTCCGGCCGGTCGAAGGTGTTGTGGGCCTTCGGGCTGTCGGCCGCCAGCACGTGTCCGGAGGCGTTCCTGGCCGTGCCGCCGGTCAGGGTCACCTCCACCGGCAGCGGCCCACCCAGGTCCGTGTGGGCGCAGGTCAGCACCAGCTTCTTGCCCTGTACCGAAACCGAACCGTCGAAGCCCGCCAGCTTCCCGCGGCGCGGCGCGGCAAACACGCTCCGCACGGCCTGGCCGTTGTGGTGGTCCTTGTACATGTCGAAGACGTGGTAGTTGGGCGTCGCCAGGAACTTGTCCTCATGGGCGATGAACAGGCTGTGGATGCAGTTGATGAGCTGCGCCACGTTGGCCATGGCCACCTTGTCGGCATGGCGGTGGAAGATGTCCAGCGTCAGGGCGGCGATCAGCGCGTCGCGCATGGTGCCAATCTGGCCGAACAGGTGATGCGGCGCCACCTCGCTGCCCGCCTTGTGCCAGGCGCCCCACTCGTCGATGGCGAACTTGACGCGGT
Source organism: Candidatus Solibacter usitatus (assembly GCA_016213245.1). Classification (GTDB taxonomy): domain Bacteria; phylum Acidobacteriota; class Terriglobia; order Bryobacterales; family Bryobacteraceae; genus Paludibaculum; species Paludibaculum usitatum_A. The sequence goes on along the minus strand of JACRBC010000021.1, from coordinate 56,194 downwards.
GCTCGCGGTCGTACTCGCCCATGACGGTCCAGTGGCTGGTGATGAGCTCCTCCATGCGCACCGCGCGCGTCAGTAACTCGTAGTACTCGTCGCTCGTGAACTCCACCGGACCGCCGGTGGTGCCGCAATAGTAGTGCAGCGCCCAGCCCCACACACGGTTGAGCATGCCGGGGCTCTTGCGCATCAGCGCCTGGAAGAAGCCTCGCGACCAGTTCAGGTCGGCGCCGTTGGGGCCGGAGGGGATGAACTTGAGCGGCACATTGAAGCGCGGGACCCACGAGGTGAAGCGCCGGAACTCCACCGAGTACTCCTCTGGCGTAAAGTCGCCGCCACAGCCCCAGCTCTCGTTGCCGATACCCCAGTACTCCACGTTGAAGGGCGCCGTTCCGCGTTGCGTGCCCAACGTCGTCGCCCCGGAAGGGGCGTTGCAGTAGTCCACCCAGTCGTTGAAGTCGCGCGCCGTGCCCGAGCGCAGATTAGCCGCCACATACGGTTTGCCGCCCACTTCCTGGCAGAAGCGCATGAACTCGTTGGTGCCGAACTCGTTCGGGTCGAACTTGGCCTTGCCGCCCTCCATCTTGGCCAGCATCCCGGATCGCTCCCAGAAGTTGACCCGCTTGGGGCGCTTTTCGCGCGGGCCGATGCCGTCGCGCCAGTCATAGCTGTCCGCAAAACAGCCGCCCGGCCAGCGGAATAGCGGCGCCTGGATCTTCTTCAACGCGTCGATGAGCGGCTTCCGGATGCCGGCGACGTTGGGAATCTTCGAGCCTTCGCCCACCCAGATGCCGTCGTAGACCACGCCGCCCAGGTGCTCGACGAAGTGCCCGTGCACCAGCGGAGAGATCGTGCCGATAGGCTCGTTCAGCAGCACGGTGACGGCGCCGTTGGCGGCTTGGGAGACGCGGGGCGCTACCAGCGCGCCGGCGGAAGCGGCGAGGAAGTTGCGGCGTTGCATGTTACATACTATATAAGCGCCCGGCGCAGATTGAAAGCGATTGCAATGAAGAAACTCACCGCACACGTCAAAGCCGCCGGTTGAGCCTCCAAGCTCAGTCCAAAGGTCTTGGACCAGGTGCTGCCGGGCATCCCCCGGCTGAAAGATCCGAACGTGATCGTGGGCTTTGAGACGTCGGATGATGCCGGCGTCTACAGGCTGAGCCCGGAGTGTGCCCTGGTGCAGACGGTGGATTTCTTCACCCCCATCGTCGACGACCCATATACCTTCGGCGCCATCGCCGCCGCCAATGCGCTAAGCGACGTCTACGCCATGGGCGGTCGGCCGCTCACCGCGCTCTCCATCCTCTGCTACCCCGGCGCCGGCGATCTGGAGGAGCTGGCCGAGATCCTGAAGGGCGGCGCGGAGAAGATGATCGAGGCCGGCTGCGTCGTTCTTGGCGGTCACAGCGTGAATGACGACGAGATCAAGTTCGGCTACGCCGTCACCGGCGTGGTCCGACCAGAGCGCGTCTGGACCAACGCCGGCGCGCGGCCTGGTGACGTGCTGGTGCTGACCAAGCCCATCGGAACCGGCGTGGTCACAACGGCCCTGAAGCGCGGCTTGGCGCGGGATGAGGATGTGGCCGCCGCCGTGGCGTCGATGCTCAAGCTGAACAAGTCGGATGCTGACGCCCACGGCTGCACGGACATCACCGGGTTCGGGCTGCTGGGTCACGCGCGGGAGATGGCGCTGGCCAGCGGCGTCACGTTGGAGATCGACTCCGCTGCGATCGAGCTTCTGCCCGGCGCGTTGGAGTACGCCGCGCAGGGCGCTCTGCCCGCTGGGCTGAAGAACAACCGCGAGTTTGTCTCCTGCGCCGTCCGTTTCGCCCAGGACCTGCGCCCCGAGGTGGAGGCCCTGCTCTACGACCCGCAGACCTCCGGCGGACTGCTGCTTTCCGTCGCGCCTGAAGGGGCCGCCGGCCGCGTAATCGGCCGCGTGACGGAGCGGGGCGAATCGCCCATACGAGTCTTATGACAGAGAACCCCATTATCGTCGCGCTCGACGTGCCTTCGGCCGCTGAGGCGAGAGAGATTGTGAACCGCCTGGGTCCGGCCATCGGCTTCTACAAGGTTGGCCTGGAGCTCTTTGCGGCGGAAGGTCCGGACTTCGTGAAGGAACTGGTCGCGCAGGGCAAGCGGGTCTTCGTGGATCTGAAGATGTACGACATCCACGAGACCGTCAAGCGCGCCGCGGCGAGCGTGGCCGCGCTGGGCGCGAGCCTGCTGACCGTGCACGCCAGCCCGCAGGTTGTACGCGCGGCGAAGGAGGGCACAGCCGGGTCGGGCCTGAAGATCCTGGCCGTCACGGTGCTGACCAGCTTCGATCAGGATGACCTCGAAGACATCGGGGTGGCCGGGCGCACGGTGGCCGAGCAGGTGCAGTGGCTCGCCGGGAAGGCGATCGAGGCCGGCGCCGACGGCTTGGTCTGCTCGCCGCTGGAGGTCGAGCGCCTGCGCGCCCTTTGCGGTCCTGGCACCATCCTGCTTGTCCCCGGCGTGCGGTCGGCCGGGGCGGACAGAGGCGACCAGAAGCGTGTGGCCACGCCGGCCGAGGCCATGCGCCGCGGCGCCACCTATCTGGTGGTGGGCCGGGAGATCACCCGGGCCGCCGATCCCACCGCCGCGGCAGCCAGGATCATGGCCGCGATCAAAGAAACCGTTTGACACCCGCATCGATTGTCTGCTAAAAGTGCAACCAGATCTTCCGGGGTTTGGTCAGTTTGCCGCGTCCCTCAGAGCCCGTATGGTTTGGGGTGCCGCTGTTCCCGGAAGGTGATTGCCACGTAACGGGATTGGCCGTCCGCGGGTTGATCCGAGACCATCTGCCAGCCCGGCTGGATCTTAGGGAGTTCTTATGAAAAAGCTGCTGTTCCTCTCACTTCTGCTTTTCGCATTGCATCCCGCTCTTTGGGCGCAGGCGACATCTCAGGTCAACGGCGTGGTGACGGACGCCTCGGGCGCGGTTGTCCCGAACGCCGCCATCGACCTGGAAAACACCGAGACCAGCGTGAAACGCAGTGTCACCACGGATTCTGCCGGCGCCTATGCGTTTCTGCAGATGATTCCAGGCAACTACCGGATCACCGTAAAAGCGACGGGCTTCCGCACTGCTACGGTGAACGACGTGAAGCTGCTTGTGAACAATCCTTCTACGGTGAACGTGAAGCTGGAGGTGGGGCAGTTGACCGAGACGGTCGCGGTGACAGCCGAGGCGGCGCATCTGAATACGGTGGACGCCTCCATCGGCAACGCCATCGACAGCAAGCCGATCCTGCAAATGCCCTTGAACGCTCGCAACATTGTGGGCCTACTGGCGCTGCAGCCGGGCGTCGTGTTCACCAAGGAGGATGACAACGATTCGCGCAACGGCGCGGTGAACGGCGGCAAGAGCGACCAGGCAAACGTCACTTTGGACGGTGTGGACGTGAACGACCAGATGGACCGCAATGCGTTCACCAGCGTATTGCGCATGACGCCGGACTCCGTGCAGGAGTTCCGCGTCACGACGCTGAACGCCAACGCCGACAGCGGGCGCACATCGGGCGCGCAGGTGGTGATGGTGACCAAGGGCGGGACGAACGACCTGCACGGGTCGCTGTATGAGTACCACCGCAATACTGCCACAACCGCCAACGATTTCTTCCTGAACAAGTCTCTGGCGCCTGTGAACGGCAAGGCCCCGCGGCCCAAGTTGATCCGCAACATCTACGGCGTGTCGATGGGCGGGCCGATTGTGAAGAACCGGATGTTCCTGTTCGGCAACTGGGAGGGCCGCCGGGACGCCAAGGATGGGCAGGCGCTTCGAAACGTGCCGTCCATGGACATGCGCCAGGGGATCATGCACTACCGGCGCAGCGACGGCTCGGTGGCCACAATCACTCCCGCGGAGATCGCCCTCAAGCTGGATCCGCGCGGCGTGAACGCGGCGGCGCTGGCGGACATGCAGAAGTACCCCGTGCCGAACGACTTCTCCGTGGGCGACGGGCTGAACCTGGTGGGGTACCGCTTTACGGCGCCGACCCCGCTGCGCTGGAACACCTACATCGGACGTATGGACTACATTCTGGATTCGCAGAGCAAGCACACCATGTTCGTCCGCGCGAATCTGCAGAACGACAACGAGCAGGGTATGCCGCAGTTCGCCGGCCAGCCGGCCAACTCGGTGGGCCTCACCAACAACAAGGGCATGGCCGTGGGGTTGACGAGTGTCCTCGAGCCCACGCTGATCAGCAACTTCCGCTACGGCTTTACGCGGCAGGGCCGGGAGTCGACCGGCATCGCTAACTTTTCGGCCGTGACGCTGCGCGGGTTGGACGCATACACCGGCCTTTCGCGTGGCTTCCGGGCGATCATCCCGGTGCACACTCTCAGCGAGGACATGAACTGGATCAAGGGCTCGCACAACATCCAGTTCGGCTTCGTCGCCCGGTTCAGCCAGAACCGGCGCGACAGCCTGGGCAATTCGTTTTCCAGCGCGGCGGCCAACTCTTCGTGGCTGGTGAACAGCGGCGCCGGATTGAACGCCCCGTGGACCGACCTGCCTTCCAGCCAGTTCACGCTCTTCCGCTGGGCCATGGCGGATGTGATGGGCCTGGTGACGCAGGGCAATGCCCAGTACAACTATCTCGTCGACGGAACGGTGCTGCCCAACGGCGCGCCGGTGTCGCGCAACTTCAGGAACTCCGAGTACGAGATGTATGTGCAGGACACCTGGAAGGTGAGCCGCGGGCTTACGGTCATCGCGGGTCTTCGCTACTCGCTGATGCCGCCTTACTACGAAGCCAACGGCCAGCAGGTCTCCCCGAACATCAGGATCGGCGACTGGTTCAACCAGCGCGGCGCGCTGGCACAGGAGGGCAAGAGCCAGATGGCGGCCGGCAGAATCTCGTTCGTGCCCAAGAGCCAGGGCGGACGGGACCTCTACGAATTCCACAAGAACAACTTCGCGCCCCGTCTGTCGCTGGCCTGGTCGCCTCAGACCAGCAGCGGATGGATCGGCAAACTCACCGGCGGCCCCGGCAGGACCTCGATCCGGGCCGGTTGGGGCATGTACTACGACCTGTTCGGGTCGGCCCTGATGCGCTCCTACGACGCTACGGCGTTCGGCCTGTCCAACGCTTTGACCAATCCGGCGGCGGTGCAGACCATCGCCTCGGCTCCGCGCTACTCAGGCATCAGCAGCATACCAGCGGGCCTGCTGCCGGCCGCGCCGCCGGCCAAGTTCCCGGCTCAGTACCCGGATGCATTCGCCATCACCAACGGCCTGGACGACACGTTGAAGGCGCCCTACAACATGAGCATGAACCTCAGCATCGGCCGCGAGTTGGAAGGCGGCTGGTTCGTACAGGGCTCCTATGTCGGGCGGCAGTCACGGCGCTCGATGATCCGGCGCGACGCGGCCATGCCAACCGATCTCAAGGACCCCAAGTCGGGTATGACCTATTTTGAGGCCGCCACGATTCTTGCTCGCCAGGTGAACGCCGGCGTGGCCACGGCGAACGTCCAGAAGGTGCCCTACTGGGAAAACCTTTACAGCAAGGCGGCCACCAGCTCGCTGTCGGCCACACAGGTTGTATACGGACGCTTCAACGCCAACCAGTATGACTGGACCTACGCGCTCTACCAGCTCGACACCGGCGCCGGTCTGGCCAACTGCGAAGGCCGCGGACGGTGCTCGGACCTCGGGCCGTACGCTTTCTACAGCCCGCAGTACTCTTACCTGTCGGTGTTCAGCTCGGTGGGCGGCGGCAACTACCACGGCGCGCAGCTCAATGTGCGCAAGCGCTTCTCGGGCGGCGACACGGTCGATGTGAACTACACCTTCTCGAAGTCCATCGACCTGCGATCGAATACCGAGCGCGCCGCCAGCTCCTCGGGCGTTCTTTGGAACCCCTGGCAGCCGGGGCTGATGAAGGGCGTATCGGACTACGACAACACCCACCTGTTCAACATGATGGGCGTCTACAACCTGCCGGTGGGCAAAGGCAAGAAGCACGCCTCCGCCATGCCTGGGTGGGCCGATGCCATCGTGGGCGGCTGGCAGCTTGCCGGCGTCTGGCGCTGGTCCAGCGGCTTCCCCATCAGCGTGTACGAAACCGGCGTTTGGCCCACCAACTGGAACAACAACAACTGGGCGCTGTGGAACGGCAAGCCCGTCTCCACCAGCCACACCGGGAACTCTCCGCTGGCCGGCGGCGGGCCGAGCCTCTTCGCCGATCCGAAGGCGGCCATGGCCGCCTTCGACTACGAAATGCCGGGCGGTATTGGCACTCGCAACGGCCTGCGTGGGGACGGGGTTTTCAACATCGACCTGAACGTCGCCAAGCGTTTCACTATGCCCTACAGCGACAAGCACTCCCTGCAATTCCGCTGGGAGACGTTCAATCTGACCAACACCGCCAAGTTCGACGTCAACAGCCTGTCGCTCGACATCTCCGTCGGCGGCACGTTCGGCAAGTACAGCAACGTGCTGGGCGGTGCGCGCGTGATGCAGTTCGGGCTGCGCTACGAGTTCTAACTTCCGGCGCGCATTCCACACTGGCGAAGGGCGGGGCCCAACGGTCCCGCCTTTCGCGCATTTGAGCGTATGATGAGGCTATGGCGACGAAGGCGCTCATCAGCCTGGAAGAGTACCTCAAGACTTCGTACCCGGAGATGGACTGCGAGTATGTCGACGGGGAGGTGTTCGAAAAACCCATGCCGCCGCTCGACCACGCAAGATTGCAGAAGCTCCTTCTGAAGGCCTTTCTTCGCTGGGAAGAACAGCCCGGCCTGTTTGCGTTTCCTGAATTGAGGAATCGCACAGCAGAGACGCGCTGCCGGATTCCCGATATCGCGGTCTATGCAGGCGCCGAACCGGCCGAGCAGGTGCCTTCAATCCCCCCCTACGTTGTCATCGAGATCCTGTCGCCCGATGACAAAGCGCAATACCTGATGGCCAAACTGCGCGAGTACCGCGGCTTTGGGGTGCCCCACATCTGGGTGATCGACCCGGCGAGCAAGTCGATGCATGAGTACGGCAGCGATGGACTGCGCGAAGTGGCCGCCCTGCGCATGCCCGAGTACAGCTTGCAGGTGACCCACGACGACCTCTTCCCAAACGGCTGACGGTTGGGGCTGTGTCAAAATGGAGTGGTGACCGGCCACGAAATCCGCCAGAAATTTCTCGACTTCTTCGCCGCCCGCGGCCACCGCGCGGTGCGCTCTTCCTCGCTTGTCCCCGGCAACGATCCGACGCTGCTGTTCACCAACGCGGGAATGAACCAGTTCAAGGACGTCTTCCTCGGCCTGGAAAAGCGCGATTACTCCCGCGCCACCACGGCCCAGAAGTGCGTGCGCGCCGGCGGCAAGCACAACGACCTGGAAAACGTCGGCTACACCCGCCGCCATCACACCTTCTTCGAGATGATGGGCAACTTCAGCTTCGGCGACTACTTCAAAGCCGAGGCCATCGACTATGCCTGGGACCTGGTCACCAACGGCTACGGCCTCGCCAAGGACCGCCTCTACGTCACCGTCTTCCGCGAGGACGACGAAGCCGAAGAGCTGTGGCAGAAGGTCGCCGGCGTGTCGAAGAATCGCATCTTCAGGCTCGACGAGAAGGACAACTTCTGGCAGATGGGCGAGACCGGCCCGTGCGGTCCCTGCTCGGAGATCCACTACGACCTCGGACCCGGTACGGCCGAGCCCGGGCGCGAGCACGAACAGTTCCCGCTCGACGGCGGCGGGCGCTTCGTCGAAATCTGGAACCTGGTCTTCATGCAGTACGACCGCGACGCCTCCGGCCGGCTGTCAAGCCTGCCCAAGCCCTCCATCGATACCGGCATGGGGCTGGAACGCGTCGCCGCCATCATGCAGGGTAAGCTGTCGAACTTCGATTGCGACCTGCTGGCGCCCATCGTGGACGAAGCCGGGCGGCTGCTGGGCAAGACCCCCGGCGCCGAGCCGCGCGCCGACACGGTGCTGCGCATCTGCGCCGACCATGCGCGCGCCACGGCGTTTCTCATCAACGACGGCGTGCTGCCCTCCAACGAGGGCCGCGGCTATGTGCTGCGCAAGATCATGCGCCGCGCCCTGCGCAATGCGCGCATGGTGGGCGCCGGCGATCCGTTCCTTTATCAGCTCACCGGCTTTGTGGCCGGCTGGATGAAGGGCCCGTACCCGGAGATGCTGGAAAGCGTCCAGCGCGTGGCGCGCGTCGTGAAGGACGAGGAGCACCGCTACGCCACCACGTTCCAGGTGGCCGAGAAGTTCTTCCACGACGAGGCCCGGGCGGCCGCCGGCGGCCTGTTGCCTGGCGCGGCTGCGTTCAAGCTCTACGACACTTACGGCATGGCTCTGGACGAGCAGGAGGAGATGGCCCGGGAGATGGGCCTCGCCATCGACACCCCCGGTTTTGACGAAGCAATGGCCCGCCAGCGCGAGCGGGCTCGCGCCAGTTGGAAGGGCGCCGAAAAGGCCCAGGTCGCCCCCGTCTACCAGGAGATCCTCGGCGCCGGCCGCACGCAGTTTCTCGGCTACGAGAGCCTGGTCTGCCCCACTTCACAGGTGCTGGCGATCCTCGTCGATCAACAGAGGGTCCCCGCCGCCGAGGCCGGGGCAGACTGCGAGATCGTGCTCGACCGCACGCCCTTCTACGCCGAGTCCGGCGGACAGGTGGGCGACACCGGTGCGCTGGTCAGCGGCGAGACCGGCGAACCGCTCGCTCATGTCACCGCCACCTACCCGGCCGTGCCAGGGCTCACGGTGCACAAGGCGCGCATCATGGGCTCGTTGAAGGTCGACGACCTGGTGGTGGCGTGCGTCAACGAAACCGGACGCAACGCCACCCGCCGCAACCACACGGCCACCCACCTGGCCCACGCCGCGCTGCGCCAGGTGCTTGGCTCGCACGTCAAGCAGGCTGGCAGCGTCGTGGAGCCCGGCCGGCTCCGCTTCGATTTCACGCACTACACGGCCATGGACAGCGAAGAGATCGCCGAAGTCGAGCGCATAACCAACGCTCAGGTCATTCGCAACGCCGAGGTGACCACCAGCGTGATGGACCTCGACAGCGCGCTCGACACCGGCGCCATGGCCCTGTTCGGAGAAAAGTACGGTGAGAAGGTCCGCGTCGTGACCGTGGACGGCTTCAGCCGCGAGCTTTGCGGCGGTACCCACGTCGATCGCACCGGCGACATCGGCATGGTCAAAGTCGTCCATGAGGGCAGCATCTCGGCCGGCGTGCGCCGCATCGAGGCCGTCACCGGCGCCGGTTCGCTGAAGCGGTTCCAAGAGACGACCGCGGCCATGTCCCGGGCCGCCGCCATGCTCCGCACCTCGGAAAGCGACCTGCTCGAACAGATCGAGAAACTCCTGGCGCAGCAGAAGGCGCTGGAGCGGCAGATCGGCGAGCTGAAGGACAAGGCCGCGCACGCCGCCGCCGGCGATCTGGAGTCGCAGTCGCGCGAGATCAAGGGCGCCAGAGTGCTCGCCGCCCGCGTGGACGGCATGGACCGCGCGCAGATGCGCAACCTGGCCGACGCTCTGCGCAATAAGTGGAAGTCCGCCGTCATTGTGCTGGCCTCGGCAGTGGAGGACAACGTCTCCATCGTCAGCGCCGTAACGAAGGACCTGACCGCCAAAGTGCACGCCGGCAAGTTGGCAGGCGCCGTGGCGCAGGCCGTCGGCGGCAAGGGCGGCGGGCGGCCGGACCTGGCCGAGGCCGGCGGCAAGGACGCCGCGGCGCTCGATGGCGCGCTCAGCGCGGTCTACCCGAGCGTCGAGGGAATGCTATAGATGCTCGATGCGGTGGTTGTTGGCGCGGGACCCACCGGGCTGGCCTGCGGCATCGAGCTGAAGAAGCGCGGCCTCGCCTGCGTCCTGTTCGACAAGGGTTGCCTCACCAACTCTCTCTACAACTACCCGACCAACATGGTCTTCTTCACCACGCCCGAACTGCTGGAGATCGGCGGCATCCCGATGACCAGCCTCGGCGAGAAGCCGGTACGCGGCGAGGCGCTGAAGTATTACCGCAGGGTGGCGGACCACTACGGTCTCGACATCCGCCAGTACGAGCGCGTCACCGGCTTCGAGGGCTCGGACGGCGATTTCACCGTCTACACGGAGGATCGCACCGGGACCAGGCAAGCCCATCGCGCACGCAAGCTGATCCTGGCCACCGGCTACTACGACCGTCCCAACCTGCTCAACGTGCCCGGCGAGGAGCTGCCCAAGGTGATCCACTACTACAAAGAGGCTCACCCCTTCTATGGCCACGATGTGCTCGTGGTGGGCGGCAAGAACTCGGCCGCCATCGCCGCGCTGGAGCTGCACTGGTCCGGCGCGCGCGTCACGCTGGTGCACCGCCGGGCGGAGTTGTCGCAGCGCATCAAGTATTGGATCCTGCCCAATATTGAAAACCGCATCCGGACCGGCGAGATTCCCGCCTACTTCAATTCCAGCGTGGAGAGCATCGAGCAGCGCTTCGTGACGCTGGCCACGCCCCAGGGGCCCGTGCGCATCAAGAACGACTTCGTCTTCGCCATGACCGGCTACCACCCGGACACGGATTTTCTCGATCGCCACGGCATCCGCTTCGATCCGGAGACGCGTCGGCCGAAGCTCGATCCCGAGACCTGGGAGAGCGAGCGGCCCGGCGTCTACCTGGCCGGCGTGCTCGTCGCCGGCATGCACACAAACGAGGTCTTCATCGAGAACGGCCGCTTCCACGGTGCGCAGATCGCCGCCGATATCGCTCGCAAGACGCTGCCCGCCTCCTGACGCTCAGCGGATCCTGAACAGACCCGCGTTCTCCACGCGATCCAGCAGTTCCAGGCCCCACGCATCGGGCACCATGGCGAAGGACTGGCCCGCGTCTCCGTGGCCGCCTCCGCCGATGCGGATCGCGATCCAGCCGAAGCCCTGGGACTGGATGAAGCGGATGGCCGAGCGGCGGTAGAAATTCACCTGCGGCGCCGAGCGCTCGGCGCCCCGGCTCACGTTGCGCCACTTCCGGTCGAGCCCTTGGAGTTCCACCGCGATCATGGCGGGCGATTCCAGGTTGGCCATCAGCGGCGTGAGCCCCGTCAGCGGCACGGGGCGGTCGAAGGTGAGTTGCCAGTACATGCCGCGGTGGGAGTCCTCGATTGAACTCCAGCGCGTAGCGCGGTTTCCGTCGACGGCAAGCCAGGCGTCGCCCGGGGCGGGGCTGGCGTCCACCAACCAGTTGCGGGAGATCTCCAGGCGCGTGTCACCCCTGTGGAACACCACTTCGGAGAGCGACCAGGATGCGGGGAGAGGTTTCTCCAGCCGGATCCGGACCGCGCGGACGAACTGCTGTGGGAAGCGGCACGGAAGTGCGTAAAGTTGTTCCGGGTAACGGCTGGCCGCCAGGTGCAGAGCCATCACGATGCGATCCACCTGTGCCGACGGCATGGGGCCGGTCGGAGCCGTTTGCAAGTACGCGTATGGCAGCGAGTACAGGTCGAACACCGGCTCGTTCGGTCGCAGATGACGGGAGACCATCTTGGCGATGGGGAACTCCCAAAGGTGCTTGGCGAGATACTCGGTTTCCGTTTCGATACGCACCGCGGCCTGCCAGGGGAATCCGTGCAACCGCCATGCGCCGGGCTTGTTGTAGAGGTCCAGCATGGCCGGCCAGCACATTGCCGCCTGCGCCCCAGCCAGCGCGAGCATCGCCCGCCGGGGCAGGGAAGCCGCCAGCGCCAGCGACACGAACGCCAGCGAAGGCATCAGGAAGCGCACTCCGATGTTCTGTGTCCACGGGAGCAGCAGGACCAGTGCGGCGGCCAGCAAGGCTCTCCCGGCGGGCTTGCGTAGCGAAAGCAGGGCCAGCGGCGCCAGCAGAAACACCGGCCCGGCCAGTCCCTGCAGTTCCTGCCCGCTGACCGTGGTGGCCCACGGTATCTGGTGCCAGCGGACACCTCCGTAGTCGCCAAGGTACTGGGCGAGGACCCCCTCGCTGAAGGCGTGAAACGCGTCGTTGGGAAAGATCCGATTGGCCAGCGGCGCCAGAGGATTGCCGGTCAGCCACGCCGCCCGCATCATCCACGGCAGCATCGGGACACAGGCGCCCGCCGCGAAAACGGCCGCCCCCCGCCAGCGCCGCCGCCACAGGATCCAGGCCAGCGCTCCCGGAACGGCCAGCAATCCGCTGAGCTTGATGGCATAACAGAAACCAGCCGCCAACCCGGCGTGGAAAAGAATGCGCTCGCGCGGCGCGGCTTCGAATTCGGCCAGCAGGACGAAAACCGCGACGTTGAAGAAAACCAGTGCCGCATCGTTGTATGCGCACGTGCCGCTCACGGCCACCACCGGGGCCAGGGCGTACAGCGCCGCGCCGCAGAGGGAAGACTTCCGGCTCAGATCCAGCAACCGGCCGGCGCGCAGCATCAATGGGACGGTGGCGCACAGGAAGGCGAAATGGACCAGTTTGGCGGCGCTGTGAGCGCCGGCGGCGAACGCCGGCAGAAACAACGTCTCCAACCCCAGCGGCATCACCTCGTAAAAGCCGATGCGCGGCGAAAAGCCATGCAGCCGCAGCCACTCGTTTACCAGCCCCAGATGGTAGGTCACCGCGTCGGGTTGGATCTCCGGCGCCGCGGCGTGGACCAGGTACAGCATGAAGTACGCCGCCATGCAGACCGCGGGCAGGCTGAGCAGCTCCCTGAATCGCACCTCCGGGCGCCGCGGGCGCCAGAGCAACGTGCAGGCGCTACCGGCGGTCAAGGCGCCGAGCGTGGTGAGAGTGGCACTGCCGGCCAGCAGCAGCAAGAAGACAGCGGCGCTCAGAATGGAAGCGCCCGTGGCCAGCGCCAGGGTCCAATGCGGCGCCCGCCTGAGCCAGGCCAGGCGCCCCAGCGCGTAGGCCGCGGCGAGAGTGAGCGCCGCGCCGCCGGTCATGGACGCAACGGGGTGCAAGGGACCATTGTAAAGGCACACGGCCGTGCCAGTCTGGGTGGAGGTGTGGCGATGTGGGAGTATGACGGCTGCCTGGTTGCAGCTCAACGAGCGGTCAATACGTGGTGAAGCAGAAGACCTGGTTTGAACCCTCCGGCGAGAGGCAATACTCGCCGTTGTCGATGAACTCGTTCACCTCGACTTTGAACAGCCCCGGCGCCAGCGGCGTCACCATCAGGAACAGCGGTCTGGCCGAATCCTTCTTGCGCTTGTTCGGCGGCGGCAACAGCAACACCCGGCTACCCCCGCGGACCTCCATCTTGTACAGCGAGAGGCGGTCCGGATTGATCTTCGCCGCCTGGAAGATGAAAATCGGCTCACTCATCGGCGTGCGCGCCGGCGATGTCGCGCCTCCCACCGTGTACAGCGTGCCGTCTTTGTCCTGAGACTCGGCCGCCGTGCCCGTCTCCAGTTCGACGAGCTTCCCGGCGTGCAGTAGAAAGGGGACGTCGGGCTTGGGCGGGCGAGGTCCGGCATACTTCTTCTGGGCGGGGATGGCGGCGCACAGCAGCAGCGCCGCGCCGATGAGTCGAAGGCCCGGCTTGACCATGTGATTATTGTCTCACTGCGCGGTCCGCTCGACGTCGAGCAGCATCCGGTCGAGCGCGCCCTCCTCGGGCGGCAGGTGCAGGGTGACGGTCCCGGGCTTGGCCGGGTCACTGGGCGTGGCCAGTTGTCCGATGCAGGCCGTGTGCTCACGCAATCTCTCCGAAACGCTGTTCCAGTCGAGGTCCGGTAAGTCGCGTGAGGCGAAGACCGCGTCGAAGCGCAATCGCGATGCGAAGTGGACGGCCTCGCCCCCGCTCAGCGCAAGCACCGCGCGATGGCCGCGTGCGCTGAGCATATGGAGAACCGGCCGTAGCGCATCGGCGTCGGGGTGGGCCAGCAGGATGGTCAGCGGACGCGCCGCTCCCTGCCGCCCCGGCGGACGGTCGCCCGCGGCCCGGGCGTCGGTCAGCGGCAAATCGACGTCAAAGCGGCTCCCGGCCGGCGAAGTGGCAACCTGCAACTCCCCTCCATGGTTCTCGATGATGCCGCGAGCCACGGCCAGCCCCCAACTGCCGCCTCCGCTTTCCGATTGCCCCTCAACTGAAACCGCGGGGAATGAAATCGAGAGCAGCGCCCGCCCGGCTCTCTCCTGTGAGGAGACCGAAAGGACCTTGGAAACCGAGTGCTGGAGCGACTGTTCCGCGTGTACCAGCAGGCTCAGCAGCGCCATCTCGATCTGGCCGCGGGAAGCCAGCACGAACAGTTCACCGTCCAGCAGGTTGCACTCCGGCGAGATATGGTGCAGCCTGCATGGCTGGGCGCGGAAGTCCATCAGCTCGCGCAGTGAGAGGTTGATGTCGACCGGCTGGATCCGCGTCTGGTCCGGCCGTCCGAAGGAGATCAGCCGGTCCAGAGTGCGCAGGGCGATTTCGGTATCCCGGGCGACCGATTCCAGCCCGGTGGCGGCGATCCGCTCCAGTGGCGGCTTCAGCTCGGCCGCGATAGAGGAAATCAACTGCCCTGCCGCGCCCACCTTCTCGCTGCGCAGAATCTGTTCGCGCAGCGAGCGTTGGTCCAACAACCTCAACGCGATGGCCACCTGGTTGGCCAGATGCCGCAGGGCGCCGATCTCGTCCTCCTGCGGCCGCAACGGTTCCAGCGCGCTCAGCCGCAAGACCCCGGCATGCGACCCCAGGGCCGACATCGGCAGGCAGATCTCCTGGTCCGTGCTCGCCACCGCCCGGCTCCGGTGGCACCGCAACGCCACGTCGCGCCCCCCTGCCGGGCCCGCCGCCAAAACGAGCTCACTCGATTCGGGATCCGTCAACAATATCGACGCCGAGGCCAGCGGCGGCAATTCGGGCAGGGCCTTGGCGATTTGGTCCACGATCTCGGGCGCCGAGTGGGCCGACAGAATCTCCTCCGACAGGGCATTGATGTGCGCCACCGTCTGGCGCAACCGCGTCAGCCTGCGCACGCGGCGCCACCATACCAGCGAAGCGGCGACAATGGACACCACCGCCGTGGCCACGGTGGTCGAATTCATCGGGGTTGGAGCGTCGAAAGCCATGGCAGCAGACGTGGGTCGTGGAAATCCGGAATGGAGAGGTCGGCCAGCGGCGCCTCCCTCAGAGTGGTGAGCAGCCCGGCCACGCGGGCTCCCGCCGCACGCGCGGCGGTCATGCCGCCGGGCGAGTCTTCAAAGACAATGCAGTTCTCCGCCCGGACGCCGAGGCGCGATGCCGCCGTCAGAAACACCTCCGGATCGGGCTTGGCGTTCTTCACCTGGTGGCCGTCCACCAGCGTGCCGAAGCAAGGCCTCAACCCCGATCCGCCCACCACGAATTCAACGTTCAGGGGTTCCGCGTTGGTGGCCAGGGCGCACTTCACGCCAGCCGCGTGCGCCGCCCGCACAAACTCACGCACGCCACCCACCAGGTGGCGGTCCAATTCCGCACCCATCAGCTCGCGGTACAGCCGCTCCTTGTCCGCCCCGTGGCGGAACACCTCCGCCTCGGGCAGGTCCGGACCCCAAATCTCGTGGACGATCTGGTCGTTCCGCTTTCCCAGCATGCGGGACATGATGCCGTTGGCCGCCATACCTTGGCGTGACAGGTACTCATCCCACGCCCGAGTGTGCAGCTCAGTCGATTCCACAATCACGCCATCCATGTCGAAAATGAACGCCAGAGCCGGGTGGATGCGCAGATTCTCGAACACTCGCCGGAATCATAGCACAGCTCCGCTGATCAGCCGGAGGCGGCGCGGCGGCGTTTCACCCGTTCGTCGCCGAAGGCGGCAGCGCGATGGGAATGGAGCATCTCGTCGAGATGCCAGGAAAGAGAGCGCATCCCATCGACGATATGGGCGAGGCTGGCGTGATCCTTGAGGCCAGGACGTTGACAGCCGGGCCGGGGTCGGTCCCGGTGACATGGAATTGCGGCCGCATCGTCATCCCATGACGGCCCGTTTGAAATGGCTTTCCTCAAAAGGGAGCAACACTGGCCGATGTAAGAGGCATGGATGGGTTGATCGAGAGCGCGCGCGGATTGCTGGAGGCGGCCACGGATTCCGTGGAGGCGGGGCTCGGGACGGGGGATTGGACGATATTCGTCGGGCCGGAGGGCGGCATGCAGATGATCGCGGGCGGGGAAGGGCCGCCGGAGCATCTTCATTGGTCACATGGAGCCCGCTCGGCGTGGCGGGTGAGCCGGCAGGGAGCGAAGGTGCGCGTGGAAGGCTCGAGCGGGAAGCAGCGCTGTATGCTGGAGTCGGCGGCGCGGGATGGCGTTGTGCGGCGATTGCTGGACGATGTCAGGCTGTACGAAATGGAGGTTTAGGATTCGCGTAGCGACCAGGCGTCGGGGATGTGGCGGATCTGAAAGGGGTGGAAGACGACGGTGACGAGGTCGCAGCGCGCCCGATCAGGAGGGACTCGCCAGCGGCGGAGGAAATAGAAGGCGGCTGAGCCGACAAGCAGCTTCTTGAGGGGATCGATGGCGCGCTCGGGGGGACCGTGGAGGGAATCGCGGCGGGACTTGACCTCGACGAAGACAAGGCGATCGCCGTCCCAGGCGACCAGGTCTACTTCGCCACGGAGGCCGGGACGGGTCCAGTTTCGCGCAACCACGCGCATACCTGCCCTCTGGAGGTGGCGATGGGCGAGGTCTTCAGCGCGGCGGCCCCAGGCGGCGTCGGGGTTCCAGCGGCGAAGCCGGGCGCGGTGGCGGATCCGGTCACAGAGTTCCAACAAGGGCAGGAGCAGCACGCCTACTTCAGGACTTCGAACTCGAATACGATCACCTTACCGCGGACGACGTAACACAGGTAGTGCTCCCAGAAGCGCCGGAAACGCGGGAAGGCGTTGACAAGCAGCTCGAATCCCAGATACCTCCAGAGAGCAAGTAGGCGGAGGCGGACTTTTTTCTCACGCAGGCGTGCGGTGGAGTAAAAGCCGTAGCCGGCGTTGTCATCGCCGAAATACCTGAAGGAGAACGAGTTGAGGTGCCAGCGGTGGGTGGGGTCGCAGAAACTTGAAAAATCGGTGTAGTGGGGGGTTTCCAGGCGAATGGTGCCGCCGGGGCGGACCAGGCGGTGGAACTCCTCGATTGTGCGAAGGACATCGGAGACGTGCTCGATGACGTGGATGGCCTGGAGGCGATCGAAGGTGGAGTCGCGGAAGGGGTAGGGGAATCGGTCGAGGTCGCAGAGGACATCGGCGTTGCTGCGCGGATTGCGGTCGACACCGAGCGAGCCGGGCAGCTTATTGATGCCGCAACCGACGTCGAGTATGCGCGGGCTGGCCACCAGAACAGTGTAGCGGGAATCAGGCGGTCGGACTGGTAGCCTCGCGGATGCACTCCTCGAGGGTATCGAGGGCGAAATCGGCTTGGTCCTGGGAGAGGACGAGGGCAGGTGAGAGGCGGATGGAGTTTGGCCCGGCGCCGAGGACGAGGAGTCCGCGTTCGAAAGCGAGGTGGACGATGCGGTCCCGGACTTCAGGCGCCCTCTCCTTGGAGGATTGGTCTTTGACGATTTCGAGGGCGAGCATGAGCCCCTCGCCGCGCACGTCGCCGATGATGGGAGAGTGCGCCGGCCATTCAGCCATCCGGGCCTTCATGCGGGCGCCGAGGCGGGCGGCGTGGTCGATGAGGCCCTGTTCGAGCAGTTCGATGGTGGCCAGTGAGGCGGCGATGCTCACCGGGTTGCCGCCGAAGGTGGAGGCGTGCGCGCCCGGTTTCCATTGCATGTAGCGGGCCTTGGCGATGGTGGCGCTGAGGGGCATGCCGCTGGCGATGCCCTTGGCGAGGGCGATGACGTCGGGGACCAGGTCGAAGTGCTCGCTGGCGAACATGCGGCCGGTGCGGCCCATGCCGCTCTGCACCTCGTCGGCGACCAGGAGGATGCCGTGGCGGTCGCAGAGGGCGCGGAGCTGATCGAAGAAGGCGCGGGGCGGGACGACGTAGCCGCCCTCGCCCTGGATGGGCTCGACGAAGACGGCGGCGACTTCCTCGGCGGGCAGGATGGTCTTGAACAACTGCTCCTCGAGCACCTTGACGCATTCGACGCCGCAGGTGTCGGGCCGCTTGCCGTAAGCGCAACGGTAGCAGTAGGCATAGGGGATGTGTGTGACGCCGCCGAGCAGGGGCCCAAAACCCTTTTTCTGCACGCTCTTGGAGCCGGTGAGGGACAGCGCGCCCATCGTACGGCCGTGGAAGCCGCCGAGGAAGGCGATGAACTTGTCGCGGCCGGTGTGATAACGGGCGAGCTTCAGTGCGGCCTCGATGGCCTCGGTGCCGGAGTTGCCGAAGTACACCCGCTTGTCATCAGAGCCGGGAGCAAGCGAAGCGAGTTTTTCGGCGAGTTCGACCATGGACTCGTAGTAGAAATCGGTTCCCGACATGTGGATGAACTTCTCGGCCTGGGCGCGCACGGCGGCCACCACCTTGGGGTGGGAATGGCCGGTGGCGACGACGGCGATGCCGGCGTTCATGTCGAGGAAGCGGTTGCCATCGACATCCTCCACCATGGCGCCTTCACCGCGGGCGATGACGAGCGGGTAGCCGCGGGTGTAAGACGATGAGATGGTCTTGCGGTCCCGTTCGATGATGGCCTGGGCCTTGGGGCCGGGCAGAGTGGTGGTGAGGGACGGCAGATCGTTGCGCACGGTCGAATGCATGGGAACCTCCGAAGCGGACACACTGGCTGGCAGGGGGATGAAAACGCGAAGGGGTGCGCGTGCGCTAGTCGCAGGCGAAGAGGAAGGGGCGAATGCTGGCCGGTGTTGCCACCATGACTTGATTCTACGCTAAAATCCCATGTTTGAGAACCCCACAAATGTATGAAGTTTCGCCGGCGGAGGCCAAAGCAAAGCTGGACGCCGGCCACGCGAGGCTGATCGACGTGCGGGAGCCGGCCGAATGGGAGGCGGCTCGCATCGAGGGGGCCGAGCTTGTGCCGATGGGCGAGGTGCGGCAGGAATTCCAACGGCTTGAGGCGCTGGCGGAGGAAACACTGCTGGTGATCGTGTGCCATCACGGGGTGCGGAGCTTGCGGGTTGTGAACTGGCTGAGGGGACAGGGTGTGGGCAACTGCGTGTCGTTGGCCGGCGGGATTGAACGGTGGAGCACGCAGGTGGATGCGGCGGTGCCGCGGTACTGAGGGCGCCCCGCGGTCTATCATGAATCTGGAGCGTTTCACATGGCGATGAAGTTCTACACCAAGCCCACTTGAACCACCTGCCGCAAGGCCGGGAGTTTCCTGGCCGGGAAGGGTGTGCGGATCGAGACCGTCGACCTGAACAAGGGTTTAAGCGAGGAGGATCTCGATGAACTGATCGGTGCGCGGGATCACCGGCTGTTTCTGAACGCGAGGAACGAGTTGTACAGAGAAAGGAACATGAAGGAGAACCCGCCGGCCCGCCAGGAGGCGATCCGGCTGATGGCAGCCAACCCGAACCTGATCAGGAGACCGCTGCTCAAGAAGGGCGCGAAGATCCTCTTTGGCTTCGATGAGGGCGAGTGGGCCGGCTTCTGAGGGCAGCATAACCAAATGGGTAATTTCCAGCGACCAACTCCACCGAGACCGGCCGCCGGCGCGGCCATGACGCAGGCGCGCGCGGCGGGGCGCGCGTTCGAACTGAAGAGCGAGATCCACCGCAAGCTGCTCGGCGTGCTGAACATGGACCGGGTCAGTTCGATCCCGAAGGACCGGGTGAGAGCGGAGATCGGCAAAGTGGTGGAGCGCCTGATCGAAGACGAGCGGGTGCCGATGACCACGGCCGAGCAGAACCGGCTGGTGGAGGAGGTGCTGGACGAAGTTCTGGGGCTGGGCCCGCTGGAGCCGCTGCTGAAAGACCCGTCGATCTCCGACATCCTGGTGAACAAGTGGGACAAGGTGTACGTCGAGCGCGGAGGCAAGCTGCAACTGACCTCCATCCGGTTCCGTGACAACCAGCACCTGCTGCACATCATCGAGAAGATCGTGGCCCAGGTGGGGCGGCGCGTGGACGAGGCGCAGCCGATTGTGGACGCGCGGCTGCTGGACGGCTCGCGCGTGAACGCCATCATCCCGCCGCTGGCGCTGGACGGCCCGTCGCTCTCGATCCGGCGATTCGGGCGGCACGTGGTGACCAGCGAGGAGATGCTGAACTGGAAGACGCTCTCTCCGGCGATGCTGCGCTTCATGGCGGCGTGCGCGCAGGCCAAGGTGAGCATCCTGATCAGTGGAGGGACGGGCTCCGGCAAGACGACGACGCTGAACGCCCTGTCGCGCTTTATTCCGGAGGAGGAGCGGATCATCACCATTGAAGACACGGCCGAACTGCAGTTGCAGCAGCGGCACGTGGTGAAGTTCGAGACGCGGCCGGCCAACCTGAACAAGGAGGGCGGCATCAACCAGCGGCAGTTGCTGCGGACGGCGCTGCGTATGAGGCCGGACCGCATCATCATCGGCGAGTGCCGCGGCGCGGAGGCGCTGGACATGCTGCAGGCGATGAATACGGGCGTGGAGGGATCGATGACGACGATTCACGCCAACTCGCCGCGCGATGCGTTTTCACGGCTGGAGTCGATGATGCTGCTGGCCGACATCGAGATTCCCTCGCGCGTGCTGGTACAGCAGATGTCGAACGCGATCAAGCTGGTGATGCAGGTGGCGCGCCTGCAGGACGGCAGCCGCAAGATAACGACCATCGCCGAGGTGGCCGGCGTGGAGGACGACCGGGTGAAGACGAAGGATATTTTCGTCTTCACCCGGGCGGGGATCAATGAAGCCGGCAAGGTGCAGGGCAGCTTCAAATGGACCGGTTACAGGCCCCGCCTGATGGACCGCTTCCGGATGATGGGAATCCAGGTGCCTGAAAGCATCTGGCAGGAAGTGGTAGATGTGAATCTGTGATCACCCGCAGAAGACTCGCACTCGCCGCCATCGCGCCCTCCGTCATTGCCAAGGCACAGAAACCGGCTCCGAAGCACCCTGAGCCCAACTACGACGTCGTGGCGTGGGGCCGGCAGAGGTGGGAGCAAGCGCCGCGGCGGCTGAAGTTCCGGGCCAAGACGGCCAAGGAGGCGCGGAACTGGCAGAAGAAGCTGCGGGCCAAAGTGGAGGCGCTGGTGGGCGGCTTCCCGGCACGCACGGCGCTGAACGCAAAGATTCTGGAGACTCGCGAGTTCGCCGGCTACACGCGCGAGACCATCGTCTTCGAGAGCCGCCCGGGGTTGGAGGTGTTCGCCTATCTGCTTTTGCCGAAGAATGGGGCGCGGCCGGCGCCGGTGGCGCTGTGCATCCCAGGCCACGGGCGCGGGGTGGATGACATCGTGGGGATCGCCGAAGACGGCGGCGACAGGACCGTGAAAGCGGGATACCAGTACGACTTTGCGATCCAGGCGGTGGAACAGGGCCTGGCGGCGTTCGCGGTGGAGCCGATCGGCTTCGGGCACCGGCGCGGGGAAGAGGCGCGCAAACAGAGGCCGGGTACGAGTTCGTGCCAGCCGGCGGCGGGAGCGGCGCTGCTGTACGGAGAGACGATGATCGGTTGGCGCGTGTGGGACATGATGCGGTCGATCGACTACCTGGAAACGCGCAAAGAGGTGGATGCCGGGCGCGTGGGTTGCATGGGCATTTCCGGCGGCGGGACCATCACGCTGTATGCAGCGGCGCTCGACACACGCATCCGCGCGGCGCTGGTGAGCGGCTACCTGTGCATGTACCGCGACTCGATCCTGAGCCTGGCGCACTGCATGGACAACTACATCCCCGGGATCCTGAACTGGGCGGAGGCCAGCGACATCGCCGGGCTGGTGGCGCCGCGGGCGCTGTTTTCCGAGAGCGGCGAAAAGGACAACATCTTCCCGGTGGCCGGCGCGCGGCAGGCATTTGAAGAGACGAAGAAAGTGTTCGAGGTGATGGGCGCGGCGGACAAGTGCGGGCTGGAGATTCACCCGCGCGACCACCAGTTCTGGGGGCGGCAGGGGCTGCCGTTCCTGGCGCGGCGGCTCAAGGCGTAGGCGGAGCGGGATGCCCGGCTACGAGATCCTGGCGCATACGGCCGATACGGGATTCCGGGCTCACGCCGATACGCTGGAAGAGTTGTTCATCCAGGCGGCGCATGCACTGGTGGAGGTGGCCCTGGACCCCTCCGGCGCAGTGGCGTTCGAACCGCGCGAGGTTACGGCCACGGGCTCGGACGAGGGTGAACTGCTGGTCAACTGGCTGAACGAGGTTCTGTTCCTGCTGGATGGCCGGCGCTGGGTGCCGGCGCGGTTTGAGGCGGTGAGTATCGAGGAGGGCGGGGTGGTGGGGCGAGTGCTGGGCGAGGCGAGAGATGACACGCGTCACCGGCCGCGGATAGTGGTGAAGGCGGCGACGTTCCACCAGCTTCGCATTGGCGAGCAGAATGGTGTGTGGGAGGCCGAGGTCTACCTCGACATCTGACATGCAGGTGGAACGGATCGACGAGGTACGCAATCGCATCCGGCGCGATGCGGGCGCGGGGATGAAGACCGATGTCGTTTTCTACGCCAGCGACGCGCTGCGGGAGCTGATCCAGAAAGACAAGGCGCTGGAGCAGGCGGTGAACGTGGCCTGCCTGCCGGGCATTGTGGGCCCATCGCTGGCCATGCCGGACATTCACCAGGGGTACGGCTTTCCGATCGGGGGCGTGGCGGCGATGGACTGGCGGCGTGGGGTGGTTTCGCCGGGCGGGGTGGGCTACGACATCAACTGCGGCGTACGCCTCGCGCGGACGAACCTCGAGGCGGCCGAGGTGCGGGGAAGGATGAGGGAGCTGATCGACCGGGTGTTCGGCGACGTGCCGTGCGGCGTCGGCGGCAAGGGACATCTCGATATCAGCCAGCGGCAACTGGACGAGGTGCTGGAGAACGGGGCGCAGTGGATGATCGAGCAGGGCTACGGCGAGGCGTCCGACACGGCGCGCTGTGAAGAGGGAGGCCGCCTTGCTGGCGCCGATCCTCGAGAGGTGTCCGCGCGGGCGAAGGAGCGCGGGCGGCCGCAACTGGGCACGCTGGGGAGCGGCAATCATTTTCTCGAAATTCAGTACGTGGAGCGGATCGAGGCGGCGGATGCGGCTGAGGCATACGGGTTGCATGAGGGACAGGTGGTGGTGCTGATCCACAGCGGCTCGCGGGGGCTGGGCCACCAGGTGTGCACGGACTTCCTGGCGCAGATGGGCGGCGCGATGAAGAAGTACGGCATCACGCTGCCGGACCGGCAACTGGCGTGCGTGCCGGTGCAGAGCGACGAGGGACGGTCGTACCTGAAGGCGATGCGGGCGGCGGCCAACTTTGCGTGGGCCAACCGCCAGTCGATACTCCACTTTCTGCGGGGCAGTTTCGAAAAAGTGTTTGGCGTGGCGGCGAAGCTCGAGTTGCTCTACGACGTGTGCCACAACATCGCCAAGCGCGAGAGGCATACGTTCGAGGGGCGGCCGGTGGATGTGCTGGTGCACCGCAAGGGGGCGACGCGAGCGTTCCCGCCTGGTCACAGTGAGATTCCGGCGGAGTATCGCGGCGCGGGACAGCCGGTTCTGATTCCGGGCAGCATGGGGACGGCCTCGTGGGTGCTGGCGGGCTGCGAGGGGGCGATGGAGGAGACATTCGGCAGCGTGTGCCACGGGGCGGGGCGGCTGATGAGCCGCCACGCGGCCAAGGCGGGGCGGGACGCGCGCGACGTGCAGCGGTCTCTGGAGCTGAAAGGGATTCTCGTACGGAGCGAAACCCGCGACGGCATTGTGGAGGAGATCCCGGAGGCGTACAAGGACGTGGACGAGGTGATCGACGTGGTCCATCGGGCGGGGCTGGCGCGCAAAGTGGCGCGGCTGCGTCCAATGGGTGTGATTAAAGGCTAGGCTGGGATTGCATGCTTGAAATCCGCCGCGCCAGCCCGGATGAGGGGCCGATCCTGCTCGACCTGATCCGGGCCCTGGCCGACTATGAGAAGCTCGACCCGCCGGACGAGGCGGCGCAGGGGCGCCTGCTGCGGGACATCTTCGGCGGCAGGCCGCGGCTGGAAGCCTACCTGGCGTACGCCGACGGGGTTCCGGCGGCGTACGCGCTGGTGCTGGAGACCTACTCGAGCTTTCTGGCCCTGCCCACGCTGTATCTGGAAGACATCTTCGTGCAGCCGGAATTCCGCGGCCGGGGCGCGGGCGCCGCGCTCTTCAAGGAACTGGTGGCCGAGGCCGAGCGCCGCGGGTGCGGCCGCATGGAGTGGGTGGTGCTGGACTGGAACCGCCTGGCGCAGGAGTTCTATGCCCGCTTCGGCGCCAGCCACCTCAGCGACTGGATGACGATGCGGCTGACGCGCGACGACTTCGGGCGGATTCTGAAACAATAGCTGCGTGCGCCGGTCTTCAGTTCTCTGGATCATCGCCCTTCTCATTACGCTGGCATCGGCTGTCTACCAACGGACGACAGGCCCGTCGTATCCGGCGCGGGGCAAGGTCAGGCTGGGCACGGAAGAGATCAAGTACCGGCTGCCGAGAGCGCAGGGCGACGGCGACGCAGAGGTGCGTGTAGGGGCGGCGAGCCAGGCCGTTCAGGGCGCCTTGGCGTGGGAGCGTTTCAAGGCCCAGGATCAGTGGACTTATCTCAAAATGGAGCGGAACGGCGGCGACCTGACGGCGCGCCTGCCGCACCAGCCGCCGGCGGGAAAGCTGGTGTACCGCGTGATTCTGCAGGAACACGAAGAGCGGGTGACGCTCGGCGGGCAGCCGGTGGTGATCCGCTTCAAGGGGGAAGTGCCGTTGCCCGTGCTGGCCGTGCACGTCATCTGCATGTTCGCGGGGATGCTGCTGGCGACGCGCGCCGGCGTGGAGTATTTCAGTCCCAGCCCCTCGTACCTGAAGTTGATCGTCTGGACGATCGGGTTGCTGACCGTGGGCGGGTTATGCCTGGGCCCGGTGGTGCAGAAGTACGCCTTTGGCGCCTACTGGACCGGCTGGCCATTCGGCACGGATCTGACGGACAACAAGACGCTGGCGGTATGGCTCGGCTGGGTGATCGCGTGGCTGAAGGTCCGGCGAAACGGGCAGGCGGGCTGGTGGGTGGCGGCAGCCGCGCTGGTCACGCTGGCGGTGTTCGCCATTCCTCACAGCATGCTCGGCAGCGAGCTGAAGTACGAGTAGGCGGACGGCCGCTCAGAACATCCGCCAGAGAGAGCCGTCGGGTTTGGCTGACTTAAAACTCCGGTACCACTTGCACGCGGGATACAGAAGTGCCACGCCGGCCAACCAGGCGGGATAGAGCGCCCATTGCGGCGCGGCGTCGCGCGGGAAAAGAGCGAAGCGCAAGATCAGGAAAACGTACAGATGGGCCAGGTAGAAGAACAACGGCGCCTGGCCGAAGACAGACAGCAGTCGCTTGAAGGCGTCGAGCCACGGTCCGGCGCGGTGGAAGAGCGACAGCAGTGTCAGGTTGCCGCCCAGCGTGAGAAGACTGAAGGCCAGGCTGGGTGGGTACTTGACGACGGTGAGGAAGGGGATCCAGCCGGCGCCGGCCGCCTCGCGCAGGTTTCCGAAACCTCCGCCGATGCGGACACCGGCGAAGGCCAGCAGGTAAGCAAGCCCCATCGGAAGCATGGCGCGCAATGCGAGGTCGCGGCTTCGTTCGACGAGTTGACCGAAACCGATGCCCAGGGCGCAGATGCCGAACCACGGCAGGATGGGGTACATGGTGGAGATGGGAAAGGTCTCTCCGGGCACGACGAAGATGCGCATGATCAGGCCTACGTGGCCGCCGTGCTTCATGAGAGTGGGGATGAGAAAGTCCGGCGCCATGATAGCGATGAAGGCCATGGCGAGCCACGAGCGGGTGCTGAGGCGGAGCAACGGCGCGGCCAGGATCATGGAGAGGCCGAGGGTGATAAGCACGGTGAGGACGATGAAACTCATCTTGCCGCCTCTGGGGCCGCCCATGGCGGCCATCCACACGGGCGCCTCCAACAGATAGAAGACGGGGATGAGGAGAAGGCCGCGCAGGAGGAAGTGACGGGAGATGCGCTGGTGGCTCCAGCCGGCCTCCAGCCGCGAGGCGGAGAAGAGCGCCATGCCGGATCCCATCAGAAAGAAGAATCCCGGGGCGCAGAAGTGCGTCACCCAGCGAGTGAAGAACCAGGAGGCGCTGCTGCCGTAATCGGGCAGCGGGCCGCTCCAGAACTCAAAAGGGTGGACTCGGGCGAGGAAAAAGCTGGCGTGGTCGAGCGCCATCAGGACCATGATGAGGCCCCTCAAAGTATCGAGCGGTTCCAGGCGCCGCGAAGTGGTCTGGCTCATGGTTGTTTCACGGTAGGATAGCGCACACCGAGTTGATCCAGGTACGTGGGGAAGCGGGCGGGATCGTAGCGCAGTTTCTCCAACTGTGGTTTCACGCGCTCCATTTTTTCTTTGTTCAGATAGACCGGGGGCGGCTGGCCGATGGGGACGAGGGACTGCCACTTGGTTTCCCGGGTCTGAGTAGCGAAGTAGGTTTTGGCGGCGGCGAGCAGGTCCGGCTTGGTCAATAGATCGAGCGCGGTCATGGCGTGGGCCTTGGCGCCGGCGGTGGAACCCTTGTGGGAGATGGGGGTGGCCATGGCGATGGAGCTGGACCAGTGATGGCCGATCATGCCGGGGATGTTGCCGGGAAAGCGGAGCACGACGGTTGGCAGATTCCAGCTCACCTCGGCGATGTCGTCCGAGCCGTACATGCGGCCGGCTTCTTCGGGCTTGACCAACGGCTTGACAGCCGTCTGGAGTCCCTCGGCAGTGGACTTGAGTTCCGCTTGCGCGGCCTTGGCCAGGGCCTGGTCATCGGCGGACCACTGGGGCATGCCAGCGCGGGCGATGTTGGCCGACAGCGCCTCGGCCAGCGGCTTGTTGAAATGGCCGGGCCAGGCGGCGCCCAGAACACGCTCGGTGAACTCGGTGCCGGTCATCAGAGCCGCACCGCGGGCGATGGTGGTGCCGAGCTCGTGCAGTTCCTTGATTCGCGGGTAGTCCCACTCGCGGAAGTAGTACCAGACTTTGGCGACGGGCGGCACGACATTGGGCTGATCGCCGCCGTGGGTGATGACGTAGTGCGAACGCTGCTCGGTGCGCAGGTGCTCGCGGCGGTAGTTCCAGCCGACATTCATCAGCTCAACCGCGTCGAGCGCGCTACGGCCGGCCCAGGGAGAGGCGGCGGCATGGGCGCTGCGGCCGGTGAAGGTGTACTCCACCGAGACCAGGCCGGAGCCGATGGCTCCGTAGCCGGTGCCGAAATCGGAGGAGATATGGGTGGACAGCATCACGTCGACATCCTTGAACAGGCCGGCGTTGACCATGTAGGTGCGGCTGCCGATGAGCTCTTCGGCGACGCCGGGATAGAGGCGCAGGGTGCCGGTAATGCCGTGCTTCTGCATCAGCTCCTTGACCACAAGCGCGGCGGTGACGTTGACCGCCTGGCCGGCGTTGTGCCCTTCGCCATGGCCGGGGCCGTTGTCGATGAGCGGCTTGTGAAAAGCGACGCCGGGGGTTTGCGAAGTTTCCGGTAGCCCATCGATGTCGGCCATGAATCCGATGACGGGCTTCCCAGCCCCCCACTCGGCGACCCAGGAGGTGGGCAGGCCGGCGATGCCGCGGGTGACCTTGAAGCCGTTCTGTTCGAGGATGGCGGTGACATAGGCGGAGGTCTGATGCTCCTGGTAGCCGAGCTCGCTGAAGGAGAAGATGGAATCGACGATCCTCTGGGTCAACTGGTTGCGCCCATCCACCATTTCCTGGGCGGCCTGTTTCAAGACGTCCTCCGGCGGCGCCTGAGCCAGGCAGGAGGTGGCCAAGGCCAATGGGATGAGCAGGGTGCGGGTCATGGACTTCATCTTATCTCCCGCGCGGGAGATTTCGGCGGAACAAAGGGGGTAGGTGGATCGTCTGAAGCTAATGTAACGAGGAACTGGCCCCGCGCATACCAGACGCGGCGGGGCAGAATCGCAGGAGCAATCATCATGGCAGGCAACGGAAAAAGATCATCCAAGCGGCGCTGGATCTGGGCCGGCGTCATTCTTCTCGTGCTGGCGGGAGCGGGCATGGGCGTCCGCGCGGCGCTGAAGCCGAACAACAAGATCGACCCGTCGAAGATCTCGGCGGTGGAGCAGGGCAACATCGCGCGCTCGGTGGTGGCCACGGGCAAGATCGAGCCGCGCGCGACGGTGGAGGTGAAATCCAAGGCCAGCGGGCTTGTGAAGAAGATCTTCATCAACTACGGGGACACGGTGGCACAGGGCCAGATTCTGGCCGAGCTGGACAAGGAAGAGTTGCAGGCGCGTGTCCGCGAGGCCAGGGCGAACCTGCAGGCGGCGCAGGCGACTGAGGAATCCGCCTATGCGTCGCTGGAGCGCAACAAGGTGGAGGCCGAGGGGCCGGACCTGCCGTTTCTGAAGTCGGCGATGGAGCGTGGGCGGGAGTTGCATCGCCAGGGGCTGATCGCCAAGAGCGTGGTCGAAGACGCGGAGAAGGGCTACCAGATGGGGCTGAACAAGCAATCGAGCGCGGCGCGGAACCTGGCGGTGGCCAGGGCGGAGATTGCGCGCTCGAAGGCGCAGGTGGCGCAGGCGACGGCCATGCTGGAGCGGGCGGACGAGGATCTGCGCAACTCGACGATCGTGAGCCCGATCGACGGGCTGGTGCTGTCGCGTAACGTGGAAGTGGGCAACGCGGTGAGTTCGATTCTGGTGATGGGGTCGCAGTCGACGCTGCTGTTTACGCTGGGGGATGTGGGCGACGTGTTCGTGAGAGGGAAGGTGGACCAGGCCGATATCGGGAAGGTGTACCTCGGCCAACCGGCGCGGATCGTAGTGGAGAGCTTCCGGGACCGGAAGTTCGACGGGAAGGTGTATCGGATATCGCCGTACGGGGTGGAGAAGGACAACGTGACGACGTTCGAGGTGCAGGTATCGATCCACAACCCGGGACGCGAGTTGAAGGCCAACATGAGTGCCAACGCGGAGATCATTCTGGAAGAGAAGCTGAACGTGCTGCTGGTGCCGGAGGCGGCGGTGGTGTACGACAATCAGCGCAATGCCGCGGTGGAGGTCCCCGACGCGGCCGAGGAGAAGGGACGCAAGAAGATCGGCGTCAAGCTGGGCATCTCCAACGGGGTGAAGACTGAACTCCTGGCTGGCCTGGCGCAGGGCCAGAAAGTGATCTTGCAGTAGCGCCTTGACCTTCCGGGACCTCATCGCCGACACGATCGGGACGCTGCTGGCCCACAAGCTGCGGGCGGGGCTGACGATGTTCGGGCTGATGTGGGGCGTGGTGTCGATCACGCTGATGACGGGCGCCGGAGACGGACTGCGGGAGGGGCAGCGGCGGGTGGCGGCGCAGTTCGGCGAGAACATCATCATCGCCTTCCCTGGGCGGACATCGCTGCAGGCGGGGGGCGAACGAGCCGGCCGGCGGGTGATGTGGAGCATCCGGGATCACCTGCTGCTGGGGCCGCAGTGCCCGGCATGCGAATTCATCATGCCCGAGCTGACGCGGGGCGCGGTGGCGGTGCGCAGCGACTACAACACCGGCAGTTTTCTTGTGAGCGGCTCGCAGCCGCCGTATCAGAAGATGCGTCACCTGCCGGCCGCCGAGGGGCGTTTCTTCAGTTGGGAGGACGATCACCAGGGCCGGCGCGTGGCGTTCCTGGGCAGCGACGTGCGCAAGCAGCTTTTCAGCCAGCGCGGGGCTGTCGGCAAAACGATTACGGTTTCCGGAATCCCGTATCAGGTCATCGGAGTGATGGAGACCAAGGAGCAGGACTCGAGTTACGACGGCAGGGACGTGAACAAGGTGTTTGTGCCTTATGGCGCGATGATCCGCGACCTGCCGCAGCCGCCACCCTATCCGTCGCAGACGATCGACCAGCTCATCGTCAAGGCCAAGTCGCTGGAGGTGCACGAGGAGTGCCTGGCGCAGGTGCGGCGCGGGCTGGGGCGCATCCACGGCTTCGATCCCGCGGACAAGGAAGCGGCGATGGTGTGGGACACGGTGAAGGAGTCGCGTGCATTCGCGACGATGACCGACGGCATGAAGTACTTCCTGGGGGCGATGGGCGTGGTGACGCTGCTGCTGGGCGGCATCGGCACGATGAACGTGATGCTGGTGGCGGTGCGGGAGCGGACGCGGGAGATCGGGCTGAGGAAAGCGGTGGGCGCGACGCGGCGCGAGATCCTCATGATGTTCTTCCTGGAGACGTCGATCATCGTGTTTTTCAGCGGCGCGGTGGGCATGGTGTTTGCGCACACCGTGTGTCACTTCGTGAACAAGCTGCCGATGCCGCAGTATTTCGCCGGGCTGTGGGCCACCTGGCAGGTGGGCGCGGCGTGCGTGGGGTTGCTGGGGCTGGTGGCGTTTCTTTCGGCGCTGTACCCGGCCCAGCGGGCAGCATCGATCGATCCGATTGAAGCGTTGCGCTTCGAGGCGGGAGGCTGAAGCGCCGTGCTGCGAGAGGTGATCGTCCAGGCCTGGGACTCGCTGCGGAGGAATCCGGCGCGCAGCCTGCTGACGATGCTGGGCATTGTCTGGGGCATTGCGGCGGTGACGCTACTGATGGCGTATGGGGACGGGTTCCGGACGCTGATGGTGAGGACGTTCCAGAATTTTTCCAAGTCCGCGGTGGTGGTTTTTCCGGGACAGACCAGCGAGCAGGCCGGCGGGGAGCGCGCCGGGCGCCGGATTCGCTTCGACCTGGCGGACCTGGAGACCTACCAGGCGGAGTCGCCGCTGATCCGGAAGATCTGTCCGGAAACGATTCGGCGGGTGGGGATTTCCTATCAGGACCGGACGGCATCGGCGCCCATCCGCGGCGTCTGCGTCGAGTACGGCGACATCCGCAACGAAATCCCGATGGAGGGCCGCTGGATCACTCGCGACGATCTTTCCGAGAGGCGCAGGGTGGTGTTCCTGGGAGGCTGGCTGAAGGAGAAGCTCTTCTCGGGACGGCCGGCGATCGGCGAGACGGTAACGATCCAGGGCGTGCGCTTTCACGTCGTCGGCATCATGGACCGCAAGCTGCAATTCGGCAACTACTACGGGCCTGACGAGCGCTCGGCGTTCATCCCGTACGATTCGGCGGCCGACTTGTGGAACGCGCGCTACCCCTCCAATCTGGTGATCCAGCCAATTGCGCCCATCTACGAGGAAAAGGCGCTGGAGCAACTGCGGGCGGCCATGGCCAAGCGCTTCAGTTTCAACCCGGGCGACAAGCGCGCCGTGACGCACTTCGGGACGTCGAACCTGCGTCCGATCATCGACGGGCTGACGATCGGATTACAGGTGCTGCTGCTGTTCATCGGGCTGCTGACGCTGGCCATCGGGGGCATCGGGCTGATGAACATCCTGCTGGTGAGCGTGAACGAGCGGACGCGGGAGATCGGGCTGCGGCGGGCGCTGGGCGCGCGGCGCAGGCACATTGCGGGGCAGTTCATGGCCGAAGCGCTGTTCTTGACGTTGTCCGGCGGCGCCGTGGGCGTGGCGCTATCTTATGCGGTGGCCTGGGTGATCCCCCCGTTACCGATGCTGAGCGGCCTGTTTGAAGACACGACGGGCAAGGGCGACCTGGTGCTGGCGGTGCAGCCGCTGACCGTGCTCGTTTCATTCTGTGTGTTGCTGCTGGTGGGGCTGGCGAGCGGCATGATTCCGGCGATCCGCGCCTCGCGGCTGGACCCCTCGGAAGCGCTGCGCACGGAGTAAACTCGAATCAGCTTGCTGGCGCTTGTCTTCCTACTGCTCGCACCGCCCGAGGCTCGTGAAGCCTATCAGCGCGGCTCGTCCCTGATCGGGCAGGGGCGGGCGGCCGAGGCGCTCCCCCATTTCCAGCGAGCCGCCGGGCTGGATCCCGCCAACGCGCAGTATTGGAAGGCGGTGGGCGTGGCTTTCGCCTCAATGGAGCTGTTGCACGACTCCATCGAGCCCTTCAGCAAGGCCTGCAAGCTGGCGCCGGGACTGGAAGACGCCTGTTACTACCTGGGCCGGAACCTGTATGCGACGGATCGCTACCGGGAGGCCCTGACGCCGCTGGCCACCGCGTTGCGTGTCGACCCGGTGAAGGGCCGGGCGGAGACGGCGATGGCGCAGTGCCGCGAGGCGCTGGGAGAGGAGCGGGCGGCCGAGGCCGGCTTCCGCGCCGCGCTGGCACGCAGGGATGCGGCGCAGCAGCAGGCCTCGATCGGCTACGGCCGGTTCCTCATCCGGCAGGGGCGCGCGCCGGAGGCGGTACGGCTGCTGGAAGCGGCGCAGCAGCCCGAATCGGCCGAATCGCGCTACGTGCTCGGACTGGCGTACTCTCAAAGCGGCCGCATCCGGGAGGCGGTGGCGGCGCTGGAACGCGCCGTGGCGCTCCAACCAGGACACGAGGCCGCCGGACTGCTGCTGGCCAAGCTCACAGTGCGCCTCACTCCTCCGCCACAGTGATGACACGGCCAGCCTTGACGTCTTTCAACACCGTCTTGCCGCCGGCTGGCCAGGCGACTTCCACGACTTCGGCCCTTTGGGCTTTGCCAAGGCCGAAGTGGGCCGTCTTCTCGTTGGAACTGAGGTAGCCGCCGGCCGTGGAGACGGTCCAGAACTGCTCCCGGCCGCCTACGACGACGCGAATCCGGGCGCCGATGGCGTCGCGGTTGCTCTTCCTGCCGATCAGTTTCACGCCCAGCCAGAGGTTGCCCTCGCCCGAGGTGTTGCGATAGACCACGGCGGGTTCGTTCAGCCGGGTGACCACGGCGTCGATGCGGCCGTCGCCGTCGAGATCGCCGAAGGCGGCGCCGCGGTGCTGGGCCGCGCTGCCAAGCAGGGTGCTTTCAAATGTGCCGTCCCCCCTGTTCCGGAAGAGTTGGTTGCGCTGCTTGGAGGCGCGGTTGGAGAACACCTCGGTGTTGTCCTGGACGTCGCCATTGGCGGCGAAGATGTCCTTCCAGCCGTCGTTGTCGAAGTCGAAGACGCCGGCGCTCCAGCCGCTGTGCGGAATGGAGGCGGCGCCGATGCGGCTGCGGTAGGTGAGGTCCTCGAAGAGCCCGGCGCCGAGGTTGCGGAAGTAGGGAAAGGTCTCGTTGGCGAGGGCGGTGACGAAAATGTCCGGACGGCCGTCGTTGTCGAGATCCTTGAACTCGGCGCCCATGGAGGAGAGCACCTTGCCGTCGTCGATGATGGCCACGCCGGCGGGTAGGCCGACCTCGGTGAAGCGGCCGGCGCCGTCGTTGCGGAAGAGGAAGTTCGGCGCGGTGTCGTTGGTCACCAGCGCGTCGATGCGGCCATCGCCGTTATAGTCGGCGAAGGCGACGGCCATGCCCTTGCCGGGTTTGGCGCCGACCCCGGACTCCCTGGAAACATCGCTGAAGGTACCGTCCCCGTTGTTGTGGAGGAGCGTGTTGGGAAGCCCTTCGTAGTACTTGGGGTGGCAGTAGGTGCGGTAGCCGGCTTTGAGGTCGCCGCAGAAGGGCTCGGTGGCCGGATTCCAGACGCAGTAGTTGACGATGAAGAGGTCGAGCCGGCCGTCGTTGTCGTAGTCGAACCAGCCGGCGGAGATGGGCCAGCCCGTGGCGGGGATACGGGCTTTGGCGGTGACGTCTTCAAAGGTGCCATCGCCGCGGTTGCGGTAGAGGCGGCTGAAGCCGACGCTGGTGACCAGCAGGTCGGTCCAGCCGTCGTTGTCGTAGTCGGCGGCGGCCACACCCATGCCGTAGCCCTCGCCGCGGAGCCCGGCCGTTTCGGTGACATCTTCGAACTGCCAGTCGCCGAGGTTGCGGTAGAGGCGGTTGTACCAGTCGGGGCCGGACTTGCCGAGGGAGGGTTGCAGGGCGCCGTTGACGAAGAAGATGTCGGGCCGGCCGTCGTTGTCGTAGTCAAAGACAGCCACGCCGCCGGGCATGGTCTCGATCTGGTGCTTCTCGGGAGATTGGGAGTTCTTTAGAATGAACCGGATAGATGTCTGCTGCTGGGAAAAGGGGCTCTGGCTCCAGGCTGGCGAAGAGAAAAAGCAAGCGATTGCAATTAGTGCTCGCATCGGTCCGTTTCTGTGATAGTATCGCTTTCCAGCGGGGCGCCGCGTAGCGCCTCGCGGCAGAAGAAGAACTTGCAGGGGGTCCAAGTGAGAAAGAGACTTGTATCTGTTCTCGTATTTTTGTGCCTGGCAGCGATGTTCGCTCCGGCGCAAGAGTTCCGCGCTACCATCTCGGGACGTGTGCTCGACGCCAGCGGTGGCGCCGTCCCGAACGCTAAACTCCAGGCCGTCAACGTGGCGAACAATGAAACTTCCAACGCCACCACTGACTCTGCCGGAACCTACACAATCCCCTTCCTGCGGCCCGGCCAGTACAAACTGACCGTGACCGCGGCGGGCTTCAAGCAGTACAACCGCGAAAACCTCACGCTCGAAGTCGGCAGGGTGCTTGGTATCGACGTTGTGCTGGAAGTCGGCGCCGTCACCGAATCCATCAACGTCACGGCCGAATCGGCGGCGCTCGAAACCCAGACAGCCAGCCGCGTCGCCACCATCAGCACGACGCAGGTCGCGGAAATGCCGTTGAACTCGCGCAATCCGTACATCCTCGGGTCGATGATGTCCGGCGTCACCTTCCGCGGCGCGGCCATCTGGCAGCGCCCCTTCGACAACGGCGCCATCGCCGAGTGGTCGGTCAACGGCGGCCGCCAGTCCAATAACGAGTTCCTGATGGACGGCGCTCCCAACAACGGGCAGGCGGGCGGCAACAACATCGCCTACGTGCCCATCGTCGACGCCGTGCAGGAGTTCAGCGTGCAGCAGAACTCCTACGACGCGCAATACGGCAAGACCGGCGGCGGCGTCTTCAACGTCGTCCTCAAGAGTGGCACCAACCAGTTCCACGCCACCGGCTGGGAGTTCATGCGCCGGCGGCCTCTCGATGCCAACACCTTCCAGAGCAACTCCACCGGCGGCAAGCGCCCGGACCACACTCTGGACCAGTACGGATTCCAGGTGGAAGGCCCGGTCTATCTGCCCAAGCTCCTCAAGAAGGACGGCACGGTGAAGCTCTTCTACCTCGGCAGCTTCGAGAACTACCGGGAAAAGTGGCCTCAGTTCCTCCAGAACTCCTACCCCGAGCCCGAGATGCGCACTGGCGACTTCTCCAAGCTCGTGCAAGGCAACGGCCAGCCCATCACCATCTACAATCCCTTCAACGCCACCACCGACGCCAACGGCAACCCGGTGCGCACGCCATTCGCCGGCAACATGATCCCCGCCAGCATGATCAATCCGGTCGCCAAGGCCGTCACCGCCTATATGCCGGCGCCCAACGCCAGGACCGCCGGGGTGAACTACTCCAACACCAACAATCTCAACCGCGAGTATGCCGCCAAGGATAAGTTCTACAACCTCATCCTCAAATTCGACTGGAACTTCGGCGACAAGCACCGCGCCTTCTTCCGCCACGCCTCCAACGACCGCACGGAAGACCGCGCCGTCAACAACATCGACAACAAGCCCGGGACCAATGGCCAGCAGCCCTTCCAGCGCATCAACGACGCCTACGTGGCGGACTGGGTCAGCACCCTCTCGCCGACTCTCATCCTCAATGTGCGCGCCTCCTACAACCGCTTCATCGAGACCGGCCGCGGCCAGGCCAACACCGGCTTCGACCTGACCTCGCTCGGCCTGCCCTCGTCGCTCGTCAGCAGGCTCCCCAGCCCGACGTACTTCGGCGAGTGGACGTTTGATGGCTACTCCACGCTCGGCCGCTACCAGGGCATCAACATCACCAACAACTACGGGATCATGTCCAACGTGACGAAGATCCTAGGCGCGCACACGATGAAGTTCGGCGGCGACATCCGCCGCATCCACTTCATCCAGCAGAACTCCGGCTCCATCCTGTACTTCCGCGCCACCAGGAACTGGACGCAGCGGCTGTTCAACCAGGGCGAAGCCAATGCGGGCGACTCCTACGCCAGCTTCCTCCTCGGCCTGCAGAATGACGCGGCGTACTCGAACTATCCTCTGTACCCGTTCTTCCAGCAGTGGTACTTTGCGCCTTACTTCCAGGACGACTGGAAGGTGAGCCGCAAACTGACCGTCAATGTCGGCTTGCGCTGGGATTACAATGGGGCGGCGTCGGAGAAGTACAACCGCATCAACCGCGGCTTCGACTCCGCGGCGGCCAGCCCGATCGTCTCCCAGATTCCGGCCAGCATGCTCGCCCTCTATCCGCAGATCTCCACGCTCAAGGGCGGCTTCCGCTTCGCCGGCGCCAACGGCGTCCCCCGCCTCGCGTCCAACAACGACCTGAATAACTGGCAGCCCCGCTTCGGCGCGGCCTACCAGATCAACAGCAAGTTGGTGATGCGCGGCGGCTGGGGCATCTACTCGATGAACCCCAACAACGACTACCTGCAGACCGCCGGCTTCGCCACCACCACCCCAATGGTGGTCAGCAACGACGGCAACCGCACGCCGGTTGCCAACGTCCTTTCCAACCCCTACCCCAGCAGCGTCAACACGCCGACCGGTTCCAGCCTCGGCGCTGCCACCTTCGTCGGCCGCAACAACAACTGGTTTAATGGCGAGAAGTTCCGGACGCCGTACGTCCATCAATTCTCCTACGGCTTCCAGTACCAGATGTCGTCCACCTCGACGCTCGATCTCTCCTACGTCGGCAGCCGCACCATCGGCGCCAACGACCAGAGAAACTTCAACATCCCTTCGCTGGACTTCCGCAAGAAGTGCAACCTCCAGGAGGGCGGCAGCCCGGTGTTCTGCGACAGCCAGGTGACAAACCCCTTCAGGAGTCTGCCCGCCTTTGCCGGCACCGCCTTCTATACGGCCAACACAGTCTCTCAGTACCAGATAAACCGCCCCTTCCCGCAGTTCAACGGCGATCTGCTGGAACAGGGCCGCAACACCTCGAAGATCTGGTACAACTCGCTGCAGATCAACTACAACCGGAGGATGGGCCGCAACCTCACCCTCATGGCCAACTACACCTGGAGCAAGATGCTGGAGCGCTGGGGCTACAACGACGCCTTCGCCAATGTGAACCAGCAGGGTCTGTACTTCAACGACCGGGCCCACATCTTCAAGTTCAACACCGTCTACCAACTCCCCTTTGGCCAGGGCCAGAAGTGGGGGAACAGCGGCAACGGTTTCGCCAGCCGGCTCATCTCGGGCTGGCAGTTCACCACCTACTACAACAACAGCTCCGGCGAGCCGAACGACCTTCCGGGTAACGTGATCATGCTGAAGGATCCGCGCACGCCCGGCGGCGGTTGGGACGGTTCCACGGACTGGAAGGCTCACCAGGTGCGCGGCTGGAACCCCTGCGTGCTGCGACAGCAGAACGACGGGTCCATTGCCCCGCAGGCCTACTCCATCGCCAAGGGCTGCGGCGCCGATCCTTCGAACTACGTCTGGCTGCAAACCGCCGGCTACGCTCCGCGCTACACGCCGTCGCGCTCCGGCCAGATCCGCAAGCACCATGCCTTCACCATGGACGCGTCGCTCAACAAGATGACGAACGTCACCGAGCGGCTCAGGGTGCAGTTCCGCCTGGAGGCGTTCAACCTCCTGAACCACAACTTCTACGGCCGTAACAACGGCTTCATCACCAATCCTGACGACGCCAACTTCGGCTCCATGTTCCCGAACCAGGCGTCGGATCAGAACGGCTACCCGCGCCAGATCCAGATCGGCATCAAGGCCTACTGGTAGAGCGCTTCACGCCAATCACCGGGCAAGGGCGGCCCCAGCGGGCCGCCCTTTCTGCGTGTCTACGGACGCCGTTTCAGCACGCCGGGCGATGGCGCGCAGCCACATGCGGCGAATGAGCGCGCTGCCGGGATAGATTACTCGCCAATAGGCGGCAAAGCGCCTGGCGGACGCCGCATCGGTGGCGTGGACGCGCGTTTCGGTGGTCACAATGGACTCACCCGGTCCGGCGTCCCGGACGACGAAATTCATGCCGGCGACGGCAAAGCCGGGGCCGCGTATGTCCTGAAAGGCGTTCGGGGACAATCCGCCCTGACGCCGCCAGCCCGGAGGAGCCTGCACGAAGGTGCCGATCACGACTTCCCTGCCGGGATGATCGGCCAGCAGGATGAATGTGGTGCGAGTGGCGACATCGAGCAGCGGCTGGCGCTCCGGGGCATGGAGGATGGACTCCGGTCCGGGCAGCCCAAGCCTGCGGATCGCGGTCAGGGTCTGAAAGAGGAAGATCTCGCCGGCCGTGACGGACTTGATGGCGCGGTAGACCTGCGCGGCCGGAGCACGGATGCGAATGGAGTGCAATTCGCTGAACTGGTAGGAGGGAACGAAGCGGTCCAACTCAGACGGCGGGCCGGCGTCCTGAGTCAACCCAGCCGGAAGAGCAACACCCGCGGCGACGGCGAACCACCCGAGGAGGAAGAGGACGAGGGCACGGCGGCGGGTGTGGATACCGGGCAGAGGCCGAAGCAGCGAAAGAGTG
Source organism: Candidatus Solibacter usitatus (assembly GCA_016213245.1). Classification (GTDB taxonomy): domain Bacteria; phylum Acidobacteriota; class Terriglobia; order Bryobacterales; family Bryobacteraceae; genus Paludibaculum; species Paludibaculum usitatum_A. Next base: position 17,797 of record JACRBC010000021.1, on the reverse strand, counting down.
CCGCCAGCGGCGGCGAGCAATCCGAGATAGACAAGCATCGACCCGAACATTGCCGCTGACATGATTCCGGGCCCGCGGCGGCCTCGCCCGCGGTGTTACACCGCGACCTTCATGAGGCTCTCGTGGACCTGTTCAGCGAAGACATAGACGCCGAACAGCGGTGTCGGTTCGCCTCTGCCCCAGCGGCTCAGTTTCCAGGCGGCGCGTACATAGCGGGCATCGGGGCGGTTGGTGAGATCGACCATGAGGGTGTAGACGCCGCAGTAGAATTTCTGGGGGAACGCGGCGACGGGCTTATCTCCCCAGTTTTGCCCATCGGCTGACGCCCAGATGGTGAGGTCAAGGCTCTCCTGCTCGATGATGCGATTGATCCCGAGCGTCACTGACAAGACGCTATCGGCGGGGTCCCCAACGTGAATCGCCGGTCCGCACCCGTTCTCCCGAATGACTTGGTCAGGAACTAGGAAGTTCGGCAACATGCAACTCTCCAGAACGCATCCTTCTCAATAGTCGTCCTGCTTGCTCTAGAGTCTCATATTTTTTGCAGAAACAAAAGCGAACAAACTGCGCGCCGCAGCCCGGGGTGGCGAAGAAGCTGCTGCCGGGGACGGCGGCAACCCCAATATTTTCAATTAGATGACGAATAAAGAGAAGATCATCTGAAAGCCCGAATGGTGTGATGTCCGCCATCAGGTAGTAGGCCCCGCCGGGCCGGGTGCAGGGCAGGCCGGCGGCGGCCAAATGGTCCATCAGCAGGTCGCGCCGCTGGAGGTAGTGCCCGGCGAGAGAGGAGTAGTACTCATCCGGCATGGAGAGGGCGAGAACACCGGCTTGCTGGAGCGGCGCGGCGGCGCCGACAGTGAGGAAATCGTGAACTTTGCGGATGGACGCCGTGAGGTGCGGAGGCGCCAGGACCCAGCCGACGCGCCAGCCCGTCACCGAGTAGGTTTTCGACATGGAACTGATGAGGATGGTACGTTGCCTCATGCCGGGGAGGGTGAGCATGGGAACATGGACGGCGCCGTCGTAGACGATGTGCTCGTAGATCTCGTCGGTGATGCAGAGGGTGTCGAATTCCTGGCAAAGCGCGGCGATCTGATCCAGTTCCTGGCGTTGGAAGACCTTGCCGGTGGGGTTGTGGGGGGAATTGAGGATGATGGCCTTGGTGCGCGGGCCGAAGGCGGCGCGAAGCTCGGCGGGGTCGAAGCTCCACTCTGGCGCGTGCAGCGAGACATAACGGCGGCGGGCCGAGCAGAGGTCGGCGTCGGGGCCGTAGTTCTCGTAGAACGGCTCGAACATGACGATTTCGTCGTCGGGGTTGGTGGTAGCCAGCAGTGAGGCGACCATCCCCTCGGTGGATCCGCAAACGACGGTGATTTCGCGCTCGGGATCGAGTTCCAGGCCGTGGTAGCGCAGGTACTTGGCGGCGATGGCGTCGCGCAGGGGCTTCGAGCCCCAGGTGATGGCGTACTGGTTGTAATCCTCGGCCACGGCTCGCGCGGCGGCCTCCTTCAGCACATCGGGAGCGGGAAAGTCCGGGAATCCCTGGGCGAGGTTGACGGCCTGGTGACGGATGGCGAGGCGGGTCATCTCGCGGATCACGCTCTCAGTGAAGCGGGCGACGCGCGCGGCGCGGAAGCGGCTATTTCCTTCGTCTGACATTGGACCTTGTCTGTTTGGCGGGGGCCGGTTTGGCGGAAGCACGTTTGGGCTGGACGGCGGGTTCAACGGCCGGTGAAGGCTCAGAGCCGTAGATCCAGCGATAAAAGTCGGCGTTGCGGAGGATGATCTGGACGTAGTCGCGGGTCTGTGCGAAGGGGATGGTCTCGACGAACTCGCTGGGCTCCAGCGTGTCGGCCCATCCATGCCAGGAGGGGATGCGGGTGGGGCCGGCGTTATAGCCGGCGAGTGTGTCCTCGACGCTGCCGTCGCGTGCATCGAGCTGGCGCTTGAAGTAGTAGGTCCCGATGTTGAGGTTGGTATCGGGATCCTTGAGGCGGGCAGCGGTGATCCGTCCAAGGCCGAGGCGCCGGCCGAGTTCGCGGCCGGTGGGCGGCATGACCTGCATGAGACCGATGGCGCCTGCGTAGGAGACGACCTTGGGATCAAATTCGGACTCCTGGCGGATGAGAGCGGCGATCAGGAAGGGGTCCAGGCCGCGCTCGCGGGCGAAGCGTTCGATGCGCGCGCGGAAGGGGAAGGGAAAGGCCAGCTTCCAGAAGCGCATCGACGCGCCGTCGCGGTTGAGCCAGAGGTAGACGGGCACGGTTCCCTTGATGTAGCGCAACGCCATGGCGTGGTCGCCGCGGCGAATGGCGGTTTCGCTGAGTTCGACGGCGAGGGGAAATGGCTTGCCGCCGTTGCGGGCGCCGAAGCGGAGCTCGGTTTCAGCCCAGGATTCCAGGCCGGCGCGGGAGAGCAGACGGGCGCGGTCCAGGCGCCGGAGCGTGACTGGGTCGGCGGCGGCGTCGGCCTGCCGGGCGCGGCCGGGCCAGGCGATGGAGGCCAGGAAGCGGTCGGTCTCCGGAGCCGCGGGCGCGCGGGCGAGTTCGGGGCGATTCAGCAGCTCCCGTGCCAGCAGCGTGTAGTAGTAGTTCGGGAAGCGCGTCTGCAATTCCAAAAAGTAGCGGCGGGCGGAAGCGGCGTCGCCGGTCCGTTCGGCCAGCCGCCCCAGGTAGTACACAGCCGTGCCGGCCTTGTCGGAGGCGGGAAAGCGGATCAGGTGATCGCGGAGGAGCGACGGCGATTCGGGCCGGCGGTTGAGGTAAGTCCGCCAGAGGGCCTTCCAATGGCAGAGGGGCGCGTCCTCGGAGGTGGGGAAATCGGCGGCACAGGCTTGGAAGAGCGGAGTGTAGCGCTGCCAGTCATTGCGGACCATGAGGCTGTTGGCGGCCATCACCAATGCCTTCAGGCGCCAGGGCGAGCCGGGAGCGCGGCGGCCGGCCTCGGCCACCGCCGCCAGCATCTCATCGTCGCGGTCGAGGCGGCGGTAGCAGGAGGCGAGCCAGAAGAGCCGCTCGGCCTCCGCCTCCGGCTCAGCCAATTGGAGGGAGCGGAGCCAGGCGATGGCGCCATCCGTCTTGCGGGCCTGATAGTCGGCGGCAGCGATGCGCACGCGGGCCTGCTCGCGCTCCAGGCCGCCGAGCAGAGGGGCCATCTCCTGGTACTCCTCCCTGGCGCGGGCGGCCTGTTTGGCGTCCAGGAGCTTTTGGGCACGGTCGAGCCGGGATTGGGGCATCGCCGGAGGAAAACGATCGCCCACCTGCCGCTCCAGGCGGTCAAGTGCCGCCCGGGCCTGGCGGGCCTCTTCCGAGAGAGGGAAGCCGTAGTAGACGGCCTGAAAGTGGGTGGCGGCGGACAGCGGATCCCCCAGCGACTCGCTGGCCTGCGCCAGCAAGAGCTGGCCCTGGGGCTCCGGCAGTTGGTCCTGCGGCACGCGAGCGAGCGTATCCAGGGCCTTTTGAAAGGATTCCACTTCAATCAGGGACCGGGCGGCGAGGATGGCGGCACGGCCGGCGAGGGGCGAAGGGAGCGGGGAGCGCCAGACCGGCTCCAACGCAGGCGCGACGGCCGGGTGGTTCTTGAGCAGGGCGTGCGCCTGGGCGGTCCACCAGGCGGTGTAGTCGGCGATGAGGGGCGCCCCGGCGGATGAGGATGACAGGTAGCGGAGGGCGGCCGCGGCATCACCGCGCTCCAGCGCCTCCACGCCGGCCTTGAGGCGGAGCAGGGCGTCGTCGCGAGCCGGAGCGGGTTGAGCCGCGGCGGGCTGCAGGAGCAGCGCGAAGACGGCCGCGGCGTTACGCCAGGGGGCCAGGGTAATCCGGTCCGAGTAGCGTCGCGTCGTCATTGGCAAGGGTGCGAACCAGCTCTGTGTGAAAGTAGTCGATCATGGAAGGCACGATCATAAACTCGTGCTTGAACTGCGCCCGGCCGCGCTCCATTTCGCCGCGTAGGGCGGCGTAGAGGCAGGACTCTTCGCGGCCCCGGCGCACAGCCTGAGCCTGATAGAGGCGCATTTCGGCGACCCGCACGCGCGCAAAGCGCTGCGCGCGGGCGTGCAATTCCTGCTCGTCGCGCGGCATGCGCGCGGCGTCGCCGGAAGAGGAGGGTGGGGGGCCCGGTGGCGGCACCGCCTGCAAGGCCCCGGCCGGAGCGATGCCCATCAATCCGCCGGCGGGCGCCGCCGTGACCGGCCGGCGGGCCGCCTGACGGGAGTCCAAAGTCGCGCCCGCAAGCGTGGTGATGACCTCCAGGACATTGACATCCAGGGGCTCGCCGCCGCCCTCGGCGTAGAGCACGGCGGTCACCCGGCGGTTGCCCTCGCTCTGCCCGATGACGATCGGGAGGAGACTGGCGCGCCGCTCGGGGACGCCTTCCAGCAGACCGGCCAAAGGGAGAGAGATCTCGCCGGGCGTGGCCATGCAAATGACGGCGTCCATCGTTTCGAGAACTCCCGCGAAGGCGGGCGCCTGAGCCAGCGGGATGCGGACGTCGATCAAGGACGACAAGTTCTCGCTGCCTTCCGATCGGTGGTCCTCGTATTGCAACTCATCGCCGGCGACGCTGAACAGGATGGCACGGCTGGTGAAGGCGCCGGCGCCATCCAGCAGGGCGGAGGCCCAGGAGTCGCCGCCGGTGGACTGGTCGAGGCGGCGGGCGGTCTGGTTCAGCAATTCACTGACGGCGCGCAGGGCGAGGGCGCGGCTGCGCGCGGCCTCTTCGGCGGCGCGCACCGCCGAGCGGCGCTCCAACTCTTCCTCGAAGCGCTCGCGCAGAGCCTCAAAGCGTTCGTCGACCGCGCGAGAGACATGTTCGCGCCAGCCCTTTTCCAACTGCTCCTGCAACTGCTCGATGTGCAGTTGCCAGGCGGCGTTCATCTGTTCGCGGGCAAGTTCGCGCTCGGTGTCGATGAAATCCGCACTGCGGGCGGCGTCCTCATCGTGCCATGGCTGGCGTTCCTGTTCGTGGTCCATCAAAACAGAGAAACCCTCTTCTGTCTTGAAGTGTAACGCGGATGGGAGGCAGGGTCAGCGAGCCGCGGGCTCAATCTGAAAAGGGGCGGTTGTTCCGGTGAACCGGAGCGACTTCTTCGGCCCGGCCAGTTCGATGGAGAGCCGGCCGTCCGGGCTCGAGAAACCCTGGCCCAGCAGCCACTCGCCGCCCGATTGCGCCTCCAGGCAATTGAGCCTCAGCCGCTGGGCGGCCCGCTCGCCGTCGTAGTCCAGGCACGCGGTCAGGGTCCGGAAGGTATCTTCCCCGAGGGAGATGTTGCGGCCTGCGACCGAAGCGGACGACTTGAGCCGGGAGGAGAGGGGAGCACGAAGACCCGGAACGGCGAGATCGAATTCCGTCTCCAGTTGCCCGCCGTTCCAGTCATAGTTGGCGACATGGCCCAGCACCGAGTACTCCGGCCACTCGCCGCCCAGCCGCACGCGGATGCGCCCGCCGACCCTGGCCTTATCCCAACTGGCCGAGAAATCGGGCAGTTCGATGGTTGCGCCGTCCCAGAACACCGCGGCGCGAAAGTCCTGGAAGTCCTGGTCGCCAAGCCTGAGCGCGGCAATGCGGATCTCACCCTGCGCGCGCCGGCCGCGCAGCCACGCAGGTAATGGGGGCGGCCTGCGCAGCGTGCGCTCGATGAAGCCGCGCCGCGCGGCCAGTGCCGGGCGCAGGAATTCGTCCACCTCTTCTCCGCCGGCCGCATCCAGGCTCAGCCTGAAAGTGATGGGACGCGCGGCGCTCAAACGGGAGCTGACTTCGCCCCGGATCGTTAAGGAGCCCCACTGTCCCCTCAAGTTCCTTGCGCTCCAATCGGCGCCGCGGAAAACGAAGGTCGCCGAATCGAGCCGGATCGGCGCGCTGGCCCCCTCGACGCCGCAGAGTCCGCGGCGCAGTTGGAACTCCCCCTGCCATTCGGGCGGCAAAGCCGCAAGGCCAGGCGCGCGTCGGTATTGCAGTGCACCTTTGAGTTGGCCGGAGCGGCACCAATCGAGAGCGGGCAGCGGTTCCACCGCCTTCAGGCCGGATCCGGCCGACTTGAGTTCCTCGATGGAAAGCCCCTCGGTCGCCAACTTGAACTCCAGCGACTCGGAGTCCAACTGCCACTTGCCGGAGACTTGCGCCCTGTTGCCTCCCGGCGTTGTGACAACCACGGGAGCCAGCAGGACCTCGGCGTTCTCAAAGGAGACCTGGGCCGTTTCCAGTTTGACCGGACCCGCATCGCCCAGCGCCACGCTGGCGCCCCTGAGTTCGACGCCGCCGCCGAGCGTCTTTTCTTCCGAGAAGCGGATGGACCCGACCACCGCGCCCTCCACCTTCAACCCGTCGGGCGCGCGTGCGCCCAGCCGGCGGCTGAAGTCCAGCAGAGCCGGCGCGGGAATCTCGTCGAAACCGAACTCCGCCGACCACTGTGGGTTGGCCAGAAGTCTCGTGCAGCCGATGGTGACGCTCAACGGCAGCGCCGTCCGATCCGCGGGTTTGACGCTGGCCAGGTGCAGCTCCTCGGCAGCGAGGTTGAGGGAGCCTTCATATGCGAGGGCCCCCTCACGGCCGCGAAGGCCAAAGAAACCGGGGCGGTCGAGGTTTTCCAGGGACATGGAGCCGCGCAGCTCCATGCGGCTGAGCGGGCCGTCGAAGCGGGCGCGAGCGAAGAACCGGCCCTGCAGGCCGAGATCGCGCCCGGCCACGAGGGTGGCGACTTCGCTCACCGCGCTGCGTTGCAGTTCCATTTCCAGCTCGAGCCGGCCTTCCTGTCCGGGCCGGGGCGTCCACTTGCCGCTGCCGGAGAAGCGCCCGAATCCCTGCCCGGCGCGATCGGTCCGCGACGGCGACGCCTCGTAGCGCCACTCCAGCGCGCCCGCCCGGCCGGCCGGCTCGAGATCGAGGTCAACCGCGTTCAGGAAGTAGGCCGACTTCAGCGTGCCCCGCCTGAAGTTGATACGCCCTTCCCGCATTTCGAGTGTTGGAGCCGCTCCCGAAGTTCGCACCCCCGCTGCCATGCGCTCAAGCAGCCGGGGGACGTTCCAGCCGAGCCCGGGGCTGTGCGCCACATTCACGCTGGCCTCCACCAGGCGCACGGAGGAGATGCTCAGTTCGCCGCCGAAAAGGCTTCCCAGGGTGATGCCGGCCTGCATCTCGCCGACGTAGGCAAGGGGCTCCAGTCCAAAATCGGGATCGTCGGGGATCACAAGGTCCGTCGCCGAAAGGCCGGGCCGGGGAAAAACCTGGTAGCGCACTTCGCGAAACTCCACCTTGCGTCCCAGCGTGCGTTGCAGGGCCGACTCGAGAGGTTGGCGCATGCGGGCGGCATCGAGCGCGGGCACGACAAAGCCGGCCACGGCGGCCAACAGGACGAGCGCGGCCAGACCCCAGCGGATGCGGGCGGCGATGCTGGGGACCCGCTTGCCGGAGCTTGCGGCTGTGCCTTTGAGGAGCGACTCATACTGAGCCGGATCGTCGATGTCCAGCAGCACGGCGGCATCGTCTACGTCGGCATACACCGTGCGATCGCGGTGCGCCTGGACGACGTCGCGCGCCGTGCGGCCGCCGTCGAGCGACAGGAACTCGTCCGCGAGGGAAACGTCGGCGAGAACCGGGTGCCCGTTCCGGCCGCTGTATCTGGGAACCGCCAGCAGCGGCTGTTCCGTCCGCCATGCCGCGGCCAGCGCCCGTAGCGTCTCCGGACTCGCTCCCGGTCCATCGACAGGCAGGAAGAAGAAGGCTCCGGTATCCGGAGCCAGGGCGCGCAGGCCGCACTGCAGCGAACTCGCCTGTCCGAGTTCGGGCTCCGGGTTGGTGACGAAAACCGCGTTCGACCCCGGCTCCAGTCCGGCACGGATCTCTTCGGCGGCATGGCCCAGCACCACCACCACCTGCTCGCAGAGCTCCGAGTAGGCTGTGATCTGGCGGTCCAGGAAAGTCCGCCCCTGATACTGCAGCAGCGGCTTGGGCCGGCCCATCCTCGATGACGCGCCGGCGGCCAGGAGCACGGCCGCTATGTTCGATGAACCATGAGTCACCTGGAGATCGCCCGCTCTTCCTCGTGGTGGAAAACCGTCTTTCGGACCTCGCGCCAGCCGGAGCCCGCGTTGCGCCGGACGGCGATGATCTCCGCCATCACGCTGACGGCGATCTCTTCCGGCGACTGGGCGGCGATGTCGAGGCCCATGGGCGAAGAGACGCGTTCAAAAGCCTCGCGCGGGATGCCTTCCTTCTCCAGTTCCTTGGCCACGGCCAGAGCCTTGCGGCGGCTGCCGATCATGCCGATGTAGCGGGCAGGCGTGGTCACGGCCCAGCGCAGGACGCGCATGTCGTCCTTGTGCCCGCGCGTCACGATGACGAGATAGGTGGAGGAATTCACCTCCAGCTTCGGGAAGACCTCCTCGTACTCGGCGGCGTGGACTTCGTCGGCCAGGGGAAAGCGGTCGCGGTTGGCGAAGGATTCGCGGTTGTCCACCACCACGGTCCGGAAACCGGCCAGCGACGCCACCTGGCACAAGCCCTTCGAGATGTGGCCGGCGCCGAAGAGGATGGCACGCGGCTGCGGTTCGATCGGTTCGATGAACACTTCCAGTTGGCCTCCGCAGATGAGCCCGTTGTCGTAGGCCGCGTCCTGGCTCAGGGAAAAGGTGAGGCGGCGGGGCTTGCCGGATTCCATCGCTTCGCGGGCGCCGTTCCAGACTTCGGCCTCCACGCAGCCCCCGCCGATGGTGCCCAGGATCGAGCCGTCGTCGCGGACGAGCAGTTTCGCGCTGGCGTAGCTCGGGATCGAGCCGCTGGCCTGCACGATCGTGGCCAGCGCGCACCGTTGCCCCAGCCGCCTGAGGCGCACCACTTCTTCCAAAACGTCCATTCAGTAGAAGTATATCGTGCCCGTGCGGTCATACCCCGCCAAACCGGCCGTGATCCCGCCATCGCCAGCGACGCCCCCCAGGCCCGCACCCTCGTCTCCGCCGTCAGCCACGCCGGCGGCGCTCAGGCTGCCGCCATGTCCCTCCCCGGTGCTGCCCTCTCCGGCTTCCAGCGCGCTGCCACCCAATCCGCGCTGGGTGCTTCCGTATGGGTTCACCTACCCTACCGCAGCCCCAGCCCCCCGTCCACCTGCAATACCTGCCCTGTCACAAACCCGCTCGCCTTCAGGAAATACACTACCCCTTCGGCGATCTCTTCCCCCGTCCCCGCCCGCCCGGCCGGCGTAGCCGCCGCCATCGCCACGATCCGCGGATCCTCGCTCTCCTCGAACGGAACCACCCCCGGCGCCACCGAGTTCACCGTGATCCCCGGCGCCAGAGCCTTGGCCAGCGACCGCGTCAGCGATACCACCCCCGCCTTCGACGCGCAATAATGCACGTGCTCCGGCCACGTCAGATACGCCCCCATCGAACTGATGTTCACGATCCGCCCTTCGCCACCGGCGTTCTTCCTCATCAACAGCGCCGCCTGCTGTGCGCAAAAGAACACCGCCTTCAGGTTCACCGCGTGGATAGAGTCCCAGTCTGCCTCTGTCATCTCCAGCGCCGCAACGCCCGCGAACCGCGCCGCGTTGTTCACCAGCCCGTCCAGCCGTCCCACCTGCGCCTCGATCTCGCCGAACATCGCGCCGATCGCCTCCACGCTCCCCAGGTTGGCCCGGAACAGCGGCGCGCCGCCGCACTCCTCAGCCGTTCGCCGCGCCTCCTCTTCCGACGTGCCGTAGTGGATCAGCACCTGCGCGCCTTCTCTGTGCAGCCGCAGCGCGATCGCCCGGCCAATCCGCCGCGCCCCGCCTGTCACCAGAATCGACTGCCCCGTCAGGTCACGCATTCGGTTCTCCGTGTACCTCGATCTCCCGCGGATCCACGCCCTCCAGCGGAGGCTCCACCAGCAGCCCGCGCGACTGCGCCAGGCCCCAACCCAGCGCCGTCATCGAACTCAGGCAGCCCGCCACCACCCCGATCGTTCTCGCATCCACCGTCCGCGACGCCACCCCGGCAGCCACCATGGACACCATCATAGTCCCCCACACCATCGACTCCATCGTCGAAAACACCCGCCCGCGGTAGGAATCCGGCACGTGCCGCAGTACCTGGCTGAAGTTCAGCACCGAACTCACCGCCACCGCCGCCCGCGAAATGGCGATGAACACCAGCGCCGCCGCGTAGCTGCGCCGCGTGCTGAACAGCACGTATGCACCGCCGTGCACCACGTAGCACGCCGCCACCGCCCACTTGTACCGCTCGAACGGCAGTTTCTTCCCCCACACGTTGGCCGCCACCCCGCCGGCGATCAGTCCCAGGCCCGCGCACCCCCACACCTCCCCGATGCCCGCCGCCCCTCGCTGGAACACCACCTCGCCGAACAGGCTGAACAGGATCTGCGCCGCCCCGCCTCCCGTCGCCCACCCCACGCCCACCAGCGCGATCCCCAGAATCAGCGGCGTCCGCCCCATGTATGCCAGGCCGTCTTTGTACTCCCGCCACGGCCGCGCTACCCGGTCCTCGCCGATGTCCCGCCGCTCGGCCTTGAAGCTCGCCCCCGCCGGCACCCGCAACAGCCCGATGCATCCCGCCGACACCAGGAACGACAGCGCGTTGAACACAAACGCCGCGTCGTAACCCAGCCCTTTGGCGATCGCCCCGCCCAGGAACGATCCCAGCGCCACCGATGTCCACTGCGTCGTCTGCGTCAGCGAATTGGCCGTGTGCAGCTCTTCCTTGCTCGCCAGCACGGGCAGAATCGACGCCCGCCCGCTGGTGAAAAACGGCGAGGCGAACATCAGCAGCGCGCTCAGCCCCAGCAGCAACCCCACGCTCTCTTTCCCTGTGCAGAAGATGAACCCCAGCGCTACCACCGCCCTGGTCAGGTCGCTCAGGATCATCACCTTGCGCCGGTCCACGCGGTCCAGCACGATCCCCGCCACCGGCCCGGCCATCAGCATCGCCACCGCCCGCGCCAGCATCACCGCCGTTACCGCCAGCCCCGAGTGCGTCTGCTCCATCACCAGCGCGAACACCGCGATGTTATTGAAATTGTCCCCCACCTCGCTCACCACCTGCCCCGTCCAGGTCAGCCGGTAGTTGCGATTCTCCCGCAGCAGCCTTGTGAACCCCGCCATCTTCTTACCCCCGCCCCGTGATCCACACGCCGCTCAGCACCAGCAGTCCCCCCGCCGCCACCGCTCCCGTGATCGGCTCGCTCAGTATCGCCAGTCCCGCCACCGACGCGATCACCGGCTGCACGTACGAAAACACCGCTACTCGTGACGCCGGCAGGTGGTTCAGCGCGTAGTAGAAGATCAGGTAGCACGCCACCGACGACAGCAGCGCCATGTAGGCCAGCGCCCACCACCCCGCTCCAGGCACTGCCGTGAAGTCAAACCGCATCGCCTGCTGCGCCAGCAGCGGCGCTCCGGCCAGCGCCCCGGCCGCGTAGCCGATCGCGTTCACCTTGATTAGGTCGTGCCGCCCGCTCACCTCTTTGCCGAACACCGTGTACAGCGAGAAGCACAGCGCGCCCAACAACACGAAGCAGTCGCCCGCCAGCGTCGCCCCGTGCAGGTTCCTCCCCGGCCCCAGGTTCAGCACCGCGATGCCCCCGATCGCCACCGCCATCCCCGCCACCTTTCGCGCCGTGATCCGCTCCTGCCCCCGCATGGCCGCCAGCAGCATCACCTGCAACGGCGTCGTCGCGATCACCAGCGCCGCGTGCGCCACGCTGGTCGCCTTCATCCCCAGCACGAAAAACACCTGGTTCAGCGTGATGCCGAATACCCCCAGCACCGACAGCGCCGCCACGTCCCGCAGCGTCCACCGCTCCTCCGTCCGCTGCCGCGCGCGCGCCCACGCATACACCGGCGCCAGCAGCACCGCCGCCAGCGCCGCCCGCAGCGGGCCCATCAGCAGCGGCGGACAGCTCCGCAGCGCGAGCTTGGCAACGATGACGTTCAAGCTCCAGATCAGCGTCATCACCGACACCAACCCGTACAGCTTCCCGCGGTTCGGCTTCACTGCGCTGTGAAACTCTCCTGCCTGACCCGCACGCTGGCCAGAAAGTCCGGGTCCAGATCATATCCGAAGCCCGGGCCGTCACCCGTCTCAATCGTCCCCTGCTTTGTCACTTCCACCCACGGGTCGATGATGTCGCGTTTCCAGTACCTGCGGCTCGCCGAGACATCGCCCGGCAGCGTGAAGTTCTTGAGCGTCGCCAGCGCGATGTTGTGCGCGCGCCCCACCCCCGACTCCAGCATCCCCCCGCACCACACCGGAATGCCGTTCGCCTCGCACACGTCGTGCACTCTCTTGGCTTCGGCGAAGCCGCCCACCCGCCCCAGCTTGATGTTGATGATCCTACACGCCTTCAGCCGGATCGCCTGTTCGGCGTGGTGCGCCGTGCGGATGCACTCGTCCAGGCACACCGCAGTCTCCAGCGCCGCCTGCAACTGCGCGTGGTCGATAATCTCATCGTGCGCCAGCGGCTGCTCGATCATCATCAGCCCGAATTCGTCCAGCCGCTTCAGCCTCTCAATGTCGCCCAGCGTGTAGGCTGAGTTGGCGTCCGCCATCAGCGGGATGGACGGGAACTCCCGCCGTACCTCGCGGATCACCTCCACGTCCCACCCCGGCTTGATCTTCATCTTGATCCGCCGGTACCCCGCCTCCACTTCCGTGCCGATCTTGCCAAGCAATTGCTGAACGCTGTCCTGAATCCCGATCGACACCCCGCACGGGATCTCCTTCCGCGCCCCCCCGCCGATCAGCCTCCACAGCGGCACGCCCTTGAGCCGCGCCTCCAGGTCCCAGCACGCCGTCTCCATCCCGCCGCGCGTCATGCGGTGGCCCTTCATCCCCGCCGTGTGGCGGCCGGCCTCCGCCGCCGTCTCCAGCGTCCTGCCCAGCAGCGACGGAACGACGTAGCTCTTTAGCAGCTCCCACGCCCCTTCCGTCCACTCTTCGTTGTAGTAGGGCTGCTCGCCGCAGGTCACCTCCCCCCACCCCGAGACGCCCCCGCTCACCGCCTCCACCAGTACCATCTTGCGCCCGTAGGTGCGGCCGAAACTCGTCTCGAAAAAATGCACCAGCGGCATTTCAATCCAATGCAGCCGGATTTGATCTATTTTGAATGCCATGGTCCTAGTAAGTACGTGCCAAACTCGTCAGATCTCTCAAACCCGACCACCGCCAGCCCGCGATCGAAGCACTCCACAAAGCGCTCGCTGGCCTCCCGCTGGGTCTCCCGCGCCCGCTCCGGAGCGCTTGTCCGGACCTCGGCAATCTCCACCGGCACCGCGATCCGCTCCACCACTTCGCGTCTCACGTCCGGCCGCCCCTCCAGAATCGCCGCCACCCGCTCCCCGCTGATGTACCACTCCGCCACGCAGCGGTCCGTCGGCAACCCGCCGTGCAGGTGCGACGTCGTGGTCCCATACTGGTTCAACACATACCGCCGCACCACCGCGCCCAGCCGCTCGATGTTGAAATACGCGTTCTTCAGCTCCAGCGGATCGAACGTCCACTCAATCAGCCCGATCCCGCGCGACAGCGCCTCGGCGCGCTGCTTCAGCTTCAGCATCCGCCCCACGCCCAGGTTGCGGTACGGCGGCTGCACTCCCATCATGTGGCTGTGCAGATAAGTGGTTGCGCCACCCTTCAGCCCCGGTATCGCCAGCAGGAAGCCGATCATCGTCTCCCCGTCGTAGGCGCCGATCACCTGCCCGCCCACCTTCGTCGCCACCACGAACAGCCGCAGCGGCAGCAGTTCAATGTCCTCGAATCCCCAGATCTCCTGCTGCAGCCGCACGGCATCGGTCAGGTCCGGCAGCGCCGTCAGGTGCCGCAGCTCTATCGGTCTGCCTGCTTGGCTTGCTGCCACAGTGCCTCCATCTCTTCCAGGTTCGACTCATCCACACGCCGCCCCCGCCGCTTCAACTCCTCCTCCACGTGCGCGAACCGCCGCCGGAACTTCGCGTTCGTCTTCCGCAGCGCCTGCTCCGGATCCGCCTTCAGAAACCGCGCCACGTTCACGATCGTGAACAGCAGGTCCCCGATCTCGCCTTCGATCTCTTCCTGGCTCTCGTCCGCCCGCGCCCGAGCCAGCTCGTCCAGCTCTTCCCGTACCTTATCGAGCGCCTGCCCGATCTCCGGCCAGTCGAACCCGGCCCCCGCCGCCCGCCGCGAGATCTGCGCCGCTTCGCAAAGCGCCGGCTGATTGCTCACCACCCCGTCCAGCAGCCCGCCGCTCTTTTCTCCCCGCCCCTGCTTCTCTTCGCCCTTGATCTCATCCCAGCGCTTCAGCACCTGCTCCGGCGTCTTCGCGTCGCCGTCCCCAAACACGTGCGGGTGCCGCCGCACCAGCTTCTCGTTCACCGCGTCCAGCGCGCCGGAGATCCGGAAATGCCCCGCCTCCTCCGCCATCTGCGCGTAAAACACCACTTGCAGCATCAGGTCGCCCAGCTCCTCGGCAAGACCGCGGTAATCACGCCGGTCGATGGCGTCCAGTACCTCGTAGGTCTCTTCCAGCGTGTACGGCTTGATGCTGTCGAAGGTCTGCTCGCGGTCCCACGGGCAGCCTCCCGGCGCGCGCAAGCGCGCCATGATTTCAACCAGCCGCTGGAATCTTTGCCCGGCGGATAGACTTTCTGCGTCCGGCATCACGAGGGGAATTTCCAGCGTAACATAGAGTTCATCATGGACCTGCGAAAAGCGTCCACGGCCCACGATTTCGACACCGCCCGCGCCCTATTCCGCCAGTACGTCCAAATCCCCGGCGTCCTGGTCTGCGCCGCCGGCTTCGAGCGGGAGCTCGCCGCCCTCGAATCGTTCTACGAAGTCATCCTCCTCGCCTTCGACGGCCCCCGGGCGCTCGGCTGCGGCGCGCTACGCCCCCTCCACGACGGTTCGGCCGAGATCAAACGCCTCTTTGTCCAGCCCGAAGCCCGCGGCCTCAACGCCGGCCGCTCGCTCGCCGTCGCTCTCATCGGCCACGCCCGCCGTGCCGGCTACTCCGCCGTCCGCCTCGATACTCTGCCGTCTATGAGGACCGCCATCGCCCTCTACGAATCCCTCGGCTTCCAGCGCATCCCGCCCTACCATCCGAGCTGCGTTGACAACTCGTTCTGTTACGAACTCCGGCTCACCCCCCCACCCGCATGATCCGCACCCTCACCCTCCTCACCCTCGCCCTCGCCGCCCCAGCCGCCGATCCCCTCCAGCCCCTCGACATCCGCCACGTCAAGGTCTCCGGCGAAATCGGCCGCCGCATCGATGTCACCATCCATAACAACCTCCTCGTCCTCGACGCCGATAAGGACTTCCTCGCCCCCCTGGACAAGCAGGACCCGCCCGGCGGCTACATCGGCCTCGGCAAGCTCCTCATGTCCGCCGTCCGCTTCGCCGCCTACTCCGGCCACCCCAAGGTCGCCGCCCTCAAGGACCACCTCGTCAGCCGCATCCTCGCCGCCCAGTCTCCTGACGGCTACATCGGCTTCTTCTCGCCCCCGCGCCGCGTCACCGTCCTTTGGGACGTCCACGAAACCGGCTACCTCATCGCCGGCCTCACTGACAACTTCACCCTCTTCCACCACCAGCCCTCCCTCGCCGCCGCCGTCAAAGCCGCCAACTTCGTCCTCGCCCATTGGGCCGAAATCCCGCCCGATTGGGGCCGGCGCACCGGCGTCGCCACCCACGTCGCCGTCACCGGCATCGAGCGCACCATGCTCCACCTCCACCAGGCCACCGGCGACCGCCGTTACCTCGACTTCGTCACCGCCACCCGCGGCCTCCCGCAATGGGACCTGCCCGTCATCGTCGGCCGCCGCGACGGCATCGAGGGCCACATCTACGCCTTCATGGCCCGCTCCCTCGCCCAGCTCGAACTCTTCCGCCTCCAGCCCGATCCCCGCCTCCTCCGCCAGTCCTCTCGCGCCCTCGACTTCTTCACCCGCTCCGACGGCATGGCCGTCACCGGCGGCGCCGGCCAGTGGGAGATCTGGACCGATGACCAGAACGGCCGCGGCCAGCTCGCCGAAACCTGCGCCACCGCCTACCAGTTGCGCCTCCTCGACAGCCTCCTCCGCCTCCATTCCGACCCCCGCATGGGCGACCTCATGGAGCGCACCATCCACAACACCCTCTTTGCCGCCCAGTCGCCCGGCGGCCGCCACATCCGTTACTACTCCCCGCTCGAAGGCCCGCGCGAATACCACCCCGGCGATACCTACTGCTGCCCCGGCAACTACCGCCGCATCGTCTCCGAACTCCCTGAAATGATCTACTACCGCACCACCCAGGGCCTCGCCGTCAACCTCTACACCGCCTCGCAGGCATCCATCGATCTCGCTGGTGTGCCCGTCACTCTGCGCCAGGAGACCACCTACCCCTCCTCCGGCGCCGTCACCATCGAAATCGATCCTGCCCGCCCCGCTTCCTTCGAGCTTCAACTCCGCATCCCCGCCTGGGCCAAGGGCGCCACCCTCTCCATCAACGGCCAGCCCGCCGCCGCACCCCAGCCCGGATCGTTCGCCAAGGTCACTCGCCTCTGGAAATCCGGCGACCGCGCCCAGCTCAACCTGCCCATGGACTTCCGCCTCGTCCGCGGCCGCCAGCGCCAGGCCGGCCGTGTTGCAGTCCTCCGCGGGCCAGTCGTCTTCTCTTTGAACCCATCCGCCGACCCCTCCCTCGCCGCGCTCGACTCCGCCGATCTCACCAGCTTTACCCTCGACCCCGCCTCGCTCCAACTGTCCGCCGACGACTCCCTCCGCCCCGGCGGCCTCGCCTGCCTCGCCGGCGCCTGGCGGCCCGGCTACGCCACCCAGCCCAAACACGACCTCCGTCTCCGCCTCACCGAGTTCGCCGACCCCAACGCCCGCGCCACCTACTTCCGCCTTCGCGACATGGCGCCCGCCGTCGATGACGAGCTCCTCGCCGCCGCGCTCCCGGCCCAAACCCACCCCACCCTGTCCTTCGAGACCCAGGCCGGCTCGCTCAAGCTCACCGCCATCCGTCACGCCAGCTTCATGCTGGAAGCCGGCGGCCAGGTCGTCCACGTCGATCCCACCGGCGCCGGCTATGACGCCCTCCCCAAAGCGGACCTCGTCCTCATCACCGACATTCACGGCGACCACCTCGACCCCAAGGCCCTCGGCGCCGCCCGCAAGCCCGGCGCGCCCGTCGTCGCTCCCGAAGCCGCCGCCCCCAAGATCGAATCCCCCAAAGTCATGCGCAACGGCGAGTCCACCTCCGTTGGCCCCTGGCGCATCGAAGCCATTCCCATGTACAACCTCAAGCGCGGCCCCAAGGAAGGCGCTGTCTACCACGAGAAAGGCCGCGGCAACGGCTACATCGTCACTTATGGCGGCTTCCGCCTCTACATCGCCGGCGACACCGAAGGCATCGCCGAAATGCGCGCCCTGAAAAACATCGACGCCGCCCTGGTGTGCATGAACCTCCCCTACACCATGACGCCGGAAGAGGCAGCCGATGCCGTCAAGGCCTTCCACCCCAAAGTCGCCATCCCCTATCACTACCGCGGCGCCGATCTCAACGCCTTCAGCGCCGCTCTGGCCGGCACGGGCGTGACGGTGAAACTGCTCGACTGGTACCACTGACCGCCCGCAGCCCTCGGCTTCTTCCACATCACGATCTTGCAACGT
This sequence comes from Candidatus Solibacter usitatus, assembly GCA_016213245.1. Lineage (GTDB taxonomy): Bacteria > Acidobacteriota > Terriglobia > Bryobacterales > Bryobacteraceae > Paludibaculum > Paludibaculum usitatum_A. The sequence goes on along the minus strand of JACRBC010000021.1, from coordinate 174 downwards.
CAGCCCACCCGCCTGCCCGCCCCGGCCGACGACCCCCTCGCGATGTAGTAAAATAATCTTGAAAACAGGATTCATTCATCCTAATCCCCCCAAGTAGAGCCGCGAGCGTCAGCGAGCGGGTAACCAAGTAGAGCCGCGAGCGTCAGCAAGCGGGTAAGGGTCAGCACTCAAAAG
>JACRBC010000020.1 GCA_016213245.1 Candidatus Solibacter usitatus | reverse complement strand
TTGGGGCCCGGCGACAGTGGCGGGCACGACGATCCTGGCCGGCAACAAGACGAACCGCGGCGGCTTGTTCGCCATCGACATGGCCAGCGGGAAGGTGAAGTGGACGCACCGGCCGGTGTTCAGCAGCGGGACGGCGTCGGTGTCGACTCCCCCGGCGGTCTCCGGCGACATCGTCATCACGCCATACGCCGCGGCGTATCCCGGCGCGGTGGTGGGCGTGTCGCTGGCGACGGGAAAGGAAGTGTGGCGCGGACCGGATCCGGCACAGGGCGCGGCGGCAGCCGCCCATACGGGGCTGGCCTATGTGCTGGGTAAGAACGGCAACTTCTACGCGCTGGAGGCGGCAACCGGCCGCGAGAGGTGGAAGGCGGCATTCAGCACCAACCGGGCCGTGTGCGCGTCGCAGCCGATCGTGCGCGATAACGTCATCTACCTGACCGGCAGCGCCGAGGCGGTTGCGGGCGATGCGGCGAGGCCGGCTGGTTACTATCTCTTCGCGCTGGACGCAACGACGGGACAGGAGCGCTGGCGCTACCGGGCCGAGGCGCCGGACGCGCGGCAGGGTGTCTGCCTGAGCCAGCCTGTGGTGACGGCCAACGCGATATTGGCGGCGGGCGAATCGCGGGTCTACATGGTGCAGCGGGCCACGGGAGGCGACCGCCGGAAGCCGGTAGAAGTTCGGAGGACGGTGGAAGGGCGGGATCGCGCGGTTGAGATCTTCGGTCTGGTGGACGCCGGCCAGGTGGTGATGGTGCTGACGCCGGTGTCGCTGATCGCGATCGACAAGGATTCGGGCCGGAGTGCGTGGGAGCTGGCCGGCCAGTACAGGGACAGGGCGATGGCGGTGGCGGGCAACGTCCTCTATTTCCAGGGGAGTCCGGAGAGCAAGCCGGCGGTGGCGCCGGGCGGCACGCTGCACGCGCTGGACCTGGAGACGCGGCGCATCCTATGGTCGTTCACGCGCCAGACGGCCGAGCCGAACTGGCCGTTCGGCCACGTGACGCCGGTTGATGGCGGGCTGTGGGTGGATTCCTATCAGGCGTTGGTCAAGTTGCAGTAGCAGGGGAGTGCCCAGTCAGCGGGAGCGGGTTCCGGGACTGGGGTGCGGACCGTGAGGGGCTCTGGTAGCATGGGACTCAATCAGGAGGGTTTACGGATGTTTGAGCATTTCGAAGCGGGACGAGGCCGCGGGCCACTTTTCTGCGGCGTGCTGACACTGTTTCTGCTGGGGGCGGGCTGCGACCATCGGACGCCGGCCGATACGCGGGCGGCTGATGAGGCCGCGATTCGTGAGACGGATGCGCAATGGGCGAAGGCGGCGGCGGCGCGGGACCTGGAATCGACGGTCTCCTACTACACTGACGACGCCTCGCTGCTGCCGCCGAATGAGCCCATCGCCAGCGGCCGGCAGGCGATTCGGGCCGCGTGGGCGCCGTTGCTCGGTCCGGACGTTTCGGTGTCCTGGCAGGTGAGCAAAGTGGAAGTTGCGCGCTCGGGCGATCTGGGTTACGTGGTCGGCACTTACGTGTTGACGACGAAAGATGGACGGGGCAAGGCAATCACCGATCGCGGCAAGATGATTGAGGTTTGGAAGAAGCAAACAGATGGCAAGTGGAAGGCAGTAGCCGACATATTCAACTCCGACCTGCCGCAGCCGGCGCCGCCGGAAGAGAAGAAATAGGAGACGCGGCAGTGGGGAGGGCGTGGCGGCTGGTCCCGCTGGCTGCAAGTGGGAGTGGGCGCCGGTCCAGTTCTAAGGTGTCGGGGCAATTGCTCTTTACGGCCAGCCGTGATTAGCTGGAAGTAGATGGCCCCCAAGAAGACCGCAACCAGGAAGGCGCCCGCCCGCAAGACGGTGGTGCGGCTGAAGGCTCCCGTGAAGACCGCGCGCTGCGTGATTTGCGGCGAGCAGGTGGCGCAGTTCTCCACCGAGGAGTTGTGCTGGGTGTGCCGGAGGCTGAAGATCAGCGCGTGGCGCGACGTCGAGGGCCAGGCGGCGATACAGGAGTAGGGGGGCTTTCCGCTCAGCGCTGGTTCATTTCTGTCCGGGTGAACCTGCGGCCGGCATCCACGTAGCTGGTGCGGTCCATCAGATCGCGAAACTCCGCGGCGAGGTCGGGTTCAGAGGCGACTTCGCGCAGCCACTCCCGGAAGAGGACGTTGAGGGTCGTGTTGTGTTGCCGTGCACGGGCACGCGCGCGCTCGATGAGTTCGGGGTCAGCGCTGAACGTGATCCGCTGCATACTGCCAGAATACGTGAAACCCGCGGATGGGACTCGTGCCGGGCGGCTACTGGTCGTAGCCCTTGAGGCGGCGGATCCAGATGTTGCGGTAGCGGACGGCGGCGCCGTGGTTCTGGAGGCTGAGGGGCTCTTCGGGAGCGTGCGCCCGGTAGGTGGCGAGGCGGGCGTGGGTGGCCGTGCCGAGGAACTGCTGGCGGTGGTGGACCAGGATGCCGTTGTGGAAGACGGTGATAAAGGCCGGCTTGACCACCTTGTCGCCGTCGAACTGGGGGGCTTCAAAGACGATGGCGTAGGTTTGCCATTCACCGGCCTTGCGGGTGGCGTTGACCAGCGGCGGCCAGGTTCCATAGACGGCGGCCGCCTGGCCGTCGGCGTAGGTGAGGCCCTCGTTGGATTCCAGCACCTGAAGCTCGTAGCGGGTCATGAACTCGACGCCGGAGTTGCCGCGGTCCTGGCTCCTGCCCTTCACGTCCGCCAGTTGCTGCCACTCGATGTGGAGCTGGACGTCGCCGAATTTCTCCCTGGTCATGATGCCGCCCTTGCCGGGGACGACTTCGAGGTAGCCGTTTTCGACCTTCCATTGGGGGTCGCCGGTGGCGCCGCCGCGAAGCCGGGCCGCCCACTTGGAGAGGTCCTTGCCGTCGAAGAGCACGATGGCGTCGGCCGGGGCTCCACCGGGCTGGGAAGAGGGCGTGACCTTGGGCGGGTGCGGACGCGTGTTGTCGTGAACGCGCCACTTCTGGCCGGGGATGAGCGGCGTGTTGTCGTAGCCCAGGTCGTGGTTGGGCTGCGGGGGTTGCTGGGCCGGGAGCGTCAGGGCGGAGGCGGCCAGGAGGGCGATTACAGGGAGCCGGGTCATGAGGACTCTTATACCATCCGGCGCGGAGCTCAGTTGTGGGCGGCTTCCTTCTTTTCGGGGTCGATGCCGAGGTCGTAGAGGGCCTGTTGGGCGCGGGCGGGGTCGAACTGGCCCCAGCGGGAGAGTTGCGAAAGGGCGGCGGCGGCGATGGATTCGGCGTCGACTTCGAAGAAGCGGCGGAGGTAGGGGCGGGACTCGGAGCGGCCGTAGCCGTCGGTACCGAGGGCGGTGAGGCGGCCGGCGAGCCAGGGGGCGAGCTGGTCGGCGAGCACCTTGACGTAGTCGCTGGCGGCGATGATGGGCCCCTGGGTGGGCTCCATGACCTGTTGGATATAAGGCTTGCGGGAGGGGTCGGCGGGGTGGAGGCGGTTCCAGCGCTCGGCGGTGAGGGCCTCGCGGCGAAGCTCGTTGTAGCTGGTGACGCTCCAAACGTCGGCGGGGACCTGGAAGCGGTCCCAGAGGATCTTCTGGGCGCGCAGGGCCTCGTTGAGCATGGAGGCGCTGCCCCAGAGCTGGGCTTTGGCGGGGCCGTTTTCGGAGGCGGAGACGCGGTAGATGCCCTTGAGGATGCCTTCGGCCACGCCTTCGCCGGGAGGGAGCGCGGGCTGGACGTAGTTCTCGTTGCAGAGGGTGAGGTAGTAGAAGACGTCCTCGTTGTTCAGGTACATGCGGCGCAGGCCGTCCTGGATGATGACGGCGATCTCGTAGGCGTAGGCCGGGTCGTAGCTGACGCAGTTGGGGACGGTGGAGGCCAGCACGTGGCTGTGGCCGTCCTCGTGCTGGAGTCCTTCGCCGTTGAGGGTGGTGCGGCCGGCGGTGGCGCCGAGCAGGAAGCCGCGGCCGCGCGAGTCGCCGAAGGCCCAGATGGCGTCGCCGACGCGCTGGAAGCCGAACATCGAGTAGTAGATGAAGAAGGGGATGGCGGGGACGTGGTAGTTGGCGTAGGCGGTGCCGGCGGCGGTGAAGCTGGCCAGCGAGCCGGCCTCGTTGATGCCTTCCTCGAGGATCTGGCCGTCGCGGGCCTCTTTGTAGTAGAGAAACTGCTCGCTGTCGACGGGCTTGTAGAGCTGGCCGGAGGGGGCGTAGATGGAGATCTGGCGGAAGAGGCTCTCCATGCCGAAGGTGCGGGCCTCGTCGGGGATGATGGGGATGACGAGCTTGCCGAGGTCCTTGTTCTTGAGCAGGTGCTTGAGGATGGCGACAAAGGCCATGGTGGTGGAGACGGGCCGGCCGCCGGAGCCCTGCAGCGACTCGGAGAAATCGCTCACCGGGGGGACGGGGAGATGGAGCGGCTTGGGGGCGCGGGCGGGCACTGAGCCGCCGAGGGCCTTGCGGCGCTCGCGCAGGTACTCCATTTCGGGGGCGTCGTCGGCGGGGCGGTAGAAGGAGACGGTGTGGACGGTCTCCTCGGGGATGGGGACGTTGAAGCGCTCGCGGAGCTTGGCCAGCTCCTGCTCATTCATCTTCTTCTGTTGGTGGGTGGTGTTGCGGCTCTCGCCGGCCTCGCCCATGCCGTAGCCCTTAACGGTCTTGGCGAGGATGACGGTGGGCGCGCCGATGTGCTCGGAGGCGCGCTTATAGGCGTTGAAGACCTTGAGGGGATCGTGGCCGCCCCGGCGCATGTTGCCAAGTTGCTCGTCGGACAGATCGGCGACCAGGTCGAGGAGCTCGGGATATTTGCCGAAGAACTCGGAACGGACGTAGGCGCCGCCGCGGACTTTATAGTTCTGGAACTCGCCGTCGACGCACTCGTGCATGCGGCGGATGAGGAGTCCGGATTGGTCCCTCTGGAGGAGGCGGTCCCAATCGCTGCCCCAGATGAGCTTGACGACGTTCCACTGGGCGCCGCGGAAGACGCCTTCGAGTTCCTGGATGATGTTGCCGTTGCCGCGGACGGGGCCGTCGAGGCGCTGGAGGTTGCAGTTGACGACGAAGATGAGGTTATCGAGACGCTCGTTGGCGGCGATCTGGAGGGCGCCGCGCGACTCGGGCTCGTCCATCTCGCCGTCGCCGAGGAAGGCCCAGATCTTGCGGTCGGTCTTGGGCAGCAGGCCGCGGTTTTCGAGGTAGCGGCAGAAACGAGCCTGATAGATGGCGTTGATGGGGCCCAGGCCCATGCTGACGGTGGGGAACTGCCAGAAGTCGGGCATGAGCCAGGGGTGGGGGTAGGAGCTCAGGCCGGGGGTGTCGCGCAGTTCGTGGCGGAAGTTCTTGAGGTGCTCCTCGGAGAGGCGGCCTTCGAGGAAGGCGCGGGAGTACATGCCGGGGGAGGCGTGGCCCTGGAAATAGACCAGATCGCCGGGCTGGACGCCGGCCTGGTGGGGGATGGAGCCGCGGAAGAAGTGGTTCATGCCCACTTCGTAAAGGGTAGCCGAGGAGGCGAAGGTGGAGATGTGGCCGCCGATGCCGTCGTCGTACTTATTGGCGCGGACGACCATGGCGACGGCGTTCCAGCGGACCAGGCTCTTGATGCGGCGTTCGAGGGCGCGATCGCCGGGGTAGGGAACCTCCTCCTCGGCGGGGATGGAATTGAGGTAGGGGGTGGTGACGCCGAGAGCGGCGGGGACGCCTTTCGTGGCCGCGTCGACGGCCAGGCGCTCCAGGAGGTAGCGGGCGCGCTCGGGGCCGCCTTCCTCAATCACCTGATCGAGAGCATCGAGCCACTCCCGGGTCTCGACGGGGTTGAGGTCTTCCGGCTTTTCTACTTTGTTTCTCAGCATCGGGGTCCAGGGAGGGGGGCTACCAAATATTCTAATCGACCGGGGTCTGGTCCTGCCCTAGAGGACCGGTCCTAAGGGATTCGATGCGCCGGGGGAGGGGAGAGTCGCGGGGGAATTGATGGAATCGCGGGTCCGGATGCGATCGCGGGTCCCGAGGAGGCGTCTCGGGACGGGCTGGGGCGGGTCAGGTCTCCTCCCCGAGGCCATCAGACGCAGCGGTTTCGGTCTTTTCATAGGGGCTGGGCGTCTTCAGCGCCTTGATGCGGTCGCGATACTGCGCCGCCTTCTCGAATTCAAAGGCGCGCGCGGCTTCGCGCATGGCCTTTTCCAGCTCGCCGATGAGGGCGTTTCGCTGCTCGGGATGAAGCAGGGCAATCTCGTCGTCGCTTTCGATGGGGGGGGTGACGTAGTCCGCTTCGGCGACGGCAATCAGGCTCATGTCGATGGGCTTGACGATGGACTGCGGAGTGATGCCGTTCTGGGCGTTGTAGTCCAACTGGACGCGGCGGCGGCGGTCGGTTTCGTCGATGGCGCGGCGGATGCTGTCGGTCTTGACGTCGGCGTAGAGGACGGCCCGGCCATTGATATTGCGGGCGGCGCGGCCGATGGTCTGGATCAGCGATCCGGTGGAGCGGAGGAATCCCTCCTTGTCGGCGTCGAGGATGGCGACCAGGGAGACCTCGGGGAGGTCGAGCCCTTCGCGGAGGAGGTTGACTCCGATGAGGACGTCTATGTCGCCGCGGCGGAGGTCGCGGAGGATTTTGACGCGATCGAGCGTGGAGACCTCCGAGTGCATGTAGGCGTTGCGGACGCCCAGCTCGGCGTAGTATTCGTGGAGGTCCTCGGCCATGCGCTTGGTGAGGGTGGTGATAAGGACGCGCTCGTTGGCGGCGGTGCGCTTGCGGATTTCGCCGAGCAGGTCGTCGACCTGGCCCCTGATGGGGCGGATATCGACCGGCGGGTCGACCAGGCCGGTGGGGCGGATGATCTGCTCGACGAAGACGCCGGCGGTTTTCTTGAGTTCAAAGGGGCCGGGGGTGGCGGAGACGTAGACGGTCTGGTGGACGCGGTTTTCGAACTCCTCGAAGGTGAGGGGGCGGTTGTCCAGCGCGCTGGGCATACGAAAACCGAAGTTGACCAGCGTGTTCTTGCGGGAGCGGTCGCCGTGGTACATGCCGCCGATCTGGGGGACGGTCTGGTGGCTCTCGTCGATGATGAGGATGGCGTCGGAGGGCAGGTAGTCGAGCAGCGTGGGCGGGGGTTCGCCGGGGAGGCGGCCGCTGAAGTGGCGCGAGTAGTTTTCAACGCCGTGGCAATAGCCCACCTGGCGGATCATCTCGATATCGAACATGGTGCGCTGCCAGAGGCGCTGGGCCTCGACGAGCTTGCCCTGGTTCTGGAGCTCCTTGTGCCACCAGGCGAGCTCGCGCTCGATGCCCAGAACGGCTTGCTCCTTGGTCTCCGGGCTCATGACGTAGTAGGTCTTGGGGTAGATGGGGAGGCGGAGGTAGCTCTCGCGGACCTGCCCGGTGAGCGGATCGATGCGGGAGAGGGATTCGACCTCGTCGCCCCAGAGCTCGATGCGGTAGGCGTCGTCGTCGTAGGAGGGCCAGATCTCGACGACGTCGCCGCGAACGCGGAACGAGGCGCGGCGGAAATCCAAGTCGTTGCGCTCGTACAGGATCTCAACGAGCTTGGAGGTGAGCTGCTCGCGGCTGATGTGCTGGCCCTTTTCGAGCATGAGCAACATGCCGTAGTAGGCCTCCGGTGAGCCGAGGCCGTAGATGCAGGAGACGCTGGCGACGATAATGCAGTCGCGGCGCTCGAAGAGGCTGCGGGTGGCCGCCAGGCGGAGCTTGTCGAGCTCGTCGTTGATGGTGGCTTCCTTCTCGATGTAGGTGTCCGAGGCAGGCACGTAGGCTTCGGGCTGGTAGTAGTCGTAGTAGCTGACGAAGTACTCGACGGCGTTGTGCGGGAAGAAAGTCTTGAACTCCTGGTAGAGCTGGGCGGCCAGGATCTTGTTGTGGGCCATGACCAGGGCGGGGCGGCCGGTCTGCTCGATGACCTTGGCCATGGTGAAGGTCTTGCCGGAGCCGGTGACGCCGAGCAGGACCTGGTGGCGCTCGCCGTCAAGGACGCCGCGGGCGAGCTGTTCGATGGCCTGGGCCTGGTCGCCGCGAGGCGTGTAGTCGATGCCGAGGCGGAAGCCCATTCAGTGTTTGTCCATGTGCGCGTTGAACTCGCAGCCGATCATGGCGGTGAGAGAGAGCAGGTACATCCAGACGCAGAGCGCCATGACGGCGCCGATGGAGCCGTACAGGACGTTGTAGTTGGCGATGTTGCGGACGTACCAGGCAAAGAGGGTGGTGATGCCGAGCCAGAGGACGGTGGCCAGCATGGCGCCGGGCCAGATGCGGCGGCGGCGGCCGGCGTCGGGGCCGAAGTGGTAGAGCAGGGCGGTGACCAGGGCGATGGCGGCCAGGGCGATGACGTAGCGGGCGATCATGCTGAAGAACTTGACGCCGCCGGCGAGGGTCTGGCCGGCGTCGAGGACGCCGAGGAGGCGCAGAACGGTGTTCTCGGCCCGGTCGCCGAAGATCATGAAAGCGGAGGCGCCGACGACGGGGAAGATCGAAACCAGGACGAGCCACATGGCGACGCCGCGGTTGTGGAAGATGCCGCGGCGGCTCTTGCGCTGGTAGGCGCCCTGGAAGCCCTCCATCAGGCTCATCATGACGCCGGAGGCGGCCCACAGGGCGAGGACGCCGGCGGCGATGGGCACGGCGACGGGGCGCGCGCCGCGCTGGGTCATGAAGTGCCGGATGAGATCCTCGATGCCAGGGGGGGCGACCTTGAAGATGGCTGCGGTGATCTTGCGCGAGACCTCGGCGGCGTTCATCTGGACGAGGATTGCGGTGGTGGTGGTGAGGACGGGGAAGAAGGAGAGCAGGGCGGAGTAGGCGGCGCCTTTGGCGAAGCCCAGGGCGCCGTGGGTGTAAGCGCCCGCCAGGGCACGCCGGAAACAGGTCCAGAATCGGCTCACTTCAACCGGCAATTATCCCAGATCGGTGGGGCCGGAAGCCCGGGAGGGCGGATATACTGGCAGCGGAGCGTACCGATACATGAGGTTCCTGGCCGTCCTGGCGGGCGTGACGTGCGGGCTTTGGGGCCAGTCGCCGACACAGCCCGTGCCGCTGATTGCCGGCGATCCGCTGCAGGCGCTGCGGCTGACGCTGGGAAGCGGTCCGGGGCGGGCCACGGCGGAGCGTGTGGCGGCGGAGGGGGCGGGGTTCAACGAAGCGCTGAAGCTGACCACCACGGCGCTGCCGGCCAACGAGTGGGATATCCGCGTTCGGGCGCTGGGCGCCGCGGCGGTGAAGAAGGACGACGCCGTGCTGGCTACGTTCTGGCTGAAGTGCGTGGAGCCGGCCGATGGAGAGTGCGTGATCCGGCTGAACGTGGAGCGGCGGGATTCGCCGTACACGAAGTCGTACTCGCAGCCGGTGCTCGCCGGGCCGGAGTGGAAGCAGTTCAAGATCTATTTCCAGATGGCGGAGGACTACGCGCCGGGCGGCTACTACGTCGACTTCTGGTTCAGCCAGCAGAGGCAGGTGGCGCTGTTGGGCGGCATCACGGTGGACGACTACGGGCAAGGCGTGAAAGGCGTGGACCTGGGGCTGGACCCGCTGTATGAGGGTGCGGCGGCGGACGCGCCGTGGCGGGCGGCGGCGGAGGAGCGGATCGAGAAGCTTCGCAAGGGCGAGCTGGTGGTGGAGGTGGTGGACGCCGAAGGCAATCCCGTGCCGGGCGCGCAGGTGCGGGCGCGGATGACGCGCCATGCGTTTGGCTGGGGAACGGCCATCGCGGCCGATCTGCTGCTGGGAGAGAGGCGCAGCGCGAGCGCGTCCGATGTGGAGAACTACCGCCGGCTGTTGCTTGAGAACTTCAACATGGTGGTGTTCGAGAACGATCTGAAGTGGCCGCCGTGGGAGGCCAACCGCGCGCGGGCGCTGAGCGGCATCCAGTGGATGCTGGACCACGGGATCACGAAGATCCGCGGGCACAACCTGGTGTGGCCCAACTGGCAGTACCTGCCGAAGGACCTGGCGGAATTGCAGAGCGACCCCGAGGCGCTGCGCAAGCGCGTGCTGGATCACATTCAAGACGAAGTGACGGCCACGCGCGGCAGCGTGCAGGAGTGGGACGTGCTGAACGAGCCGTACACCAACAAGGCGCTGCAAAAGATTCTGGGCGACGCGGAGATGGCGGCGTGGTTCAAGAAGGCGCGCGAGTACGATCCGGGCGTGGCTCTGTTCATCAACGACTACAGCATCCTGTCGGCCAACGGCGCCGACATCGCGCACCGCAACGGATACTACGAGATCATCCGCTACCTGGGCGAACTGGAGGCGCCGGTGGACGGCATCGGGATGCAGGGGCATTTCGGATCTCCGACGCCGCCGGAGGTAATGCTGCGGATTCTGGACCGCTTTGCGCAGCTCGGCAAGCCGATCGAGATCACGGAGTTCGACTTCAACACGAAGGACGAGCGGCTTCAGGCGGCATTTACGCGCGACCTGCTGACGACGGCGTTCAGCCATCCGGCGGTGACGAACTTCCTGATGTGGGGCTTCTGGGAGGGCAGCCACTGGCTGCCGCAGGGGGCGATGGTGAGAAGGGACTGGTCGGCCAAGCCGAACTTCGAGGCGTGGCGCGAGATGGTCTACGGCAGGTGGTGGACCGACGAAAAGGGCGCGGCGGGCGAGGACGGGGTGTACCGCGTGCGCGGGTTCCAGGGCGACTACGAGATTGAGGCGGCGCTGGGCGAACGGGTGGGGAAGGCGACCGTGTCGATCGGCGCGGCAGGAACGAGTGTCAAGGTGGTGCTGAACTAAGGAGGCAGTCATGCGGCTCGCTGTCTGGTTGCTGGCGGGGGTGCTTTACGCGCAGGGTCAGGCCGGCGAAGAGCCCTGGCGCGCGGAGGCGTTGCAGCGGATTGAAAAGCTGCGCAAGGCGGACGTCAAAGTGGAGGTGACCGATGCGCGCGGGCGGCCGGTGGGCGGCGCGCAGGTGCATGTGCGCATGAAGCGCCACGCGTTCGGCTGGGGTTCGGCGGTGGCGGCGCAGATGCTGCTGGCCGAGACGCCGGACAGCGAGAAGTACCGCAAGTTTGTGCTCGACAACTTCAACACGGTGGTGTTCGAGAACGACCTGAAGTGGCCGCAGTGGGAGCAGAACCGCCAGCGGGCGCTGGACGGCATCCAGTGGATGCGCGACCACGGCATCACGCGCATCCGGGGCCACAACCTGGTGTGGCCCAGTTGGAGGTGGCTGCCGAAGGATCTGCGGGGGCTGGAGGACGACCCGGGGGCGATGCGGCGGCGGGTGATGGATCACATCAAGGACGAGGTGACAGCCACGCGGGGACTGGTGCCGGACTGGGACGTGTTGAACGAGCCCTATACGAACCACGACATCATGGACATTCTGGGGGCGGGCGAGATGGTGGCCTGGTTCAAGCAGGCGCGGGAGTACGATCCGGCGGCGCGGCTGTTCCTGAACGACTTCAACATCATTGCGGCGAAGGGGCAGGACACCGAACACCAGAATCACTTCTTCGAAACGCTGAAGTTCGTACGGGAGCGCGGCGCTCCGCTGGATGGGGTGGGCATCCAGGGACACTTCCGTGAGCCGACACCGCCGGAGCGGATGCTGAAGATTCTGGACCGCTTCGGCACGCTGGGCCTGCCGATCCACATCACGGAGTTCGATTTCGACACCAAGGGCGAGGCCGCGCAGGCGCAGTTCACCCGCGACCTGCTGATCACCTGCTTCAGCCACCCCAAGGTGGAGGCGTTCCTGATGTGGGGCTTCTGGGAGGGGCGCCACTGGCGGCCGAACGGCGCGATGCTGCGCAGGGACTGGAGCCCGAAGCCGAACTACGAGGTGTGGCGCGAGCTGGTGTTTGGCAAATGGTGGACGGACGAGAAGGGGGCGGTGAACGCGGATGGCGTATTTCACAGGCGGGCATTCCTCGGCGACTACGAGATCGGGGTGACACACGGCGGGCGAACGGCCAAGGCGTCGGCGCCGGTCGGCCCGGGGGGAACTACCGTGAAGGTGGTCTTGAACTGAGGGCGGCTGCCTGGGGACCGGGCCAGGAGTTGATCTGCTCGGGAAGAGTCTTGGCGCGAGTGCAAGCAATTCCCAGCGCGCGGTGGGTGAAGCTCAGGTTGAACCGGCGGGGCAGTGTTCGATATCTTGGAAGTTCCCCATCCAGCCATGGATGTCTTTTCACTCACGCGCGCGCTGGTGGACATTGAGTCCATCACCGGGAATGAGGGGCGGGCCGGAGACTACCTGCACTCGCTCCTGAGCGGGCTTGCGCGCCAGCACGGGGGCAGCGTGGAGAGGATGGAGGTGGAGCCGGGGCGGTTCAACGTGCTGGCCTGCTTCGGCGAGCCGGTAGTGACGTTATCCACGCACCTGGACACGGTGCCGCCGTTCTTCCCGTCGCGCGAGGACGAGACCTACATCTGGGGCCGCGGGGCGTGCGACGTGAAGGGCATCATCGCGTCGATGGTGTGCGCGGCGGAGCAACTGCTCGCCGGGGGCGTAAGGAACTTCGGGCTGCTGTTCGTGGTGGGCGAGGAAAAGAACAGTGCCGGGGCCTACCACGCGGCGAAGCACCCGCGCGGGTCGAAGTTCATCATCAACGGCGAGCCGACGGAAAACCGCCTGGCGCTGGGCAGCAAGGGGGCGCTGCGGTACGAGTTGAAGGCGCGGGGGCGCATGGCGCACTCGGCCTATCCGGAGCTGGGCGAGTCCGCCATCGAGAAGCTGCTGGACGCGTTGCAGCGGATCAGGCAACTGGCGCTGCCGGTGGACCCGGTGCTGGGCCCGTCCACGGTCAATATCGGGCAGATCAGCGGCGGGCGGGCTCCGAATGTCATCGCCGACGCGGCCGAGGCGACGCTGATGTTCCGGCTGGTGGGCGACCCCGCGCCCCTGCGGGCAGCGATCGCGGATGCCACCGCGGGGCTGGCCGAAGCCAGCGAGATTCTGTGCATTCCGGCGCTCCACCTGGGGGCGTTGGACGGACTGGAAACCACCGTGGTGGCCTACACCACGGACATCCCGGCGTTCGACGGCGCCTGGGGCAAACCCTTCCTGGTGGGTCCGGGCACGATCCACGTGGCTCACACCAGCGAAGAGCGCGTTCCCAAGGCGCAGTTGCTGGAGGCGGTCACCATCTACAAGACTATGGTGACTCGCCTGCTGACCGCCTGACGGCTGGTTGAAACACACCGGCTGGCAGGCGAGGGAGAGAAAGCCCGATCCCCACGGCCGGTAGTTCAAGTGAAGGAAGTGAACGACATGAAGAAGAAGATCGAAGTCGGCGTGCTCGGCGCCACCGGCATGGTGGGCCAGAGCTTCGTGAAGTTTCTCGAGGGCCACCCGTGGTTTGAGTTGACCTGGGTGGGCGCCAGCGACCGCTCGGCCGGCAAGAAGTATGCCGAGGCGACCTCGTGGCGGCTGGACGGCTCGATGCCGGAGCGCATCGCCGGTCTCACGGTGACCGACTGCAAGCCGGGAAAGAGCGCCCCGAAGTTGGTCTTCTCGGCGATGGACGCGTCGGTGGCCACCGAGATCGAGCGTGAGTTCGCCCAAGCGGGGCATTTCGTGGTTTCCAACTCGAAGAACCACCGCATGGAGGAGGACGTGCCGCTGCTGGTGCCGGAGATCAATCCGGATCACCTCAGGCTGCTGGCGGCGCAGAAGAAGCGCGGCTGGAAGGGCGCCATCGCCACCAACCCGAACTGCTCGACGGTGGCGCTGACGATGGGCCTGGCGCCCATGAAGCCGTTCGGCATCGAGAAGATCATCGCCACCACCATGCAGGCGATCTCCGGCGCGGGCTATCCGGGCGTCCCTTCGATGGACATCATGGGCAACGTGATTCCGTTCATCGGCGGCGAAGAGGGCAAGATGGAGATCGAGACGCAGAAAATCATGGGCGAGTTCGCCGGCGACCACATCGAGCCGCTGCCGGCGAAGATGAGCGCGCACTGCAACCGGGTGCCGGTGGTGGACGGCCACATGGTGACGGTGTCGGTGGCGCTGCGGGAGAAGGTGACGCTGAAGGATCTGCTGCACGCCTACGAGACCTACACCTCGGTGCCGCAGAAGAAGAAGCTGCCCAGCGCGCCGGGCAAGCCGGTGCTCTACATGCACGAGGAGAACCGCCCGCAGCCGCGGCGCGACGCGGGGCGCGAGAACGGCATGAGCGTGACGGTGGGCCGGCTCCGCCACTGTCCGGTGCTGGACTACAAGTTCGTCTGCCTGAGCCACAACACCATCCGCGGCGCGGCCGGCGCGGCGGTGCTGAACGCCGAGCTGATGTACAGCGACGGGCTTTTGGACTAAGCTACTGCCATGATCGTCATGAAATTCGGCGGCACCTCGGTGGAGAGCGCCGCAGCCATCGAGCGTGCCGCCGGCATCATCCGCACGCAGTTTGAAAGGCAGCCCCTGGTGGTGGTCTCGGCCATGGGCAAGACCACCAACCGGCTGCTGGCGGCCGCCGACAAGGCGGCCGCGGGCAACCTGGAAGACGCGTTGCAGAACAGCGAAGAGCTGCGCGACTTCCACCGGCGCGAAGCCGGGGCGGTGATCCCGAAGGAGAGCCGGGCGGCGATGGACGCCGTGCTGGAGAACCACTTCGAGGCGCTGGAGACGACGCTGCAGGAGATTGCGCGCGCCGGCCAGGTGACGCCGGCGCTGTGGGACGAGGTGTCGAGCTACGGCGAGCGGCTATCGTCGGCGCTGGTGGCGCTGGCGCTGCCGAACTTCGGTATCCCCTCGGTCCACCTGGATGCGCGGACGGTGCTGGTCACCGACAGCCGGCACATGCAGGCGCTGCCGCTCTACAGCCGGACCTACGCGCGCTTCAAGGAGAAGGCGGTTCCGCTGCTGCAGGGCAGGGTGGCGGTGATGGGCGGTTTCATCGGCGCGACGGCGCAGGGCGAGACCACCACGCTGGGCCGCGGCGGCAGCGACTTTTCGGCGGCCATCGCGGGCGCCGGCATCGAAGCGGAAGAGATCCAGATCTGGACCGACGTCGACGGTATGCTGACCTGCGACCCGCGGGTCTTTCCGGGCGGGCGCCTGGTGAAGAACATCTCCTTCGCCGAGGCGGCGGAGCTGGCCTACTTCGGCGCCAAGGTGCTGCATCCGGCCACGGTGCTACCGGCGGTGGAGAAGAACATCCCGGTGCGCATCCTGAACTCGCGCCGGCCTGACGTGCCGGGCACGCTGATTCACGCCGAGTCGGTGCGCTGCGGCAATCCGGTAAAGTCCATCGCCTGCAAGCGGGAGATCACGGTGGTCAACATCCGCAGCCTGCGGATGCTGATGGCGCACGGTTTCCTGCGGCGCATCTTCGAGGTGTTCGACCGCCACCGGACGCCGGTGGACATGGTGTCGACGTCGGAGGTGAGCGTGTCGCTGACCATCGACCAGACGCAACTGCTGCCCGACATCGAGGCCGAGCTTTCGAAGATCGCCGAGGTGAGCGTGGTCCCCTCGCAGGCCATCATCTGCCTGGTGGGCGACTCGCTGCGCGAGACCCCGGGGCTGGGGGCGAGGATCTTCACCGCTCTGAAGGACGTCAACATCCGCATGATCAGCCAGGGGGCGTCGCTGATGAACATGAGCGTGGTGGTGGACGGCGCGGACCTGACGCGGGCCGTCGGCGCGCTGCACCGGGAGTTCTTCAACGAGCTGGACCCGGAGGTCTTCCAGTGAACCTCGCGCTGATCGGCTACGGCAAGATGGGCAGGATGCTGGACCGGCTGGCGCCGGAGTACGGCTTCAAGACCCGCCTGGTGCTGGACGTGAACAACAACGTGAACGGCGAGGGCTTCCTCGCCGAGAACTTCCGCGACATCCACGCCGCCATCGAGTTCACCATGCCGGAGGCGGCCGTCTCCAACCTGGAAAAGCTGGCGGCGCTGCGCGTACCCACGGTGACGGGCACCACGGGCTGGTACGGGCAACTGGCATACGTTCGGACGCTGTTCGAGCAGAATCGCGTTGGGCTGGTCCACAGCCCGAACTTTTCCATCGGAGTGAACATCTTTGAGCGCATCGTGGCCGAGGGCGCGCGCTGGATGGAACAGCAGCCCGGCTACGAGAGCTGGGCCTGGGAGATCCATCACAGCGCCAAGAAGGACGCCCCTTCGGGCACGCTGCTGAAGCTGGTGGAGGGCATGAGACAGGCCGGCTACAGCCGCAAGGTGGACGTGGGCAGCAACCGCGCCGGTTCGATTCCGGGCACGCACGAGATCGGCTTCGACTCGGCGGCCGATACGATCACGCTGCGGCACACGGCGCGCTCGCGCGAAGGCTTCGCGCGCGGGGCGCTGCACGCCGCGAAGTGGATCACCACCAACAATGGCGTGCACGAGTTCAGCGAGATTCTGTTTGGAGACGCCCGGCGGTAGGGGCGCCGGTTCAGGAGAGACGATGTCGGTATTCAAAGGTTGCGGCACGGCGTTGGTCACGCCGTTCAAGAGCGATCAAAGCGTCGACGAGGCCGCACTGCGCCGGCTGGTCCGGCGGCAGATCGAGGCCGGCGTCCATTTTCTTGTACCCTGCGGCACCACCGGCGAGAGCCCGACGCTGTCGCACGCCGAGCACCTGCGCGTAGTGGAGATCACCCTGGAAGAGGCCAAGGGCAAGCGGCCGGTGCTGGCCGGCGCCGGCGGCTACAACACGGCCGAGGTCGTGGCGCTGGGCAGGGAACTGGAGGCGATGGGCGCCGGCGGGCTGTTGTCCGTCACGCCGTACTACAACAAGCCGACGCAGGAGGGGCTCTACCAGCACTACAAGGCGATCGCTTCAGCGGTGCGGCTGCCCATCGTGGTCTACAGCGTCATGGGCCGGACGGGAGTGAACGTCGAGCCGGCCACGCTGCGCAGGCTGGCCCAGATCGACAACATCGTGGGCGTGAAAGAGGCCAGCGGAAACATCGCGCAGATGGCCAATATCTGCGCCACGCTGCCGGAGACATTCGACGTATTGAGCGGCGACGACGCGATCACCATCGCGCTGGCCGGGCTGGGCGGCAAGGGGATCATTTCGGTGGCGTCGAACGAGATTCCGGGCGAGATGGCCCAGATCGCCCAGCATTGCCTGGACGGCGACTTCGCCGCGGCGCGCGAGTTGCAGCGCAAGTGGCTGGCGCTGATGGAGGTGAACTTCATCGAATCCAACCCCGGACCAGTGAAGGCGGCGATGGCGGCGATGGGGCTGCTGGAGCCGGTGTGGCGGCTGCCGCTGGTGGCGCCGCAGGCCCAGTCGATGGCGAGAATCGAAAGCGTGCTGAGGGAGGCGGGGTTGATCTGATGCAGGAGCAAATCGAGAGCCTGTTCGCCAATCCGCCGGCGGAGTATTCGGCGGAACACCACGCGCTGTTCGCGCGGTTCAAGGAGGCGCTGAACGCCGGCCGCGTGCGGGCGGCGGAGCCGGACGCCGCGACGGCCAGCGGCTGGCGCGTGAACGGCTGGGTGAAGAAGGGGATCCTGCTCGGTTTCCGCATGGGCTCGATCGTCGACATGTCGATCGACGCGGCGCGCCAGCCGTGGTACGACAAGTCCACCTACCCGGTGCGCAGCGTCGCGCCGGACGCCGGCGTGCGCATCGTGCCGGGCGGCTCGTCGATCCGCGACGGCGTCTACTTGGGCCGCGGCGTCACCTGCATGCCGCCGATGTACATCAACGTGGGCGCGTGGGTGGACGATGGGACGATGGTGGATTCGCACGCCCTGGTGGGCTCCTGCGCGCAGGTGGGCAAGAACTGCCACATCTCGGCGGCGGCGCAGATCGGCGGGGTGCTGGAGCCGGTAGGCGCCATGCCGGTGGTGATCGAGGACGAGGTGCTGGTGGGCGGCAACACGGGCGTCTACGAAGGCACGGTGGTGAAGCGCCGCGCTGTGCTGGGGACGGGCGTGATCCTGAACCGCTCGACGCCGATCTACGACCTGGTGAAGGGCGAAGTGTATGCGGCCGGGGACGACGAGCCGCTGATCGTGCCCGAGGGCGCCGTGGTGGTGGCGGGGTCGCGCAGCGTTTCTCGCGGCAAAGGCAAGGAGTGGGGCATCTCGCTGTACACGCCGGTGATCGTGAAGTACCGCGACGCCAAGACCGACGAGAAGATCAAGCTGGAAGACTACCTGCGGTAGGCCGCCACGGCGCTCTCCAGGGCGGCGATGGTCTGGGCGGCGGCGCGGGGCCATGTGAAGTGCGCGGCGCGCTCGCGGCCGCCGGCGGGTGCGCGGCCGTCCAGCAGCGCGCGCAGCGCGTCGAGGAGGGCGTCCTCATTTTCAGGGTCGAACAGCAGCGCCGTGCCGGCGGTAATACCGCGGAGAGGCTCAATATCGGAGCAGGCCACCGGCAATCCCGCGGCCAGCGCCTCGATGACGGGCATGCCGAAGCCTTCAAACAGCGACGGGTAGATGAAGCCGCCGGCGTGACGGAAGAGATCGTACAGCTCTTCGCGCGGCACCCAGCCCTTGAGATCGACGGCATCGCGCAGGTTCAGGTCTTCGATGAGGTCCGTCACGCGGCCAGCGGCGAAGCCGCGCACCCCGGTGAGCACCATGCGCGCATCGGGCCGTTCGGCGCGCAGGCGGGCGAAGGCAGCGAGCAGCCGGTCGTGGTTTTTGTGCGGATGCGTGGTGGAGGCGCACAGCAGATAACCGCCGGGCTCGCGAGTGGCGGGCATGTCGAAGAAGGCCTGTTCGACGCCATGAAGCACCACGTCAATCTTCTGCGCCGGGACGGAGTAGAAGCGCAGCAGGTCGTCGCGCGTGGCCTGGCTGACGGCGATCAGCCTTTGCGACCTGTGCGCCGAGGCCCACAGAAAGAAGCGCCAGAAGGGCAGGTCGAACCAGCGGAAGTACTCCGGGTGGCGCTTGTGCTGGAGGTCGTGGAAGACGGTGACCTGGGGCAGGGAAGCGAGCAGCGGCGCGGTGAAGCCGGGGTTCAGGAGCACATCGATGCGCTCGCGGCGCAGATGGAACGGCAGGTTGAACTGCTCGTAGAGGATGCGCGCGGGCCGGTTGGCCGCCCGCACAGGCAGCTCGACAGAGCGCGGCCCCAGGCTGCCCGTCTCGCGGTTGGTGAAGACGACGATCTCGTGGCCGGAGCCGAGCGAATGCATGGCTTCCAGCAGGCTGCGCAGATAGATCTCGGTGCCGCCGACGCCGCCGGGGATCAGGTACAACGCGTTGACGCCGATGCGCACCGCGCGGCTCCTACTTCGCCACGCCGCCGGCCTGGAGGGCGGCGGTTCTACCCTGCAGGGCCATCTGGTTGGACGGGTTGATGGCCAGTACAAGGTTGAAATCCGCCAGCGCCTCGGACGGCTGCCCCTGCATGACGCGGACGTTGCCGCGATAGACAAGAGCGGTTTCGTCACGGGGATCGATCGCCAGCGCCTCGTTGAGCGCCTCCAGGGCGTTGTCGAGCTGGTTGCGCTTGCCGTAGACCATGCCGATTTGAGACCAAGCGTGCGAGTTGCGCTCCAGTTTGGTGGCCTGGCGGAGTTTCTCGATCGCCATTTCGGCGTTGCCGGCGCACTCCAGGGCGAGGGACCAGTCCACCAGCATGCGGTAGTCGGGCGTGCGCAGCCGCGCGGCTACGCCGTAATGATCCGCTGCCTCGGTGCAGCGGCCCTGTTCGTAGTAGGCGTAGGCCAACTGGAACTGCGCCCTGTAGTTGCCGGGGCTGGCGTCGACGGCGCTCTTCCACATGGCCGTCGTGCTGCCG
>JACRBC010000019.1 GCA_016213245.1 Candidatus Solibacter usitatus | reverse complement strand
GAACGTCCGCGGGATGCCCGGCGTGGTGCTGGGGTCGCAACTGGCGCGGCGCGTGGGCATGCAGCCGGGCGACGTGGTGACGCTGATCAGCCCGCAGGGCGAGCTGACGCCGCTGGGGATGCGCGCCAAGCAGATGCGCTTTCGCGTGGCGGCGACGTTTGAGTCCGGCTTTTACGACCTGGACAACCAGTTCGCCTTCACCACGCTCAACAACGCGCAACGGATCTTCTCACTGGACGACGTGGTGAACTCCATCGAGTTGAAGCTGGTGGAACTGGACAGGGCGCCGGAGACAGCGCGGCTGGCCGAGGCGCTGGCGGGCAAAGACCTGGGAGCCACGCACTGGATGGAGCAGAACCGGCAACTGCTCAGCGCGCTGAAGATGGAGCGCACGGTGTCGCTGGTGACCATCTCGCTGATCCAGCTTGTGGCGGCGCTGAATATCCTGACGGCGCTGTTCATGTCGGTGATGGACAAGCGGCGGGACATCGCCGTGCTGCTGAGCATGGGCGCGCGGCGGGCGCAGATCGCGCGCGTGTTCATCGCGCAGGGGCTGATGATCGCCTGCGCCGGGATCGTGCTCGGGCTGGCGCTGGGCTACGGGCTGTCGCTGCTGGCGGACCACTACCGCTGGATCTCGCTGGACGAAGAGATCTACTCGCTGAGCTGGGTGCCGTTTGAACCGCGGGCTCTGGACGCGGTGTGGATCACCGCCACGGCGCTGGCGGTGAGCCTGGCGGCGACGCTCTACCCGGCGCGGGCGGCCACGCGCATCATGCCGGTGGAGACGCTGAGATACGAATAACATGAGCGAACAACAGACTTCGCAGCGGCTGGTGTCGCTGGACGCATTCCGCGGCGCCACCATGGCGCTGATGGTACTGGTGAACGACGCCGGCGACGGCAAGCACGTCTACGGGCCGCTGCAGCACGCTGAATGGCACGGCTGGACGCTGACCGATACGGTATTCCCGTCGTTCCTGTGGATTGTGGGCGTGGCCATCACGCTGTCGCTGGGCAAGCGCGTGGCCGCCGGGGCTTCGCGGGCGGAGCTGATGCGCGGCGTGCTGCGGCGCGCGGCCGTCATCTATGCGCTGGGGCTGCTGGTCTACCTCTTCCCGCACTTCCACCTCGGCACCATGCGCGTGCTGGGCGTGCTGCAACGCATCGCCATCTGCTACCTGGCGGCGTCGGCCATCTACCTGACGGCGTCGATCCGCGCCCAGATCCTGTGGATCGTCTCGCTGCTGGGCGGCTACTGGCTGCTGATGACTCTGACGCCCGTGCCGGGCTTCGGCGCCGGGCGGCTGGACGTGGAGGGGAACTTCGCGCACTACGTGGACCGCATGGTGCTGGGCGCGCACAATTACGTTCAGACCAAGACATGGGACCCGGAAGGGATCGTCAGCACGCTGCCGGCGCTGGCCACGGCGCTGCTGGGGATCATGGCGGGGCACATCCTGCGGATGAAGCGCACGCTGGCGGAGCGCACGACGTGGCTGTTCTTCGCCGGCTGCCTGCTCGTGGCCGCCGGCCTGGTGTGCGACAACTGGCTGTCCATCAACAAGAAGCTGTGGACCAGCTCCTTCGCGCTGTTCATGGCGGGGCTCGACTTTCTGATCTTCGCCATGTTCGCCTGGTGGATCGACGGCCTGGGCCGCCGCAAGGCGGTGCGGCCGCTGGTGGTGATGGGCATGAACGCCATCGCCATCTACATGCTGTCTGAGCTGCTGTCGGAGACGATGAACGTAATCCGCTGGCGTGAGGGGACTGTGTTGGTCTCGCTCCAGCAGTGGCTCTACCGGAGCTGCTTCGCGCCGCTGGCCTGGCCGCAGATGGCATCGCTGCTGTGGGCGGCGGCCTACACGCTGCTGATGTACGGGGCGGCGTGGTGGCTACACCGGCGGGGCTGGTTCCTGAAGGTCTGACGCCTATCCGTGCGTGAGGATCTGCCCGGCGACATCCTCGCTGTGTTCCACGTAGCGCTCGATCAGCACCTGCAGGGGCACGGATTCGGCGATTCCGATTTTGCAGGGCGTCCGGAGCTTGTCCTCTGGAACATTGGAGAGCACGTGCGCCAGAAGGCGGTTCAGGCAGACCCACAGATCGACAAGCTGCTGCCACTCAAACGTCCCGTAGCACTGGGCGTCCACCCATTCGTGCTGTGGGGGGAAACTCGCGGCCAGGCTGGGTCCAGACAGGGCCCGGGCGAACCAGCGCTGGTGGGTGGTGGACCAATCGACCAGGTGCCCCAGGGCCTCCTGGCGCGTCCACGGCAGACGCTTGAGGCGCTGCACCGCCTCCACCTCG
Organism: Candidatus Solibacter usitatus; assembly: GCA_016213245.1. Lineage (GTDB taxonomy): Bacteria > Acidobacteriota > Terriglobia > Bryobacterales > Bryobacteraceae > Paludibaculum > Paludibaculum usitatum_A. The sequence continues at coordinate 9,150 of JACRBC010000019.1, read as the reverse complement.
CCCCAGGTGTCAAGTCGCTCGGCGCAGCGGTCGACCAGGCGGGCAAGCCGGTTCACGAGCGGAGCGAGACTGGGGGCCATTGCGCCGCTTGGACTGGGCTGGGGAGGAGGAGGTGCCAGATCAGCTTCCGGGCCGGCCCAGCGTTCGACTGTCTCGCGGTAACTCGAAAGATCAATCCCGTGTTCGGTGAGCAGCCTCGCTGCAAAGCACTCCTCCTGGCGCAGCAGCCCAAGGACGATGTGGCCTTCCGTGATCCACCTGTGCTTCAGCCGGTCGCTTTCCTCGGCGGCGTACGTAAACGCGCACACACACTCCGACGATAATGGGAGATCGACAGAAGTGCTCACCGGTTTCCCGGCGGCGGGGCGGCTGTCTTTGATCTGTCGGCGGATGGATTCAAGCGATTCCTGGGGCAGGCGTTCCCTCAACTCCGCATCTTCGCGGATCAGCCCCAACAGCAGGTGTTCGGTCCCGATGGTCTGCGAATCAACCAGGCCGGCCTCGTAGCGAGAGAAAAAGACGACGCGGCGCGCTTTTTCCGTGAAACGATCGAACATTTGGCTCTTCCCTGGAGTCCATTATGGACCACGCCGCCATTGGGCGGGGTGGCCAGGCCGGGGCCGCTAAACTGGTGGTGATGCCCACGCCCGGCGCCCTGCTGATCCACATTACCGGCCACGACAAGCCGGGCCTGACGCATTCGCTGACGTCGATCCTGGCGCGCCACGGCGTGCGCGTGCTCGACATCGGGCAGGCGGTGATCCACGACGCGCTGGCGCTGGGAATCCTGGTGGAGATGACCGAGGCGCTACGCTCCTCGGCGCTGCTGACCGAACTGCTGCTGGCAGCGCACGAGCTGGGCGTGCAGGTGAAGTTCTCGGCTTCGACGGCGGAGGAGTACGAGGCGTGGGTGGAGATGCAGGGCAAGCGCCGGTTCATCGTCACCGTGCTGGGGCCGACCATCGAGGCGTCGCACATCGCCGGGGTGAGCGGCGTGCTGGCCGGGGAGGGTCTGAACATCGACCGCATCGACCGGCTTTCGGCGCGCACCAAGCTGAGCGCCGGCGAAGGGCCGCCTCGGTTCTGCTTCGAGTTGAGCGCCAGCGCGGGCCCGGCGGGGGAGCGCGTCGACGAAGACGCCGTGCGGACCCGCCTGGCGGCGCTCACCGCGATGGGCGAGATCGACATCGCCTTCCAGCACGACTCGGTGTGGCGGCGCAACCGCCGGCTGGTGGCCTTCGACATGGACTCGACGCTGATTCAGGGCGAGGTGATCGACGAGCTGGCGCGCGAGGCCGGCGTGGGCGAGCAGGTGCAGGCGATCACCGAGGCGGCCATGCGCGGCGAACTCGACTTCCAGGCCAGTTTCCGCCGCCGCGTGGCGCTGCTGAAGGGCCTGCCGGAAGCGGCGCTGGCCCGCGTGGTGGAGCGCATCCCGCTCACCGAAGGCGCCGAGCGGCTGGTCTCGACGCTCAAGCGGCTGGGTTACAAGACGGCCATCCTCTCGGGCGGCTTCACCTTCTTCGGCCAGGCGCTCCAGCAGCGGCTGGGCATCGACCATATGCACGCCAACACGCTGGATGTGCGGGACGGCGCCGTTACCGGAGAGGTGATCCCGCCCATCGTCGACGGCGCGATGAAGGCGGAGCTGCTCCAGACACTGGCCGCGCGTGAAGGGCTGAGCCTGGAGCAGTCGATCGCCGTGGGCGACGGCGCCAACGACCTGCCCATGCTGCGGCTGGCCGGCCTGGGCATCGCCTTCCGGGCCAAGCCGGTGGTCCGCGCCGGGGCCGGGCAGTCTATTTCCGCGTTGGGGCTGGACGGCATCCTCTATCTCATTGGAGTGCGCGACCGGGAAGCCGTGGGGGAGTAGTTCGGCCCCATTCTTGCTCTTGATCCGCCAAGGCGCCTCGCCTGGCGCCTTGGCGGCCTTCTGGATCCCGTTTCGGATCACCAGCCGGTTTCAATTCGGCACGCCTGTGCCATTCCGGTGTCGGCCGTCGGCGGATTGCCGCCTGAGCCATCCGCGACGAACCTGACAAGAAAGAGTGCAACCCCGACCCATGCGCAAACTCATCAACACCTTGGCGCCGCTCGTCATGGCGCTCGCAATCCTCAGCCCGGTTTGGGCCGCCAGCGTCCGGTTCGAGGGCGTAAGCGGCGTCACTGACGGCACCTATAGCGTCAGCCCGTACCGCATCAAGGTGGACGGCGCCGACTTCCCGGCCCTGTGCTACGACTTCCAGCACTCGGTGAGTGGCGGCCAGACCTGGCAAGCGAACCTGCTCACTCTGACCGATCTATCGCTGGCTTACTTCACCGGTGTGGCCGGCTACCAGGAGAAGTACGCCGAGGAGATGTGGCTTTACTCGCAATTGATGACCGCCAGCGACGATGCGGCCCGCGTGGGCATTCAACACGCCGCCTGGCTGCTGTTTACTCCCGGAGCCCCCTCCTCCGGAGCAGCGGCTTGGCTCGCCGCCGCGGCTGCCGCGCGGCTGGCAGGCTTCCCCGGTGTCGATTTGAGCACCTATAGAGTGGTCAATTCCCTGCCCGGCGCCCCACAAGTGCAGGGCTTCATCATCGGAGGCTTCCCGCCGGCATCAATTCCCGAGCCCGCTCCGTATGTGGCAACCGGCGCTGGCCTGGTGCTGCTGGCCGTCTGGAAACGACGCCGCTAACGTACGGGAGGCATACGAACGCTGGGGGCGCGGCATTCGCGCTGTCCCACGCAGGGGACAGGCTTGAGGTTCTTGTCCATGCACACGCGGACCTCGCTCAGGTAGTTCGAACTGCACGCAACAACCACCGACGCCGGCCCCAGACCGCCGTTGGCATCGATAAACGCACGCTTGACCTCCGCCGGACTGACATTCTGGTACTGGGTGGGGGCGGCGAACCGAGCGGGCACTTTCACGCTTTGGAAGGCCCGTCTGGCCAGGCTGAAGTAGCCTTGGGCGTCGAGTCCCGAGCAGGTGCCGTGCTTGTCCCATTCGTGGCGCACAAGGCTGGGGCTGGGCATGATGTCGAGCATTTGCCGGGAGTCCTTGAGCCCGGGCAGATCGGCGCAGAATTGCGGCCAGCCCGCGCCGCGAACCGGCTGCGCGTACTGCGGCCAAAGGCCGTGCAGGACAAAAGAGAAACGGCGTCCCGGCGCGCATTGCGGGTCGCGGGCGTTGTCCGGGCGGCCGGCGCAATAGGCGGGAGACCAGGAGAGAGTGAGCATGTAGTAATCGAACTTGCCTGGTTCTCCGACCGCCCTGCGCGGTTCGGCGGCGGACACGGCGGCCGGCAGCAGCAGGCCGGCGAGGATTGCTGTTCGCATGATGCGAAGGATAACGGATGGAACCACCCATCCGCTATCCTGAAAGATTGTGTGCGGCATAGCAGGTTTTACCAAGCTCGACCACGCGGTTGAGCCCGGGCGTATCGGCGCCGTCATCGAGACCATCCGCCATCGCGGCCCGGACCACCAGGGAACGCATGAGACGCCCTTGGTCTCGCTTGGCAATGCGCGACTGTCGATCATCGACCTGGCGCAGGGCGACCAGCCCATCTTCTCGCCCGACGGCGACACCGTCATCGTCTACAACGGGGAGGTCTACAACCACGCCGAGGTGCGGGCGGAACTGGAGTCGCTCGGCCACCGTTTCGAAACCCACAGCGACACCGAGGTGGTGCTCAAGGCGTTCCTCCAGTGGGACACGCGCAGCTTCGAACGGCTGCGAGGCATGTTCGCCATCGCCCTGTGGAGCGAATCGAAACGCCGGCTGGTGCTGGCGCGCGACCGCATGGGCATCAAGCCTCTCTATGTCTATCACCGCGGCCGCGATCTCTACTTCGGCTCCGAGCTGAAGACCCTGTTCGCGCACCCCGAGATTCCGCGCCGCCTGGACCTCAACGGGCTGGGCTACTACCTCGCGCTGAACTACGTCCCGGCGCCCTACACGCTGATTGAGGGGCTGGAGAAGGTCTGGCCGGGAGAGTACTTGGAGTGGCTCGACGGCCAGTTCCGCCGGGCGCCGTACTGGAGCCTGCGCTTCCAGCCCGACGCCGGGATTTCGCTCGAGGACGCCCGCAGCGAACTCGACCGCCTGATGCGCGCCTCCGTGAGGGAGCACCTGATCTCCGACGTGCCGCTGGGCGTGTGGGCTTCGGGCGGGCTGGACTCCTCCGCGGTGCTGCACTACGCCGCCGAGGCCGTGCCGCGACTCAACACGTTTTCGGTCTCGTTTCGCGGCCAGGGCCATGACGAAAGCGCCTACTTCAATGAAGTGGCGGCTCACTATGGAACCAACCACGAAGTCTTCGACCTGAATCCGGAAGAGGACCTCACCGGCGCCATAGAGAGAATGGGCTATCACTCGGACGAGCCCTCGGCCGACGCCGGCGCGCTGCCCGTCTGGTTTCTCTCCGAGATGACGCGGCGGCGCGTCAAGGTCGCCCTCAGCGGTGAGGGCGCCGACGAACTGTTCGGCGGCTATCTCACCTATCTGGCCGACCGCTATGCCGTCATCGCCCGCCGGACCCCGGCCGCCGCCCGTCGGCTGGCGCTGCTGCTGGCTCGAGCGCTGCCGGTGTCTGACGCCAAGATCGGGCTGGAGTACAAAGCGAAACGCTTCCTCGCCGGGTCGCTGTTGCCCGCGGCCGAAGCGCACCTGTTCTGGAACGGCTCTTTCGACGAGGCGACCAGAAGGGCTCTCTACCGCGCGCCGCGCTACCCCAATCCCGGCGAACTGATGAACACGCTGCCCACCGAGGCGTTCGCCTGCGGCGAGCTCAACCGCTTCCTGTGGCTGGACCAGCGCTACTACCTGCCTGACGACATCCTCTACAAGTGCGATCGCATGTCGATGGCCCATTCGTTGGAGGTGCGCCCCCCGTTCCTCGATCACCGCATCGTGGAGTTCGCCGCGCGCCTGCCGGAAGGGCTCAAGATCAATGGCAAGACTCTGAAGTTCGTGCTGCGCGAGTTGATGAGGGACAAGCTGCCGGCAAGCGTACTGACGCGCAAGAAGGAAGGTTTCGACATTCCGGCCCACAAGTGGTTCCGCGGCGTCCTGAAGCCCCTTCTCGAGGAGACCATGTCGCCGGCCGCCGTGGCCGCCACGGGCCTGTTCGACGTGCGCGCCATTGAGAAGGTCAAGCGCGATCACTACCTGCGGCGCGCCAACAACGGTTACCAGCTGTGGGGCCTGCTCACGCTGTTCCTCTGGATGAAGCGATGGAACGTCCAAACCAATACCGGCTCCTGATCGTCCTCGCACTGGCGGCGCTCATCTACCTGCCGGCGCTGACGGCGCCGCCGCACCTGATGGACGACGTCGACGCCGTGCAGGCGCAGATCGCCCGCAATATGCTCGACTCGGGCGACTGGGTCACCGCCCGGCTGGACGGTGTGCCGTATCTGGAGAAGGCGCCGCTCCCCTACTGGCTGATGGCCGGCTCCTACTCCCTCTTTGGCGTGCACGACTGGGCCGCGCGCCTGCCCGTTTTGCTTTCCATCCTCGCCCTCTGCGCGCTCCTGGTCTACATGGGCCGTTGGGCCTTCTCGCGCGAAGCGGGCTTCTACGCCGGACTCGTCATGGCCACCTCCATCGGCGTGTTCCTGTTTACGCGCATCCTGATCCCGGACATCACGCTCACCGCCACCATCGCGCTGGCCTTGTGGGGCATGTTGCGGGCGCTTGAGGAGGACGAGCCGCGGCCGCGGCTGTGGGCGGCGGTGATGGCACTATCGATCGGCGCCGGGCTTCTGCTGAAGGGCTTAATCGCCCTGGTCTTCCCCGGCGCCGCCGGCTTTCTGTTCCTGCTGTTCTCCGGGCAGGTGATGCAAAGGCGCACCTGGCAGCGGCTGCGGCCGGTCTCGTCCACGCTGTTGATCTTGCTGGTGGCCGCACCGTGGCACATCGCCGCCACGCTGAGCAATCCGCCGAACTTTGACTTCTCCATGACCAGCGGACCCGGCAACTACCGCGGCTTCTTCTGGTTCTACTTCTTCAACGAGCACATCCTGCGGTTCCTCAACCGGCGCTGGCCGCGCGACTACAACACCGTCCCGCGCTTTCTCTTCTGGCTGTTCCACCTGCTTTGGTTCTTCCCCTGGAGCGCCTACCTGCCGCGCCTGGCCCGGCTCACCTGCCGCGGCTCGGACCGCGCCGCCCGCGTGCGCCTGCTGTGCCTCTGCTGGATTGGATTCATCCTCGTCTTCTTCACTTTCTCCACGACGCAGGAGTACTATTCGATGCCCGCCTACCCGGCCTTCGCGCTGCTGCTGGGCTGCGCCATGGCCGAGGGCTCGGCCTGGCTCAGGCGCGGCGCTTACGCCGTGGCCGCCGTCTGCACGCTGGCCTTCACCGCCGTGGCCTTCATCCTGTTCCAGGTGTGGAACCTGCCGGCGCCGGGCGATATCTCGGCCGCGCTGGCGAGCAACCCGGACATGTACACGCTCTCGCTGGGGCATATGGGCGACCTCACGCTGAATTCGTTCGCCTACCTGAAACTGCCCCTGGCGCTGGCCGGCGCGGCGTTCCTCCTCGGCGCCGTGCTTACCTGGCGCTACCGCGCCCGCGCCACCCAACTCGGGCTGGCCGTCATGCTGGCGCTGTTCCTGAACGCCGCGCGCATCGCCATGGTCGCCTTCGACCCTTACCTCAGCTCGTATCCGCTGGCCGCCGCCTTGAAATCGTCGCCGCCGGGGCAGGTGATCTTCGCCGGCCAGTACTACACCTTCAGTTCGGTGTTCTTCTACGCGGATCTCAAGCAGGCGCTGCTGCTCAACGGGCGCCACAACAACCTGGAGTACGGCTCCTACGCGCCGGGCGCGCCGGACGTGTTCATCGACGAGGCCCGCCTGCTGGCGCTGTGGCGCGAGCCGCGACGCGCCTACCTTGTCGTCGAGGGGCCGAAGATCCCGGATCTCGAAAAACTCCTCGGCCGCGAGTGGATGCACCCGGTGCGGGCCGCCGGCGGCAAGTCCCTGTTCGTGAACCATCCGTGGACCGCCGGGGTGCGCCCATGAAGATCATGGTGGACTCCACCGCGCTGCTGCTGCGCAGCGCCGGCGTCAAGGGCGTTCTCTATCACTGGATCCAGGCCATGCGCGAGCTGCCCGGCGGTCACGAAATCGTCACCTACCCGCCCATGCGCACCATCGGCGCGCTGGACCATCAGCGCAGCGTCGCCTCCGCCTGGGCCACATGGAAGGGCCTCGCCATGACGATCGCCAATCAGCGGCTGGGCGTGCCCTTCCCTCAATGGCACGCGCGGGGCGTGGACATCTTCCACTGCTCCAACCAGGTGCGCGTTCCTCCGCGAAACTGCCTGCTGACGGCGACCATCCACGACCTGACCTGCGCAAAGATGCCTGAGCTGCACACCGCCGGCAATGTCGCCGCCGACGCGCGATACGCAGAGAGCGTGCTGCTGCGGGCGGACCGCCTCATCGCCGTGAGCGAGAATACGCGGCGCGACGCGGTGGAACAGCTCGGCATCGCCCCCGACCGCATCGCCGTCATCCCAAACGGCGTCGCCGAGGAGTACTTCACGGTCGCGCCGGCCCCGGCGCAGCGGCCCTACGTCCTCTCCGTCGGCACGATCGAGCCGCGGAAGAATATCGACCGGCTGCTGGACGCATGGCTCGGCCTCCCGCCGGCCATCAGGGAGGCCTACGATCTGGTCATCGCCGGCCCGCTGGGTTGGGCGGCGGAGACGACCGCCGCCCGGCTGCAAACGGCTCCGGCCGGTATCCGCTGGCTCGGCTACGTGGCCGAAAAGGACTTGCCGGCGCTCACCCGGGGCGCGGCGCTGCTCGCCTATCCTTCCCTCTATGAGGGATTCGGACTCCCGCTGGCGCAGGCCATGGCGGCCGGAGTCGCATCCGTCACCTCCAACGCCAGTTCCCTGCCCGAAGTGGCTGCCGGCTCGGCGCGGCTCGTCGATCCGCTCAGCGTGCTGGAGATTCGTGCCGCCCTCGCCGCGTTGCTCGATGACCCCGATGAGCGCGCGCGGCTGGGCGAGGCGGGCCGCAGCCACGCGCTGGCGCACTACCGCTGGCCCCTCGTCGCCCAGCGCAGCCTGGCGTTCTTCAACCTGACCGCCGGTATACTTGGAAGTTGACCGTGACCCAGCCCGCCCTGATCTTCGACCGCGTGACCAAAGGGTTCAGCATGCACAAAGGCAGCGCGTTGCTCGTCACGCACCTGCGGCAGGCCTTCGGCGGGCGGGCCGGCGCCGGCCACGAACTGCTGGCGCTGCAGGACCTCAACTTTGAAATCGGCCACGGCGAGTGCGTCGCCCTCGTCGGCCCCAACGGCGCGGGCAAAAGCACGATTCTCAGCCTCATCGCCGGCCTCTCGCCGCCCGACGAAGGCCGCGTTGAAGTGAACGGCCGCGTGGCGGCCATGCTGGAGCTGGGATCCGGCTTCCACTACGACCTGACCGGCGAGGAAAACGCGCTGCTGAATGCCGCCCTGCTCGGCATGAGCCGCGAACAGGCCAGGGACGCCATGCCGGGCATCATCGAGTTCGCCGAGCTCGGCGAGTTCATCCGCGAGCCCCTGCGGACTTACTCCACAGGGATGGTCATGCGGCTGGCCTTCGCTGTGGCCGTGCACGTCGATCCGGACATCCTGCTGATCGACGAGGTGCTGGCCGTCGGAGACCAGCAGTTTCAGAAGAAGTGCTTTGAGAAGATCCACGCCTTCCGGCGCGCCGGCAAGACGCTGGTCTTCGTCTCGCACGCCACGGAACTCCTGCGGGAACTGTGCGACCGCGCCATCTGGCTGGATCACGGGCGCCTGGTTCAGGACGGCCCGCTGGCCGAGGTGCTGGACGCGTACGGGCGGAAAACCTAATTCCCGCCCTGACCCTCGATACGGAAATCCCACACCTGGATCTGGCCGTCTCCCTCCACGTATTGCACCAGTGCGTATTCTCCGGTTGCGAGCGGCTTCGCCGGCCACACCTTGTACAGGTTGTCGCGCACCTGCTGGCGGAAGACCTCGATCAGCTCCATCTCGAAGAAGACCTGCTTGGTCATCGGCTCCATGTTCCAGATCGCCGCCTGCCGCGCCGCCTTGCGCGGCTTCATGCGGACGATGCTGAACCGCGCCAGGTTGTCGATGCGGAAGTAGAGCTCGGGCCTGGCGG
>JACRBC010000153.1 GCA_016213245.1 Candidatus Solibacter usitatus | reverse complement strand
GAGCGCCTCGTCGTCAAGACCATCACGCTCGATCTGGGCGAAGTGACCCAGACGGTCGAGGTGACAGCCGAGGCCGCCCGCCTCCAGACTCAGTCGGCCGAACGCAGCGGCCTCATCTCCACCGAGCAGACCCAGAACATTCCCCTGAAGGGCCGCGACTACCTGGGCCTCCTCAAGCTTCTCCCCGGCATCGTCGACACCCAGAACCGCAACGCGCCGGGCTGGAACAATCTCTCCAGCGTCAGCGTCAACGGCGGCCGTACGGGCACCTTGAACCTCACCCTAGACGGCGTCTCCTCCCTCGACACCGGCTCCATGACCGGCCCCTACCTTGCGCCCTCCATCGATGCCGTCGCCGAAATCAAGGTCCTGCTCTCCAACTATCAGGCCGAATACGGCCGCTCCTCGGGCGGCACCATCAACACGGTGATCAAGAGCGGCACCAAGGAGTTTCACGGCGGCGCTTACTACTTCGTCCGCAACGAGGCTCTCAACGCCAACGAGTTCTTCCGCAACCGCAACGGCCTCAAGCGTCCGCAGTACCGCTTCAATTACCCCGGCTACTTCGTCGGCGGCCCCGTCACCATGGGCAAGTTCAACAAGGACCGCGACAAGCTCTTTTTCTTCTGGTCGCAGGAGTTCCTGCCGCGCAAGTCCCCCACCAACCTGGTCCGCCGCACGTTCCCGACGGCCCAGGAAAGGCTCGGCAACTTCTCTGACACGCGCGACCAGGGCGGCACCCTGATTCCGATCTGGGATCCCCTCAACAACCGCGTCCCCTTCGCCGGCAACATCGTGCCCGCCAATCGCATCGACAAGAACGGCCAGGCGCTGATGAACATCATGCCGCTGCCCAATGCCGTCGACCCCGCCCGCTCCTACAACGCCCTCATCCAATCCACCGTCAATCAGCCCCGCCGCGACTCCGTCCTGCGCATCGACTGGAACATCGGCTCCCGCACGCAGTTCTACTGGCGCGGCATCCAGGACTATGAAGCCTTCAAGGGCGAGTTCGACTTCGTCCTGGCCAGTTCAAGCTGGCCCCAACTGCCCATCATCTACGACATCCACTCGGTCGGCTCCGTCGCCACTCTGATCCGCACCTTCAGCCCGACCAAGGTCAACGAGTTCACCTTCGGCATCAACCGCGCCAAGCAAATGGTCGGGCCGCTCAACCAGGCCGGCTTCGACCGAAACGTCCGCTCCAAGATTGGCCTGAATTTGCCCCAGTTCTACCCTGCGGCCAATCCGGATAACCTCATACCCAACGCCAACTTCGGCGGCGTCCCCAACGCCGGCGTTCTCAACATCGAAAGCCGCTACCCCTTCTTTGGCACCAACAACATCTGGAACTACAACGACAACTTCTCCTGGATCTCCGGCGCCCACAACATGAAGTTCGGCGTCTACGTCGAGCGCACTACCCGCAACGCCCAGCGCGGCTCGGCCTTCAACGGCACCTTCAACTTCAACCGCGACCCGAATAATCCGCTCGAATCCAACTACGCCTACTCGAACGCCATCCTTGGAACGGTCCAGAGCTATACCGAATCCACCAACCACCCGGCCGGCCACTCGCGGTATCTCAACGTCGAATGGTACGCACAGGACACCTGGAAGGTCTCCCGCCGGCTGACGCTCGACGCCGGACTCCGCATGTACTACATCCAGCCCAGTTGGAGCGCCGACGACAACCTCGCGTCCTGGGATTCCAAACTCTACGACCGCGCCAAGCAACCGCCGCTCATCCAGCCTTTCCGCAATGCCGCCGGCGCCCGCGTCGCTCGCGACCCCGTCACCGGACAGGAGCTCCCCGCCGCCGTCATCGGCCAGTTCGCCACCAGCCCGCTGGCGCCCTTCCAGGGCATGAACGTAGTGTTCCAGCACCTGCTCAACACGCCCAGAATCCAGTTTGCCCCGCGCCTTGGTTTTGCCTATGACGTCTTCGGCAACGGCAAGACCGCCATCCGTGGCGGCGCCGGCATCTTCTTCGACCGTTTCAACGACGATCAGATCATCATCCACCGCGAACTGCCGCCCAACACCATCACCAACACCGCCACTTTTGTCCAGATGGCCGACCTGCTTCGCAGCCCCTTCCGCACTTCGCCTCCCGGCGTCACCGCCATCCAGAAGGACTACTCGCCCCCGCAGGTTTACAACTGGAGCCTTGGCGTTCAACAGAACATCGGTTGGGGCAGCGTCCTCGACGTCGCCTACGTCGGCAGCGTCGGCCGCCACCTTCTCCAGCGCCGCAGCCTCAACTCCATCCCTTACGGTACGCGCTTCAAGTCGAGCAGCATCGACCCCACCACCGGCAACACTCCTCTGCCGGACAACTTCCTCCGCACGCTGCCCGGTTACGCCGATATCCAGTACATCGAGATGTCCTCGACGTCGAACTACCACTCCATGCAGTCCCAGGTGAACAAGCGCTTCTCCAAGGGCCTCATGTTCGGCCTCTCCTGGACCTGGTCCAAGTCGATGAACCTCGTCAACGGCAACAACGATTCCGTCAACCCCTTCCTCAACTTCCGCATGCGCAACTACGGCAAGGGCAACTTCGACCGCACCCATAACTTCGTCTTCAACTACACCTACTCCATCCCCAAGCTCAGCAAGGTGTGGGACAATCCCGTCGCCAAGTGGGTCTTCGACAATTGGGACCTCTCCGGCGTCACTTCCCTCATCAGTGGAGCGCCGTCCGGTGTCGGCTACTCGCTCGTCAACGCGGTCGACCTGGTCGGCGGCGGCGGCGCCGGAGTCGACAGCCGCATCAACGTTCTCTCCAACCCCATCCTGCCCAAGGGCGAGCGGACGGAGCTGAAGCACTTCAACACCGCCGCCTTTGCTCCGCCCACCAAGGAGGAGTTCGGCATCGGCAACGCCCCCAAGGACGTTTTCCGCGGCCCCGGGACCAATGTCTTCGACGTCTCCTTCTTCAAGAACATCCCGCTCTCGTCGAACGACCGCTATCGCCTCCAACTCCGCTTCGAGTTCTACAACTTCTTCAACCACGCCAGCTTCCAGGGCGTCGACACCACTGCCCGCTTCGACGCGGCCGGTAGGCAGGTCAGCGGAACGTTTGGCCAGTACACCTCCACGCTCGACGCGCGCCGGACGGTGCTCGGCGCCAAGTTCTACTTCTAGCCCCCCTTCGCGCTAGCTTAGGAGTCTGGAGAGACTCCTATGAGAGACACCGGCCTGAAGAACAAAATAGTCATCGTGACCGGAGCCGCGGCTGGCATCGGCAGAGCCACCGCGGAGGCCTTCGCCGCCGAGGGCGCAGTGGTGGTGAAGTGGGACGTCGCCCCCGGCGAGGGCATCGAAAAAGTCGACGTCACCAGCGCCGATGAGGTGAACGCCGCCGCCGCCGCGGCTATCGCCCGCCATGGCCGCATCGACGTCCTGGTAAACAACGCCGGTATCGTGCGCGACGCGCAAATCGTCAAGTGGAAGGACGGTGCCGTGGCCGGCGTGATGACCGACGAAGTCTTCGACGCCGTCGTCAACGTCAACCTAAAAGGCGTCTTTCACTGCGCCCGCGCCGTCATCCCCCACATGATCGCCGCCGGCGGCGGCGTCATCCTCAACGCCTCCTCGGTGGTCGGTCTCTACGGCAACTTCGGACAGACCAACTACACCGCCACCAAGGCCGGTGTCATCGCCATGACCAAAAGCTGGGCGCGCGAGCTCGGCCGCTACAACATTCGCGTCAACGCCGTGGCGCCGGGCTTCATCGCCACCGAGATTCTCTCAGCCATGCCCGCCAAGATCATCGATTCCATGGTCGGCCACACGCCGCTCGGCCGCATGGGCAAGCCGGAGGACATCGCCGGCACCTACGTCTGGCTCGCCTCGGAGGCCGCCGGCTTCATCCACGGCGCGGTGATCTCGGTCGACGGCGGGCTCGTCGTCGGGACGTAACCCGCCCGCAGGCTCTACAATGGGCGGAACATGACCGCCACCCCGAACCGTTGGATCATCGCCGGCGCTGCCGTGCTGATGCAGGTCTGCCTGGGCATCATCTATGCCTGGAGCGTTTTCCGCGCGCCTCTGGAACAGCACTACGGCTGGTCGAAGCTCGAATCCATCGCGCCCTATCGCTGGTCCATCCTCTTCTTCACGCTCGCCATGATCCTGGCCGGCTTCTGGCAAGACCGCAAGGGCCCGCGCCTGGTCGGCTCCATCGGCGGGCTGCTGCTGGCTTCCGGCTGCCTGCTGGCCGCACTGTTCGGCGATACCCCTATGGGCTTGAACCTCGCCTACGGCGCGGTCGCCGGGCTTGGCGTCGGCTTCGCCTATGTCACCCCAATCGCCACCTGCGTCAAGTGGTTCCCTGACCGGCGCGGCTTCGTCGTCGGCCTGGCCGTGATGGGTTTTGGTATCGGCTCTCTGATCTTCGCGCCGCTGCTGGAATGGATGTTGGGCAGAGATCCGGCACAATACGCGGCCACGATTCCGCGCACTTTTTTCATCCTGGCCGCGGTCTTCCTCGTCGTGGTGCCGGCGTGCGCGCGCATGTTCTCCGTTCCGCCGAAGGACTGGAAGCCGGAAGGGTGGACTCCCGCCGTGGGCGCCCGCGCCGCGCTCGCCGACCTGTCTCCGCGAGAGATGTTGAAGAGATGGCAATTCTATGTTCTCTGGCTCGTCTACTACCTCGGCAGCGCCGTGGGTCTCACCGCCATCGGCGAATCCGCGCCGCTGGTGCGCGAACTGGCCGGCGCTTCCGCGGTGATGACGGGCGGCATGGCGCTGGGTGTCATGTCGCTGTTCAACGGCGCCGGCCGCCTGGTCTGGGGAGCGCTCTCCGACCGCACCGGCAAGCGCGCGGTGATCATGGCGATGTTCGGAATTGCGGCGGCGACCTGCGCGTTTCTGCTCCCCGGCAGCCGCGAGTTCTACCGGGTTCTGGCCGGCCTGTGCCTGGTGGGCTTCTGCTACGGCGGCTACCTGGCGCTGATGCCGGCGTTCACGGCCGAATACTTCGGCGCGCGCCGCATCGGCGCCAACTACGGCCTGATGTTCACCGCCTGGGGCGCAGCCGGCTTCACCGTCCCACGCTGGATGGCCACGCTGCTGGAGCGGCGCAAGACCGCCGGTGATCTGGCCGGCGGCTACAATGACATGTTTCTGGCACTCGCCGTTCTGGCCGCCGCCGGTCTCGCCATCGCCGTGCTCCTGCGCCGGCCTGCGGCGCCGCTGAAAGAGGTGTGAGATGGCGCTTGACGCGCTTACCAGCCGCCGCGACTTCATGCTCAGCGCCGCCCCAGTGCTGCTCGACGGCCGCCCGCTTGAGGTTCGCATCGTCGACAAGGACTCCGGCCGGCCCGTCCCGGCGCGCGTGCGCCTGCTGGCCGCCGATGGATCTGAAGTCGTGCCCCTCGGCCACGCGCCGCAACTGGCGGCCGAGGCCCAGCAAGGCGACGTGCGCTTCCAGTCCAAGCGATTCGCCTATGTGGACGGCGTCTTTCAGGTTCGGCCCGAGATGCTGCCGCTCCGCTACCAGGTGATCAAAGGCTACGAGTACGGAATTGCCGAAGGCGTCCTCACGCCCGAACGCGCTCGTGCGGGCACGGCCGAGATCGCGATATCCCGCTGGTCGCACCTCTCTCGCCGCCAGTGGTATGGCGGCGACATCCACATCCATCACATCTCTCCGAAGACTTGCAGGCTGGAGATGGAGGCCGAAGATCTCGATGTCGCCAACATCCTCACCTCCGACTTCACCACCGACCAGCAGGAGTTCGAGGGCCGCCTCAACGCCAACTCCAGCCGCGACCGGCTCATCTATGTCTCGCAGGAGTTCCGCCACAACCACCTCGGCCATATGTGCCTGCTCAACCTGAAGCGCACTGTCGAACCGGTGAAGACAATGCAAACGGAGCACTATCCACTGCTCCTGGAGGCCTGTGACAACGCCCGCGCCCAGGGCGGCTACGTCTCCTGGGCGCACTTCCCAAGCTGGCCGGGCCTCGAAGGCCCGCTCGATGTCGCCATGGAGAAACTCGACGGCCTGGAGATTCTCTCCGTTCTCGACCCGCACGATTTCCCTGTCTTCATGCAGCAGGTGGTCCCCGAGGTGGAGGCCAACAACGGCCTGCGCCTCTGGTATCGCTATCTCAACTGCGGCTTCCGCCTCACCGCCACCGCCGGCACGGACAAGATGACCAGCTTCGTCACCGTGGGCGCCAACCGCGTCTACGCGAAGATGGAACGAGACTTCACCTACGCCAATTGGATTCAGGCGCTCAAGCAAGGGCGTACCTTCATCACCAACAGCCCTGTGCTCGCCTTCACCGTGAATGGCAGCGAGGCCGGCGGCACCATCGCGATCGAGCCCGGAAAGAGAAACACCGTGCGCGTCCACGCCCGCGCCGAGTCGCAGCTCACCTATGACCGCCTTGAAATTGTGGTCAACGGCAACACCGTGGCCCAATCGACGCCTTCCGGCCCGAAGCACGTGGCCGAGATCCACCTCGAGTTCCCGGTCACCAAGAGCTGTTGGATCGCCGCCCGCTCCGTCGAGGACTCCTCCACCTACCGCGCGCGCAAGGTCGACTTCCGCGCCATTCACGCCGCCGAGGGCACTCGGCTCGGCGACTACTACGGCACGCGCCGCCCTGAAACCGTGTTTGCCCACTCCTCCCCCGTCTACGTCATCCGCGGCGGAAAGGCCATCCGGAACCACGACGACGCGCAATACTATGTGCGCTACCTCAACGCCGCTTCGGCCTGGCTCGAAAAGCAGGGGCGTTTCCTGCGCCCCTCCGACCGTAAGGCCACCCTGGACGCCTTTGAGCAGGGACGTGCCGTCTACCGCCGCCGCGCCGAGGAAGCGCTGACCGGAGACCGGTAGCGCAGTCTGACTCATGGCGCCTTTGGGTCATCCCCTCTCCAGCGCGCAATTCGGTATCATCAGAGGGATATTTCCCGTGATTAAGCGCGTACTCGGAGCGATCCTGGCGAAAGCGGGATACGCGGTCATCAAGAACCAAGGCCGCCACATGCAGGACGGCTTGTTCACGGTTCACAACGACCACTTTCGTGACGATCCCGCCTTCAGGGCTGCATACAAGCGCGGAGTGCTGGCAAGCATGGGGGTGGATCCGGCATTTGAGTGGCGGGTCCATGTAGCGCTGTGGGCGGCGTCTACCGCCATTCAGGCCCCGGGTGATTTTGTGGAATGTGGAGTAAACGCCGGTTTCATCAGTTCCGCGATCATGCACCACCTGAGATGGGAGTCGATCAACAGACGATTCCTCCTGATCGATACATTCAACGGTCCTGTCCTTCAACAGTTTTCTGACGCGGAAGTGGAGCAAGGCCGGCTCAAACTGGCTGAAGCATCTCTCAGGTCGGGAGCATACGTGACCGACATGGTACGGGTGAGCAGGAATTTCTCCGAGTGGCCGAATGCAGTAGTCGTGCCGGGTGAAGTGCCGCAGGTGCTTTCAAAGCTCGACGTTGGCGCGGTCGCGTTTCTGCACATCGATATGAATTGCGCGTTTCCGGAACGCGCGGCGCGGGAGCACTTTTGGGAACGCATCTCGCCCCGTGGAATCGTATTGCGCGATGATTACGCTTACTTTGGGCATGAGGAGCAGGCCGAGGAGATGGACAAAGCTGCTGTAGCGCTGGGAACGAAAATCCTGTCGCTGCCAACCGGACAAGGCCTGATAGTCAAACACTGAGGGGGTAGGTAGATTGTCTACACCCTCACCCGCGGCAGTAGGCAGAAATCAGTCGTTGAGCGGGTGTGTCCCCGCTTGCCTACTGCAGCACCGTAATCTCCCCGCCGTGCCGCGGCAGTTCCAGCGACACCAAGCCGCGCGCCGTTCCCCGGTCCCGGTAGCGCCACGGGTCTCGGTTCTTGCGCGCGCCGCTCAGGCCAAGTTCCGCCCATGAAGCCGTCACCGTCCGCTTCTGCTCGGAGAGGTTGAACAACCCAACCGCCACCCCGCCGTTCGCCAACGGCTTCAGCAGCACCAGTTCGTCTTCGGTCTTCCGGACCACCCGCGCCTGCTTGCCCAGCCGGTCCTGGTTGATGGCGATCACCTCGCGATTGCACAGCACGTTGAGCGTGAACTCGTCCAGGAACTTCATGTCGCCGGAATAAAACAGCGGCGACGCCATCAGGCTCCACAGCGACATGTAGCTGTACTGCTCGTCCGCCGTCAACGATGTCTTCTGCGGCGGAGCGCCGGTCTTGAAGGCGTTGCCCACCGTGCCGATCAGGATGTAGTCGGGATCGTTCCACCGTCCCGGTCCGGCGTAATCGCTCAGCACCATGTTCTTGAACGCGATGCTATAGAAACCCGGCAGCCGCGCGCTCTTCTCCAGACCTAGGTCGCCCGTTGTGCGCCAGGAGTGACCGCCCACTTCCCCGCCCCACTTCCACACCTCGCTCATGCCGTACTGGCACAGGTTCAACAGAATGTCGCGGTTCTGGCGCTCCAGTATCGCTCCCATCAGCACGTACGGCTTCTTCCGCGCCTCCAGCGTCTCGGCCGGATCGATCCTCCTGTAGGAACACCAGTCGTACTTGAGCAGATCGAAACCCCAGGCGGCGATTTGACGCGCGTCCTGCTCTTCGTGGTTGTAGGCGCCCTCAAACTTGGTGCAAGTCAGGGGGCCGGGCGAAGTGTAAGTGCCGGCGCGCAAGCCGAGCCCGTGGATCCGATCCACCATGCCCTTGATGTCCGGGAACCGCTTGTTGGTGAGAATGTTGCCCGCGGAGTCGCGCGTGGGTCCCCCTACCTCCGGATCGTTCGATCCCGGCTTCACCATCCAGCAGTCGTCGATGCTCACGTACTGGTAGCCGTAGTCGGCCATCCCTGTGTCGACCAACTGTCGCGCCGATCTCTCCATCTCCGCCTGTGTGATGCGATCGTAGTGCGTGTACCAGTGGTTCCAGCCCATCGGCGGCGTCAGCGCCAGCGTCCGGCCCACCACCAGTTTCAATGTGCGTTCGTCATGACCCGCGCTGTTCTCCGCCCGCAACGCAATCCGGTGCTCACCTTCCCGCTCCGGCGCCTTGCCCCGCAGGATGCCCGTCGCCGGGTCGAGTTGGATGGAGGGGGGCAGCCCCTTCGCGCTGAACCGCATCGGCCTGTTGCCTGTCGCTGGGATGCGGTAGATGAACTCGTGTCCCGCGCGCACGGCGGTCAACTCCGGGCCGTTCAGCCGGGGCGCCGGCCCCGCTTTCGGAGTTCGCATTTCAGGGGAGTCCGCCAGGGCGGATCCGGCGAGAAGGAGAGCAAAGGCGAATCGCACGTCTGAAATCATAACGAAATCGAGGTGCGTCTGCCTCCTCCCGCGTTGTATTTTTGTGAGGTACGTCGGGCGACCGGCCCGGACGTCAATCAATCAGCCAACAGAGGTGGAACCATGAACAGCCAGCGGCGGGAACTATTGAAGGCGGTCGGCTCGGCCGCGCTCTCGCGGGTGGTGTGGGGGGCCAACGACCGGACGGCGGTGGCCTTCATCGGCACGGGAGTGATGGGCCGTGAGAACCTGGGCGCGGCCATCGCGCAGGGGGCGCAGGCGGTGGCCGTTTGCGATGTCTACCAGCCCAACCTGGAGCGTGCCGAAGCGGTGGCGCGGAAAGCCGGCCAGCAACCGAGGGCGGTGAGGGACTTCCGCGAAATCCTGGCTGACCGTTCTGTGGACGCGGTCTGCATCTCTACACCCGACCACTGGCACCCCTACATGGCCGTCGAAGCGTGCAAGGCGGGCAAGGACGTCTATGTGGAGAAGCCCGTCTGCCTGGGCGTCAATGAGGGCCGCATCATGATCGAGGCGGCGCGCAAGCACGGCCGCATCGTGCAGGCGGGCACCTGGCAACGCTCCGGCGCGCACTTTCAGAAGGCCTGTGAAATCGTGCGGAACGGCGGAATTGGCAAGGTGGCGTTCTGCCGTACATGGATCTACGCCAACATGCCGCGGACCGGCATCGGTCACCCGCCCGACTCCGCTCCTACGCCCGGGCTCGATTGGGACCTGTGGCTCGGCCCGGCGCCGGAGCGTACTTTCAACCCGAACCGCTTCGGCGTCCATGCAGCGGCCTATTCGACGTTCCGCTTCTTTTGGGACTACGGAGGCGGCTACCTCACCGACTCCGGCGTGCACATGATCGATATCATGCAGATGGCGCTCGGCGACACGATGCCGAAGGCGGTGACCGGACTCGGCGGAAAATACTGGATCCAGGACAGCACCGAGGCGCCCGATACCATGCAGGTCAGCCTCGAATATGACGGCTGCCTCGGCTCATGGGAACACCGCGCCAATAACACCGAGGCGACCAGGTCGCGGCTGATGGGCCTCAGCTTCCACGGCACCCTGGGGACGCTTTACGTGGACCGCACGCTCTTCCGCATCACCCCGGAAGACCGCTCCGGCATTGAGCCGCTCGAAATGAAGCGCGTGGCCGATCCCCACCCGCTGCACTGGGCCAACTTCCTGGATTGTGTGCGCACGCGCAAGCGGCCCAACAGCGACATCGAGACCTGCGTGCGTTCGTCGCTGGCCTGCGTGCTGGGCAACGCGTCCTACCGCAGCAAACTGCGCCTGGACTGGGACGGCGCCAATCAGAGAGTCAGTCAGGATGCGGCCAGGCCCTTCCTGGAACGCGACTACCGCGCGCCCTGGAAGCTCTCCGCCTGAAGGAAACCAGCCCCGGCCTCGGTCAGTCGTTGCCCGAGGCCAGCCAGGTATAGACCAGCCCGGCCAGCGCCGCCCCGATCGCCGGAGCCACCCAGAAGAGCCACAACTGCTCCATCGCCCAGCCACCCACGTAGACCGCTGGCCCAAGGCTGCGCGCCGGGTTGACCGACAGGTTGGTCACCGGGATGCCCACCAGGTGGATGAGGGTCAAGCCGAGCCCGATCGGAATCGGCGCGAATCCCTTGGGCGCGCGTGTGTCCGTGGCCCCCAGGATGATCAGCAGGAAGAAAAACGTCAGCACCACCTCCGCCGTGAAGCCGGCGAGCATCGAATAGCCGCCCGGTGAGTGCTCGCCGAACCCGTTGGAGGCAAAGCCCGCCGCGATGTCGAAACCAGCCTTGCCGCTGGCGATGATGCGCAGCACCCCGGCCCCGCACACCGCGCCGGCGCATTGAGCCACGACGTAGGCCGGCAGGTCCTTCCCGGCGAAACGTTTGCCGGTCAGCAGCCCGATCGAGACGGCCGGGTTGAGATGACAGCCCGAGATATGGCCGATCGCGTAAGCCATGGTGAGTACGGTGAGCCCGAATGCCAGGCTGACGCCCAACAGTCCGATCCCCACGTTCGGAAACGCGGCGGCCAGCACGGCGCTGCCGCAACCGCCGAGCACAAGCCAGAAAGTGCCGAAGAACTCGGCCGTGGCCCTCTTGCCAATGGACATGCGAACCTCTCTTCTCGCCCTGCTCCGGTCAAGGCGGTCACAACATCATACAGGGGATCGTTTTTTCCAGCAAACAAGAGCTGAACCCCGCCTCCGCCATGGCCGGAGCGGCCCCCCGGAGCGGCGTCAAAGTGCCGCCCAGACCGGATCGCGCAACCCGGAAACGGTGCGTGCCGGAGAATCGTCGAAAAGGTCGAGAACGATGATCTCGTTGCCGCGCGGCCGCAGCCACACTCCGGGGCAGTAGAGCGTCTGCTGCGGGCCGATCCTCCAATACCGCCCCAGGTTGTGGCCGTTCACCCAGACGTTCCCCTTGCCCCAGCCGCGCATGTCCAGCCACGTGTCGCCGGTCTGCTTCAGGTTGAACCGCCCGCGAAAGAACGCCGGCCCGCGCGCCGGCTTGCTGGAGAAGCGCAGGCCGCTGAGATCCTTGCAGGGCAGCCTGAAGATCTCCCAACCGTTCAGCTCCCGGCCATCGAGAGTCACCTTTTCAGTGATCCCCTTGCGGTCTTCCAGGAGCCTGGGTCCAAAGTTGATACGGCCCATGTTCTCAACCAGGATGTCCAGGGGCTGCTCGGATGTCAGGGAGACTGTAGCGGCGGTTTGGGCGAGGCGGCGGTCGATGCTGGCCAGACGGCGGCCGGCCTGGAGGACAACCGCGAAATCGCGCGCTTCGGTGATCTCGAGCCGGCCTCCTGAACTCGCCGGAGCCTGAGTGCGGTACAGCACGAAGCCGTAGTTCTGCCCCAGATCCTCGAACTTCAGCGGGCGCGGCGAGAGCACCGGCTTGCCCATCAGACTCATCAGAGGGGCGCTCTCCTTCAGCTCAATGCGTGGCACTTCGATGACAGGCAGCGGTTTGGGAGGCTCAGGCAGGCTTTCACCGGCCGCCAGGTGCTTGCCGATCACGTCCCGATAGAGAGCGAACTTCGGCGCCAGCCGGCCGGCTTCGTCGATGGGTGAGTCGTAGTCGTAGGAAGTGATGGTGGGCTCATAGCCCTTGGAGCCCTTCACGGTGCCGAAGTTGGCCCCGTTCATGAAACCCCAGTTGGTGCCGCCGTGGACCATGTACAGATTGAAGGAGATGTTGCGCTGAAGCATCCAGTCGATGCCGGCCAGGTGCACCTCGTTGTTGCCGGTGTGGTGCTGTTCCCCCCAATGATCGAACCACCCCACCCAGTATTCGCCGCACATGAGCGGGACGCCCTGGCGGAACTTCGCGAAGTTGGCGAACTCCCCCTGCGGCGCTCCTCCGAAGTTGACGACCGAGGGGAGGTCCGGCAGCGTCCCGCCCTCCAGCATGTGGGGCAGCGAGCCGTCCGAGGTGTAGAGAGTGACGTCAATGCCGGCGTCGGCGATCATCTTGCGAATGGCACTCAAGTACTTCTTGTCCTTGCCAAAGGAGCCGTATTCGTTCTCCACCTGGAGCATGATGACCGGGCCGCCGCGCGTGATTTGCAGCGGCGCTACGTGCGCCAGCAATGCCTTGATGTAGCCCGCGGCCGCGGCGAGGAAGCGCGGATCGGTGGTGCGCACCTGGATGTCCGGAGCGTCCCAAAGCCACGAGGGGAAGCCGCCGAACTCCCATTCGGCGCAGGAGTAGGGGCCTGGGCGGACGAGCACCCAGAGTCCTTCCTCCTGAGCGGTGCGGATGAACGCGCCTAAGTCCAGGTTGCCGGTGAAGTCGAACTGGCCCGGCCGGGGCTCATGCGCGTTCCAGAAGGAGTACATGCAGAGCGTGTTCAGGCCCATGGCGCGCATCTTCCTCATGCGGTCTCGCCAGTACTCGCGCGGGACGCGGGCGTAGTGCATCTCGCCTGAGCGAATCACAAATGGCTTGCCGTCCAGTGTGAACCGGTCGCCCTGGATCGAGAACGTATGACTGGGTGCCGGAGTTTGCGCCAGGGCCGGAGAGCCCGCAATGAGGGTGAGAGCCTTGCGGCGGTTCATGGCTATCAGCGTATCGCCGGAAGGGGTGGGAGTGGGCTGCCCTAGTTCTCTAACCGCCTGGTTCGGTGCCTTTGCGAAACCACTCCCTGACGGTTGTGGCTCTGATCGGAGCCGCGAACGTCAGTGAGCGGTATGGGTTCGGCGAACCTGTTCACCCGGTCAGAGAACTAGGCGAGATGGCGCTGAACGGCCGAGAGGAGTTCGGACGCCTGGACCGGCTTGTTGAGAAACTCCGCCATGCCTTTTTGCCGGCAGAGCACGCGCACCTGATCGGAGACCTCGGCCGTGAGCGCCAGCACGGGCACGTCATGGTAGCCGGGAATCTGGCGAATACACTGCGTGGCCTCAATGCCGTCCATGCCCGGCATTTGCAGGTCCATCAGGATGAGCTGATACGGCCGTGCGGCGGCGGCGGCGATGGCGGCATGACCATCGGAGACGCAGTCGAACTCATGACTGCCCTTGGCGAGCATGGCGCTCAATACCTGTTGCGAAATGCGATTGTCCTCGACAACCAGAATCCTCGCCGCGGCGGCGCGTTGTGTCCCCCCCCGGCTTGTCTGCGCAACCAGCGCCGGCTTCGGCACTTGAAGCGGAATCTCCGCGATGATGACGCCGGCGGCGGCAGGATCTGCCAAGGCGCCGGATTCAACCACCAGGTCGCCGCGCAGTAATTGAAGCACGCGCCGCGTCAGCGCAAGACCGAGCCCGATTCCGTTGAAGCGCTGCGTCGCGCCGCCCTCCACCCTGTCGAAAGTCTCAAAAACCTCTCGAACGCTCTCCGCCGAAAACGAACTGCCGGTGCTGCTCACGCTGAGTTGAATCGTCACTTCGCGCGACAATCCCGGCGTCGAAACCGGCAATACCGCGGCGTCCACTCGGATCCAGCCCGTTTCGGTGGTCTTAATGGCGTGCTGGATCAGCAGCGACAGCACCTGCCGTACCCGGTAGGCGTCGCCGATGGCTGTGGCGGGAATATCCGCGGCAGGCACGTAGTGCAGCGCCAGGCCCTTGGCCCGGGCTTTGAGCTCGTGCTCGCCCACCGCGCTGCCCAGCGTGTCTTCCAGATGGAACTCCGCCTCGTCCAGTTGCACGCAGCCGGACGACAGTGAGGTGTATTCCAGCGTGTCGTTGAGCAGCTCAAACAGGCCCTCGGCGCATTGCCGGCTGGCGTTGACGTAGTCGCGCTGCTCTTCGTCCAGCGCGGTTTCCAGCAACAGTTCGGCCATGCCCAGAATGCCGCTCAGCGGCGTTCGAATCTCGTGATTCAGACTGGCGAGGAACTGCAGCTTCAGCGCCGACGGCTCGGGCATGGCGGGCACCGCCTGCGCCGAGCTCGCCGGCTCCGCGGAAATCATTGACATCCTGAGCCGAGTGGGACTCATTGCGACCTGGTCCTTACATCGGCCATTTGCAGGGTGAAGTTTAGGGGAAAGTCCGGGTCTGCCGGACATATACACCTGAGACTAGTCCTCCGAGGAGAACAGACCTCCCAGCGCCCCCAACGGCGAACGCTCGTCTCCTCCGGTTCGCGCCGGCGCCAGTTCGCGCCGCATCTTCTCAAGCGTCATCGACTGCACAATCACTCGTCCTGGGCCGGTCAGCGTGGCCAGGAACAACCCTTCGCCGCCGAAGATCGCCGTCTTGATGCCGCCCACAAACTGGATATCGTAGTCGACCGACTCGTCGAAGGCCACAATGCAACCGGTGTCGATCTGGAGTGACTCGCCGGCATTGAGAGTGAATTCGATGAAGTCGCCTCCAGCGTGGATGAAGGCGATGCCTGGACCGGTGATCTTTTCCAGGATGAATCCCTCGCCGCCGAAGAAGCCGGTGCCGAGTTTCTTGACGAAGGCGATGTTCACCTGGTTGGAGGCTTGCGCGCAGACGAAACTGTCGCGCTGCACCATCACGCTCTGGCCGGGCTTGAGATCGAAGGACTGGATGCGCCCCGGGTAGGCCCCGGCGAAGCCGACCTCGCCGGCGGCGCTGGCCCGGAAGTAGGTCCAGAAGAGGGACTCGCCCATGAGCTTGCGCTTGACGGCGCCCCAGATCTTCTGCCCGATGGTATCGCCGCTCATGCGGGTTTCCCATTGGATACTGGGTGTCTTGTAGAGCATCTTGCCGGCTTCGGCGAAGACCTCCTGACCCGGCTTCAGCCGCAGCCGGGCCACCTGCAGGTTGTCGCCTTGAATGGTAAAGTCGAGCGGCTCGGCCTCGATCACTCTGGAAGCCTGGACGGAAGCGGCGCCGGCCGAGCCGAACGCCGCCCCGCAGCGGGCGCAGAACCTGGCCTGATCGGCGAGCTCCGAACCACAAGCTGTGCAGTAGGGCATTGAAACTCCTGATGGTCCGTTGGGTTAGTGTGAAAGGGGAGTGGTCCCCTGGCGATTATCGTACACGTCGGAACCCATCGATTGAAGAAACGCAATCCAGCCTTCATTTGTTCACTCGCCTGTCTGGTATTGGCCTCCGCCGCGGCAAGGCCAGGCGCGTCGGTGTGCGGCACCGAACGCGGGTCGGTGCGCGAAGCCATCTACCTGCACCGCTCCTCGGAAAGGCAGCGCCAGGCGGCGCTCCTCGGCCAGCGCGCCGCGGTGGGAGTCGAGCGGGCGGCATGGCAGAAGGACTTCGGTGAAATCGCCGTCCTGGACGACGCCGGCGGCGTCATGGCGCGGCGCAACCCGTTCAACCTCGAGGGCAAGGCGTTACGGTTTGCGCCACTCAAAGCCGGGCCCTCCGGCTACCGCTTCCTTGTGGAAGAGGCGCGCTGGAACGCCGCGGCGGCGGATGAGGGAAAGCCCCTGGCAGGCATCGAGGACGACGACTCCAGGCTCGTCGATCTGCCGTTCGAATTCGAGTACTACGGTGTGCGCCACAGTTCGATGTTCGTCCACTCGGATGGCAACGTCTCCTTCGAGCAGCCCGACGCAGCCTCGGCCGCCCGCAGTCTGGGGCGGTTGGCCGCCGGCCCGCCGCGCATCGGAACCCTGTTTTCCGACCTGGACCCCTCCCAGTCCGGAGCCGCCGTGCGGGTCTGGAACGGCGACGGCCGGGTGGTGGTCACCTGGCTCAACGTCCCGGAATACAGGGACAGCGGCACCGGGCCGCGGCAGGATGTGCAACTCGAGCTGTCATCCGATGGCGGCATGCTGTTCACCTACCAGCGCGTCACCGCCGGGGACGTGGTGGTCGGCATCTCACCCGGCCGGTTGGCCGGTGAGGCGGCGATTCTGAGTTTTCGCGATGGAAGCGAGAGTGAATTCGCGGCCACTGTGGCGGAGCGGTTCGGGACGACCGACGGCTTGGACCTGGTTCGCGCCGCGCAGCGTTTCTACGAGTCGCATGACGACTCGTACGACTACCTGGTCTTCTTCAACACCATGGGTCTGGCGGCTGCTCCCGGCGCCCTGGCCACGGAAACCACCGTGCGCAGCACGCGTACGGGAATCGGTGAAACCCCGATCGATGCAGCAGGCTCATACGGCTCTCCGCAACGCCTCCAGGCCGTGCTCAACATGGGCCCGCTGGCGCAGTACCCTCGCAACCCCTACGCCCCCGTGGGCAACCGCGGCCTCGTCACCGGCGACAACACCATGACCATCCTCGGCCACGAGGCCGGCCACCTCTTTCTGGCTCTGGCTAGCATCCGCGATCCGTCGGGCGCCCGCCCGATGCTGGGCGCCCAGAACGCCCACTGGAGTTTCAACTTCAATTCGGAGGCCTCCCTGCTGGAGGGCAACCGGATCCAGGACAACGGCCCCGGCCTCACCAACCGCTTCCTCACGGTGGCCACCGTGGAGGGCTATTCGCCGCTCGACCAGTACCTGATGGGGCTCAGGGCGCCGCAAGAGGTGCCTCCCTCCTTCCTGGTCCGCGGCAGCCCCTATCCGAACGCCGGCTTCCCCAGGGCCGGCGTCGTGTTTTCCGGCCAGCGGCAGGACATCACCGTGGATGACGTGATCGCCGCCGAGGGCCGCAGGACGCCCGACGACACAGTAGCCCAGCGCCGCTTCCGCTTCGCGCTGATCATGCTCGTCCCCGCCGGAACCGAACCGCAAGCCGACGACCTGGAGAAGCTGGAATCCTACAGGGCCGAGTTCGAGCGCTTCTTTCCGCGCGCCGCGCAGGAAAGGGCCTGGGCCGAGTGCACACTGCGCAACTCGCTCGCGCTCTCGGCCTGGCCCGCCGGGGGCGTGGTCGCCGGCGATGAAGCCCTCCTCGAATTGCGGGCGCCGCGCCCAGCCGCGGCCGACACCGGCGTGATGCTGTGGTGCCCCCAGGGGCTGATCGAATACCCTGCCGCCGTGACTTTGCCGGCCGGAAAAAGCGCGGTCTCGTTCCGGGTGAAAGGAATCTCGGCCGGCACCTGCGACCTTGTGGCTGAAAGCGTGGACGCCCGCTATGCCGCCGTGTTTGCCCGCATTGCCGTGAAGGGCCAGCGCTCGGACTTGCGGCTGCTGGAATACTACTCCCAGGGTTCGCTGCTCGTGCTGCGGGTCACCGACGCCAACGAGGTGGGCTATTCAAACGTGAAGCTGACGGTGGAGGGCGCCGAGGTGGAGGTCCGCACGGACGCCGCCGGGCTGGCCTGGATTCAGCGCGACCCAGCCAAGGATGTCATTGTCGAGGTCGATGGCGCGCCTGGCACCCGGCTGGTGGCCAAGGCCCGCCAGTAACGCCCTGGCGTCATCTTCTGTCCCGCGAAAAAATCCGTTCACAACTTTTTTCGACCTCAATCTCCTTTGTTTTCAATCTCACGTCACCGATTTCTTCACGAATCGATTGACTCCACCTGCTATGGTGGAACCGGATGATGGCCCTTGCGGCCTGATCCCAATCCCCACCCATAGGAGTCCCCCATGGCATCCACTGCCCAGGTCCTGGCCAACCACGCCAACGCCCAGCTCTCCACCGGCCCTCGCACCGCCGAAGGCAAGGCCGCCTCCAGCCGCAACCGCGTCTCCCACGGCCTCTTCGCCTCCTTCGACAACCTCTCCCCCCAGGACCGCGCCATCTTCGACGAATTCCGCGCCTACCACGTCGAACAGTGGCAGCCCCACACTCCCGAAATGGAATACTGGGTCTCCCGCGTCGCCCTCGCTGACTTCCGCATCGACCGCGTCCAATCGCTCGACCGCGGCATCTACGCCATCGGCGTCGCCAAACTCCGCGAGGAAGGCAACACCTCCAACCTCATCACCCTCGAAGCCCAGGTCTTCCTCGACGACTGCAAGTCCGCCAAGGCCATCTCCCGCCTCATGCGTTGGGAACGCCTCTTCCTCCGCGACCGCGACAAGGCCATTGCCATCCTCACCAATATCATCGAGTGCGAGAATCAGGCCAAAGCTGCCGCTGACCCCAACAGCTTCCAAAACCGGCGCGCCTCGTTCCCCACTGCACCGCTATTTGCCAAAACGAACCCAATTCCCCCGCAACCCGCGCCGGTTCAATCAGTTCCGCTCACCCCGCGCTCCGCCCCCTGCCCCTGCGGCTCCGGCCAGAAGTTCAAGCGCTGCTGCGGCAAGGACGCGCCTGCCGTCCTCACAACAGCCGCCTGACCGTCACTCTGCCCTGCCGCGGCCGCAATTCCCTACTTCGCCGCCGGCGAAAAACCAGTCTCTACCTTCCACGCCTCCAAGGTGTTGTACACGATCGGGCAGTACACCGCCCGGTCCTTGAAGTCCCACATCTTGGCTTGCAGCGACGCCGACCCGCGTAGCATGTGAGGGAAGTCCCGGCACGATGCCGGGCGTGTCTCGTAGACCGTGCACTCATTCCCCGACAGGAACACGCACCCGGTCGCCTCATCCCGCTTCAACACCAGCCCCTCGTCCTCAGTCTTGGTTGTGTACTCCTTCAGAAATCGCGCCTCCGGCAGCCGCAGCAGCTTCGCCAGCCGGTCTACGTCCCGCGCCAGCAGCCGCGCCGTGGCCACCTTGCAGCAGTTGGCGCACTCGGTGCAGTCCACCTGCGCCTCGGTCTCCTCGGCCAGGTGCCGCAACCGCCGCTCCACAAAGTCGTGCGTCTTCAGATGGCGGCGGAAGCGCTCGTTCTCGCCGCGCTTCTGCTCACCCAGCCGCCGGATCTGAATCAGGTCTGTAATCATGCTCCCCTCGCCATGGTATCAACCCCGGACCATGGTTCCGGGACCGCGGCGGATGAAATACCGTCCGCCCCACCCAACAATGAGGGTGTGAAGCAAGTACTCCTGCTGGCCCTCCTCCTCGCCGCCTCCGCCGGCGCTTCGCCCATCGAGGGCGTCACCTTGCAGGACCCGCCTCTGTTCACCCCCTCCCCCTCCGGACCCTGGTTCCAACTGGACCTTGGCAACGGCCTCATCTGGCAGGGCGCCGACCCGGGCAGCTTCGACTGGGACCTTCGCCTTCTGTGCCTGCCGACCCCCAGCGGCTTCTTCTTCGACCCGCCGCCTACGGCCACTCCCGAACCCGTCACAATCTTCCTCTGCGCCGCCGGTCTCGCCGCCCTCGCACTCGCCCGCCGCGTATCTATCAATGAAACTTCCAAAAAGTATTGCAAAGTCTGTTAACTTGCAATAGACTCAGCCCGACGGGGGCACGCCCCTCGGTTGATCCGCGTCCCCCCGCCCGAAGTCAAGCTGGAAGTCCCGTGGCGCCGCCAGCATGGCGACCCCTCCAACCGGCATGTGATGGCCTTGGACCGGCGCATCCCCGCGCCAGAAGAGGAAGGTTGGCCCAATGCAATTCCAATTGCGGCCCCGTCACCTGCTGACGGTGCCTCTCTGCGTGCTCTCCATCCTGTTGCTCTCCCCATCCGCTCTCGGGGGCAGCCTCACCGTCCAGGTAGTGGACTGCGACAGTGACGGACTCACCGGAGCGTCGGTCACGGTCGCTCCAGCCGACGCGTTCGCGACCCCGCCGCCGGCCCCGCCCGGGGGAACGGTTACGACAGATGCTGATGGAATCGCTGCCTTCGGCCGTCTCGGCGGCAACTACAATGTGACGGTCTCATGCGGCGGCCGCACCCTCACCAAGACTATCTACATCAACCCCCTCTTCTTCCATGACCAGACTCTGGTAGTGCGCTGCTGCGAAGGCGAAGTCACCGAACTCGATTGGTGGGACTACGCCGGCGGACAGCCCTGGACCGAGAACTCCATCGGGGCCAGCGTGGTCAAAACCTCCTGGAAGAGACCCTTCGGCAACCTCACCATCGCCGTGGTCGATTGCACCAATAAACCGCTGTCAGGACCCTGGACTTTCATCGTGCGGACCAGCAACAAGCGAACCTTCGGCCGTCGGCAGGCCGTGGGCGGAGTTGTGCGCCACAGGATGCTCGCAGCCGGCGCCTACCAGGTCTATGTGAGCTGCCCTCCGTTGCTGGGGCCCTTCGCCGTCAATGTCGCCTCGCAGGCCAACGTCACCATCACAATCAAGTGCCTGGGAACAAGCTGTACCGGAACGCCCGGCTTGCAGGACATCATTGAGACCTTCCCCGATGGCAGCCGGTTCCGTACCACCCCCGACAAGGGCCGCGTCCAGGAGGCTGCCGCTGGAGCCGATGCAAGTCCGCGGGCGCTCGCCACCGCCTGGCGCCGCGACCTGGATCAGCAGTCCGGCCTCGAGACCGTCACCGTCCCCACCTCGCACGGCAACGTCGCCCTCAACGTCCCCACCGGCTGGCGCGACTCCAGTTCTCTCTGGATCACAGTCGTCTCTGAAGACACCAGGCCCGCCCAACCCACGACCGATGCCGCCCCGGCCGGCGCCACCATCGAAGGCGCCGTCGTCGACATCGGCGGCCGCAGAGTGGAGGCACACAAGTCCCTCACTCCCATCTTCCTGTCGGCCTCGGCCCTGACCGCGGCCAAGCTCATCACCATCCTCGAGGGCGACGGCATCCTGAAGCCCGTTGCCACCGTCGCCGTCGACGGCCTGGCCAAGGGCGTGGCGCCGGCCACGGAGTGCACGGTCGTGCAGAGCGGCCAGCCCGTCTCTCTACCCAGCCAGACTCCCATCATCGACCGCGAGTATTCCATCGCCCCCGTCACCACCCCCGGCGCCCCCGGCACCCCTAAACCCGCTGACCTCGTCGCCGGCACCGACAACCGCAGCGTCATCTGGATCCCGCCCGACATCCATGGCCCCTCCACAATCACCGAATCCGTCAAAGGCAAACCCGTCCGCACCCAGCAGGTACACGCCCTGTCGGTCACCGCGAAACTGGACAAGCCGCTCAAGGACGGCGTTATCCATAAGGGTCAGACCGTAGGCGCCACGGCTAACTTGAAGGGGACGGCGGGACTCGACCAGGTCCTCAAGAAGAAGGATGTCCTGCTCACCTTCAAGAGCTCCGGCGGCGTCACCGTAAAACCGTCCGAATGCAAGCTCGATCCCCGCAAGGATTCCTACCCGATGAAGATCACCGGCTTGGCCGCCGGCACCTTCAAGGTAGACGTCCGAGTCGTCGAAAGATCAAAATAGACGCCTCCGGGGCCGCGAGTTCTCTATTGACCTGTTCGGGAATTTCGGATACGCTTCACCCTAATCGACACACTTGTAACGGGCTGTCGCCCATGCCAGGATCGCCAGCCGGTGGAGGAGTTTTTTCGCCATGAAGCTGCATCGCGTCATCCTGCTTGTTTCGCTGTTGCTGTTGAGCCCCATCGCTGCCGGCCAGACCGCCCCCCTTTCCGGAAACGTCACCGACCCCTCCGGCGGCATCGTCCCCGGCGCTGAAGTGGTCGTCCGCAACATCGAAACCGGCGCCGTCTACAAGTCCCAGACTGACGGCAACGGCGCCTTCATCGTGCCCGCATTGGGCGTCGGGACGTACTCGGTCACAGTCACCTACCCCGGCTTCAAACAGGCGGTCGCCGACAAGATCAAGATCGACGTCGGCGTCCCGACGCACGTCGAGCTCAAGTTGGAGGTCGGCTCGCAGGCCGAGGCGGTCACTGTCGAGGCCGCCGGCGCCATCCTCCAGACCCAGTCCGCCACCGTCTCCACCACGCTCACCGGCCGCCAGATCGTCGACCTGCCCCTGGTCTCCCGCGACGCCCTCGACCTCGTGCTCTTCCTGCCCAACGTCAACACCCCCGGCCGCCCCCGCTCCTCCACCGTCGACGGCCTCCCCAAGGGCGCCATCAACATCACCATCGACGGCTTGAACGTCCAGGACAACCTCCTGAAATCCTCCGACGGCTACTTCACCTACATCCGCCCGCGCCTTGACGCCATCCAGGAGGTCACCGTCTCCACCGCCACCGCCGGCGCCGACAGCACCGGAGAGGGCGCCGTCCAGATCAAGTTCGTCACCCGCGGCGGCACCAACGACTATCGCGGCAGCATCTACGAGTACCACCGCAACCCGGTGCTGAACTCCAACTACTGGTTCAACAACCGCGACCTGCCGCCCGACGCCTCGGGCAAAGCCCCGCGCGCCCGTGTCCTGCTCAACCAGTTCGGCTTCCGCGTGGGCGGGCCCATCTCCGTCCCGAAGCTGTTCAGCGGCAAGAACCGGCTCTTCTTCTTCGTCAACTACGAGGAGTACCGCCTGCCCGAGCAGACGCTCCGCAACCGCACCATCCTCAATCCCCTCACTCAGGCGGGCGACTTCCGCTACAATTCCTCCTCCGGCGTGCGAACCGTCAATCTGCTCACCCTCGCCGCCGCCAACGGGCAGACCTCCACGCCGGACCCCATCATCGCCAAGCTCCTGGCCGACATTCGCTCCGCCTCCGCGTCGGCCGGCAGCATTTCCCAGCTCAGCGACCCCAACCTCCAGCGTGCCACCTTCATCAACCGCGGCGGCCAGTGGCGCCGCTTCCCCACCGCCCGCATCGACTACATCATCACGCCCAAACACAGCCTCGAATTCACCTACAACTACCAGGACTTCGCCGGCCTCGTGGACTTCCTCAACGGCACCGACCCGGCTTTCCCGGGCTTTCCCAACAGCGGCAGCCAGGGCTCCAACCGCTGGTCCGGCGTCGTCGCGTTGCGTTCCACCCTCGCGTCCAGGATCGTCAATGAACTTCGCGGCGGCATGATGGGCGGCGTGACGCTCTTCAACCCCGAAGCCAGCCCAGGCAGCTTCAGCGGCCCCGTCGCCAACCAGGGCGGTTTCTCCCTGGCCATCAGCGCCGCCGGCCTCACCAACGCCTACGTCGTCACCAACCCATCGCGGCGCAGCACCCCGGTCAAGCAGCTCATGGACAACCTCACCATCACCACCGGACGCCACAACCTGAGCATGGGCGGTTCCTACACCCAGGTCTACAACTGGTCCAAGAGCAAGGTGCTGGTTCCCAACATCACCTTCGGCGTCGACGCCATTGACCCTGCCGAATCCATCTTCACCGCCGCCAACTTCCCCGGCTCATCCAACACCGATCTCACCAACGCCCGCAACATCTACGCCGTTCTCACCGGCCGCGTCAATGGCATCAACGCCAACGCCAGCTCAGCGAAGACGGCTCCGCCTATACCTACATCGGCCCCGACATCCGGCGCTATCGCTTCCGCGAGCAGGGCCTGTACTTCCAGGACAATTGGCGGCTCAGCCCTCAACTCACCGTGAATCTCGGAGTCCGCTGGGAGATCCAGTATCCCTTCGTCGCCGAGAACAAGAAGTTCGCCGTCACCAGCTACAACGAGGTCTTCGGCATCTCCGGCCCCGGCAACCTCTTCAAGCCCGGCGCCAGCGGCGGCAAAGTCACCCAGTTTGTCCCTATCGAGGTCGGCAAACACTCCTACCAGACCGACTACGGCAATCTCGCCCCCAGCCTCGGCCTGGCCTGGAGCCCGGGCTTTGACTCCGGGCCGCTGAAGACCCTGCTCGGCGGCCGCGGCCGCAGCGTCATCCGCGCCGGCTACTCTATCTCCTACAACCGCGAAGGCGCCAACTGGTTCTCGGACTATCTCGGCGCCAACCCCGGCGGCTTCCTTACCGCCAACCGCAACAACACCATCGGCAACCTGGTCAGCGGCAGCGGCTCCAATGTGATGCCCGTCCTGCTCCGCGAGACCGGCCGCCTCGGCCCGCCTCCCTTCTCTACCACGCCTTCGTTCCCGCTGAGCGGCGCCGTCACCGACCAGGTCAACGTGATCAACCCCGCCCTCAAGGTGCCGATGGTCCAGAGCTGGAGCTTCGGCTTCCAGCGCGAGCTCGGCGCCGACATGGCCCTTGAGGTGCGCTACATCGGCAACCGCGCCAGCCGCCCCTGGAGCACCTCCATCAACTACAACGAAACCAACATTCTGGAGAACGGCATGCTCCAGGAGTTTAGGCTCGCCCAACAGAACCTCCAGGCCAACCTCGCCGCCAACCGCGGCGCCAACTTCCGCTACTACGGCCCTGGCACAGGCACCTCCCCGCTGCCCATCACCCTGGCCTACTTCAGCGCCATCCCCGCCGCCCGCGCCGGCGACCAGACGCTCTATTCCTCTTCCAACTTCACCAATACCTTGTGGGTCAACCCGCTCGCCATGCAGGCCCCGGTACCCTTCACCTACGCCGCCAACCTTCACAGCGACGCCACCCGGCGCGCCAACGCCATCACGGCCGGCCTGCCGGGCAACTT
Organism: Candidatus Solibacter usitatus; assembly: GCA_016213245.1. Lineage (GTDB taxonomy): Bacteria > Acidobacteriota > Terriglobia > Bryobacterales > Bryobacteraceae > Paludibaculum > Paludibaculum usitatum_A. The sequence continues at coordinate 42,189 of JACRBC010000153.1, read as the reverse complement.
CTTCCTCGTCAACCCCGACAAGCGCGGCGGCGCCCGGGACCTCACCAACTGGGGCGGCTCCAATTACAACGCCGCCACCGTTGAGGTCCGCCGCCGCTTCTCCAAGGGACTGCTGGTCAACAGCAGCTACACTTTCGGCAAGGCTCTCCAGTCCATCTGGACCAGCTTCCGCCAGATGGACGGCGCGCGCGGTGTCTCGCCCTACAACATCACCCACGCCTTCAAGGTGAACTGGCTCTACGAGCTGCCCGTGGGCAAGGGCCGCCACTTCCTCTCCGGCTCCAATGCGGTGGTCGACGGCCTGCTCGGCGGCTGGGCCGTCAATGGCGCCGGGCGCATCCAGAGCGGCTCGCCCTTCAACCTCGGCAACGTCCGCCTGATCGGCATGACCCGCAGTGAGTTGCAGTCGATGGTCGCCGTGCGCAAGGCGCCCAGCTTCGTCTACTTCCTGCCGCAGAACGTCATCGACAACACCATCAAAGCCAACAACGTGAGCGCCACCAGCGCCACCGGCTACGGCTCACTCGGCGTGCCCTCCGGCCAGTACATCGCCCCGGCCAACAGCAGCGGTTGCATGGAGCTCTACGCCGGCCAGTGCGGCGGCGTCCGCCACATGCTCTACGGGCCGAAGTTCGCCCGCTTCGACCTCAGCGCCGTCAAGAAGATCCGCATCACCGAGCGCGTCAATGTCGAGTTCCGCGGCGAGTTCCTCAACGCCTTCAATGCCGCCAACTTCATCGTCGGCAGCGCCGCCAACGATACCAACACCGTGTCCTCCAACTTTGCCGCCCTCTCCAGCCAGGAGTTCGGCAAGATCACCGCCGCCTACCAGGACACCTCCACCACCAACGACCCCGGCGGGCGGCTGGTGCAGCTCGTCCTGCGCATCAATTTCTGAGCGGCCGGTCAGACCGGCCGTTCACCTGCCGTGGCGGGCGACCTTCACCTCGGCCGCCAGGACCGATCCGTCCTGGCGGCTCGTCCCATCCACCTCCACGGTCATGCCGGCCAGCAGGCCCGCGAAGGCCACCCCTCCTTTGAACTTGGTCTCGCTGTCGACGGCGATCGTTGGGGCGAATCCGGCCAGTTTGAATGTTCCCGCCTGCTGATTCACGCTCGCGACCTGCCCTTTGACGTTCACCGCCGCAGACACGCCCGCCGGCGCCGGCGCCGCCGGCAATCCGAAGCCCGAGACGAACTGGGTCCTGTTCCCGCGCACCACCGCGAACATGCCCGTGAAGGCCGTCCCCGGCTGCGTAAAGTCCAGCGACTCCCGCGCCCGCCCGTGCTCGTCGGTCGCCAGCGCACCCAGCAGCGCGCAACTCCATGCGCCCCCTGCTGCCGCGCAGTAGAACACTTCATGGGTGCTCGACGGCTGGGCGCCGTCCAGGGCGATGACTACCTTCCGCCGGGCCCGCACCTGCACCATTCCCTCGTCGATGGCGTCCGTGCCCGCCGGCGCAGGCAGGAATCCCGCACCTAAAGGTCCGGCGACATCCGCCACCCTCACGAGCTCGGCGGTCAGCAGCACCCGCCCCAGGTCTTCTGATTCCTCGTCAGCCGGCAAAGCCGCAACTGCCGGCAGAGCAACAAGTAGGCACCCCGTCAGCAGGGTAAACAATCCGCGCCCGTTCGCTTTCATGGCTGAACCTCCCGCCAAGCCGCTGGCAGCCGATCTGGATCAGCGTCAGCAATGCTGCCGCCGTCATCATAGGGAAAAGGAGCGGCTTGGGTTTCACCCGATGCTGGTAGCAATTCCGCAGCCATTCACCTGCATGGCATCTTGAACGGCTTGCGTCTCCCTCGCCCCGCAATTCTTACTGCCCCAGGAAACTCCTACCGGGTCCCGGCACCGTCGAGGTGCATATTGGTGTGTGGTAGGACCGGCAGGACTCGAACCTGCGACCCCCTGCTTAGAAGGCAGGTGCTCTATCCGGCTGAGCTACGGTCCCACAGTGGAGGGCTGCCTCTATTTTACGACGACGCGGGGATGCGCTCTTCGAGGATGGCGGCGATTCGCTCCGGGTCGTTGGGGACGACGAGCGGGGCATTGCCGAAGGTCGCCTGGATGGGCGCCCCCGAGGGCGTCTTCAGTTGTCCGGTGTGGTACTTGAAGATGTAGTCGGGGTCCTTGAGGACGTTGCCGGTGAGCACAGCGACGACATCGGCGCCGCGGCCGATGACGCCGGCGGCGGTGAGTTTGCGGATGCCGGCCAGGGTGGCGGCGGAGGCCGGTTCGCAGCCGATGCCGCAGCGGCCGACGACGGCCTTGGCGTCGGCGATCTCCTGTTCGGTGACCTTTTCGACCACGCCGCGGGACTCGTCGATCACCTGGATCGCCTTCGGCCAGGAGACGGGATCGCCGATGCGGATGGCGGTGGCCAGGGTTTCGGGTTCGGCCACCGGCTGGAACTGGCCGCGGCGGCGGAAGTAATCCTCAAAGGGCGCCGAACCGGCGGCCTGAATGACGGCAAAACGCGGCAGTTTGTCGATGAAGCCCAGTTGGAGAAGCTCGCGGAAGCCCTTGCCGAAGGCCGAGATGTTGCCCAGGTTGCCGCCGGGGACGACGACCCAATCGGGCACGCGCCAGTCGCGCTGGTCCAGCATCTCCACCATGATGGTCTTCTGGCCCTCGATGCGAAAGGGGTTGACGGAGTTGAGCAGGTAGATGCCGGTCTTTTCGGCGAGCACGCGGACCAGGGCAAGAATCTGGTCGAAGTTGGCCTCCACCTGGAGGGTGAGGGCGCCGTACTCCAGCGCCTGGGCCAGCTTGCCGTAGCTGATGTTGCCGTGGGGCAGGAAGATGACCGGGGTCATGCCGGCGCTGGAGGCGTAGGCGGCCATGGAGGCCGACGTGTTGCCGGTGGAGACGCAGGCCACGCGGCGGAGGCCGAGACGCAGGCCCTGGGTGGCGCCGCAGGTCATGCCGTTGTCCTTGAACGACCCGGTGGGGTTGAAGCCCTGGTGCTTGAAGACCAGCGCGTCGAGGCCGCCGTAGCGGGCGGCGGGCGGCGCGGGAAGCAGCGGGGTGTCGCCTTCACGGAGCGTGACCACGGGGTGCCTGGCGGTGTCGAGGAAGCCAAGCAGTTCCCGGTAGCGCCACACGCCGCTCTGGTCAATGGCGGCGTTCGACATGCGCCGCTCGCGCCACAGCCGCTTGGTGGAAACCGGATCCAGGCTCAGCCCCGGATAGGAGGCCTCCAGAAGCGCGGAGCAGCGGGGGCAGGTGTAGAGCACCTCTTCGATGGGAAACGCGGCACGGCACTGCGGGTTCGAGCAGGAGAGTTGGGGAGTCACGAACTCACCATTGTCTCACGCACGGCGGAGCGGGCACGCGCGCCCGAGTTGCGCTCCGGCTACTTGCCCTTCGCGGCCGGTTTCTCCGTCACCAGCTTTTCGCCGCCCTGGCGCTTTACCTTTTCCAGCCCGCACGATCCGAGCGTCTTGAAGCCCTTCTCCTCCAGAATGGCCGCCGCACGGGCAGCCCGTCCTCCGGAGCTTCAAAGGGTGACGATCAGTTTGTCTTTGGGCACTTCCCGGATACGTGCTTCCAACTGGCTCATGGGGATGTTCACGTAGCCCTTCACCGTGCCCAGCCGCTCGATTTCGGCCGGCTCGCGCACGTCCAGGAAGTAGACTTTCCCGGGCTGTTCAAGCAGCTTGGCCAGTTCCTCCGGGCTCACTTCCTTGGACGCATTGCCGGCCTGTTGTCCGCAGGCCAAGCTGAAGGCCAGCACCGAGGTCAGGGTGCAGGCCCAACAGTAGTTCCTCATTCCGGGAAGTGTAGCATAGAGTGATATGAGTTCATTGCCAGACGAGTTTTACCGCATCGGGAAGCTGCCCCCGTATGTCTTCGCCGTGGTGAACGAGATGAAGGCGAAGCTGCGCGCAGCGCAGTACGACGTGGTGGATTTCGGCATGGGCAACCCGGACGGGCCGACGCCGCGGCCGATTGTGAGCAAGCTGGCCGAAGCGGCCAGGAATCCGAAAAACCACCGCTACTCGGTCTCGCGCGGCATCCCGAACCTGCGCCACGAGATCTGCAAGCGGTACGCGCGCAACTACGGCGTGGAGCTGGATTCGGAGTCGGAGACGATCGTCACCATCGGATCGAAGGATGCGCTGGCGCACCTGCTGTTTGCCGTCATCGGGCCGGGCGACCACGTGGTGACGCCGGCGCCATGCTACCCCATCCACCAGTGGGGCGTGATCATGGCCGAGGGCGAGGCGGTGCCGTTGCCGGTCTCCAAACCCGCCGAATTCCTGACGGCGCTGGAGGGCGTCTACCGCAAGTCCATCAAGCCGCCGAAGCTGATCCTGCTCAATTTCCCGCACAATCCAACCACGGTATGCGTGGATCTGGACTTCTTCAAGGAAGTGGTGCGGATGGCGCGAATGCACGGCACCATGGTGCTGCACGACTTCGCCTACGCCGACCTGGGCTTTGACGGCTACCGCGCGCCCAGCATCCTGCAGGTGGAGGGGGCCAAGGACGTAGCGGTGGAGATCTTCACCATGTCGAAGAGCTACAACATGGCCGGCTGGCGAGTGGGTTTCTGCGTGGGCAATCCGAAGATGATCAAGGCTCTGGCGAGGATCAAGAGCTACCTGGACTATGGCAACTTCCAGCCCATTCAGATCGCTTCCATCATCGGCCTGCGGGAATGCGAAGCGGAGGTAGAGAAGATCCGGGCGCAGTATGAAAAGCGCTGCAACCTGCTGGTGGAGGGGCTGAACGGGGCGGGCTGGCCGGTGGAGAAACCGCGGGGCTCGATGTTTGTCTGGGCGCCGCTGCCTGAGGCTTTCCGCGGCATCGGATCGCTGGAATTCTCGAAGTTGTTACTGGAGAAAGCGCTGGTGGCGGTGTCGCCCGGCATCGGCTTCGGACCCGCGGGCGATTCGCACGTGCGCTTCGCGCTGATCGAGAACCACCACAGGTCGCGGCAGGCGATCCGCTGCATTAAGGAATTCCTGCGGGATCAAAAGGCCCTCTAGGCTGGTATCATCAGCGCTATGGCTGCGCGAGAACAGGCCCGGCCGACGCGGCTACTGGAGTTGCGGTCACTGAACTCCGCCGCGCTGGAGCGCGTGCTGGGGGAGGAGCGGGCGCGCTGGCGGGCGATGCTGCACTGGGACTTCACGCCCTCGGCCGAGCTGGTTTCACGCTACGTGGGCATGCAGGCGCTGGACGGTTTCGCCCTATTGGACGGGGACGAGGCGGTAGGTTACACCTACTGGGTGGCCGAGGAGCATAAGGGATTGGTGGGCGACCTCTATGTCCGGGATGAGTGGCGCTCGACGGCGAATGAGAATCTGCTGCTGGGCGCGGCGCTGGAGCAGTTGCGGCGCAGCCCCTGGATCCAGCGCGTGGAAGCTCAACTGCTTCAACTGGGCCTGCGAGGAGCGCAGGTGGCTCCGGCCGGTATGCGGCCAAGAACCTATCCGCGGCACTTCATGTTGGCGCAGACAACGGGGCTGTCGGGCAAGCGGCCGATGCTGCTGGAGCCGGAGTTGCGGCTGGAAAGGTGGGGATCGCGCTGGCTGGACCAATCCTGCGAGCTGATCGCCGAGGTCTACCGCGGCCACGTGGACAGCGAGATCAACGACCAGTACCACACGCCGGCCGGGGCGCGGCGCTTCCTGCAGAACATCGTGCACTACCCCGGCTGCGGCCACTTTTCACCGGCCAGTTCGTGGGTCGCCCTGGACCCGGCCGGACGTGCTCGCGGATTGGTGCTGGCGACGATGGTGTCGCCGCAATCGGGCCACATCGCCCAGGTCTGTATTTCGCCGGAGCTGCAGGGCCGGGGAATCGGCTACGAATTGCTGCGGCGCAGCATGGAGTCGCTGGAGGCCGGTGGCGCGCAGGAGGTTTCGCTGACCGTCACGGCCGCCAACCGCCAGGCCATCCGGCTGTACGAGCGATTCGGCTACCAGGTGGCCTACCAGTTCGAGGCCCTGGTGTGGGAGGGTTTCCGGACGTAGGAGCCGTGGCTAGAAGCCGAGAGCGGGGGCCATGGCTTCGTAGAAAGTGAGCACGGCCGGACCCAGGGTGATGACGAACACCGACGGCATAATCAGGAAGAAGACCGGGAAGATCAGTTTGACGCTGAGCTTGCGGGCGGCTTCCTGAGCCTCGTGCCGGCGGCGCGTGCGCAGGTAGCGGGCGTGCGTGCGAAGCGCCGGGCCCAGGCTGGTGCCGAAGCGGTCGCTGTCGATCAGGACGGTGGCGAACTTCTTCAACTCAGAGGAACCGGTGCGCTGGCCCAGGGAGAAGAGGACTTCCGCGCGAGAGCGGCCGGCCCGCAGTTCGGTCTGGACCTGTCCGAACTCACTGGAAAGCTCCGGGTAGACCTGGCGCAGCTCGCGGCTGGTCTCGGCCAGGGCGCTGTCCAGCGACTGGCCGGCCTCGACGCTGAGCACGAGCAGATCCAGCGCGTTCGGCAGAGCGCGCTCAAGCTGAAAGGCGCGCTGGCTGACCTTGGCGTCCAGGAAACGGTCCGGCAGGAGAAAACCGAAGCCTGCACCGCAGGCAGCCAGGACGATGGCCATGACGGGGCTTTCCTGGTCAAGGAGCCCGACCCAGCCGAGCACAAGCGCCAAAGCCACGCCCGTGGCCACCTTGACGCCGTAGAGAACGGTGGGCGCGACCGGATTGCGATAGCCGGCCGCCGAGAGCCTGCCGCGCAGTGGATCGATCTTTTCCCGGGTACCCGGCGCAAGTTCACCAATGACGAACATCGATTGCAGCAGGCCGGTCCAGGCGCCCTTGGCCTTGCCGGCGGCGAAATCCACGTCGCCCTGCTGAAGACGGGCGGCGGCGCGCCAGCGGAAAAGGAGCAGGATGGCGCCGGTGGTGGCCATGACGAAGAGAAAGAAACAGAGCGTAAGGAGGGCTTCGTTCATGATTTCCTCACATCTTCACCCGGGCCACGCGCTTGATGACGAAGTGGGCGAATATGTTGGCCAGGACGGCTGCTCCGAGCATGGTGCGGCCTTCCGGGCGGCGCAGCATGATGGCCATGTACTCCGGGTTGACGGCCAGCATGAGCGTGCCGATGACCACCGGCAGGACGGTGAGCACCATGCCGGTGATGCGGCTGTGGGTGGAGATGGCACGCACCTCGCTTTCCAGCGTGGCGTTGTCCCGCATGGTCTCCCCCAGCCGCGCCAGGACGTCGTTGAGCCGGCCGCCGATGCGGTTCTGCATCTTGACGGCGGCGACGAAGAGGTGGACCTCGGGGAGCGGAACGCGGCCGGCGAGGTTGTCCAGAGCCTGGTCCCATCCCACTCCAAGGTTCCATTCCTCGCGGGTGCGGCGCATCTCCGAGGCGAGCGGCTCGGGCTGTTCGTAGGAGAGCAGTTCGACCGCAGAGGAGAGCGGGTAGCCGGCTTTGAGGGCGCGCGTGAGCGAGTCGAGCGCCTCGGGGAACTGGCGGGCGAAGTTGGCAAAGCGCAGGCGGCGTAATCGCACGATATAGAGATACGGCGAGAAGGCGGCCAGAGCGGTGATCAGCGCCGCCGGCAGCGCCGGCACGAAACCGATCTGCCACAGCAGCGCGGCCGTGGCGGTGCCGCCGAGCAGCATCATCAGGGTGAGCCGGCCGACGGTCCATTTCAGGTTGGCGTCCTCGATCAGGCGGCGCAGCTCCTCGACGCGGCCGAAGCGGGCGAGCACGGAGCTCCACACGCGGATGGTGCTCAGGTCCTCGCCGCGCAGCACGGCGGCAGAAACAGGCTCGGAACCGTCCAGGACGAACTCGGCGCCGGCCCGTCGGGCGCGCACGTGCAGCGAGGCCCAGTAGAAGGTGACGGCGAGCAGGGCGGTGAGGAACGCTCCACCGAACATCAACATGAATACGACTACGCTGAGCATATGGCTCAGTTCCTGTCGGACAATCCGGGCTGAAGCAGTGAAGCCGGCGAGACGGACACCTGGCCGTTGGCCGAACGGTCGTTGGGGTTGCGCAGCACAAGGCGGATCTGCATGGCGGCGTCGGCCAGGCTGAGCCGGTCGGCCTCGTTCGGCTTCACCAGCAGTGTGATGGCGGGACGATTGCCGCCCTCGGTACCCGTCACCGAGAGCACCTCTATGTCTTCGAGCAACCGCCGCAGTTGCAAGGTGTTACGAACGTCGAGGATCTGGATGTCGACGCGGCTGCCCGAGCGCAGCATGGCGATAACGCCGCCCGAATCGATGGGATGGACGCTGACCGCACGCTTGCCGCCGGGAATTGCCAGCGACGGTCCGCCGGCTGCACCACGGCGCGTGAGCAACGGGCTGGTCACGGGTTGATTGGGCGAGACCGGCTCGAGCAAGGTCAGGCCGACGGCCTGCTCGGCGGCCGTGAGCCCGCCGCTGGGTAACGGCTGCCCGTCCGTATTGATAACACGCAAGTCCTCTATTTTCAATACGGCGCCGCGGTCCAGGGGTCGGCTGGCCACCACCATCGTCCCCAGTCCGCCGGCCGAGGCAGTACCTCTCAGCCGCGGGATGAGCAATCCGTAGAAGATGCCCGTGGCGACTACTGCCGCCACGAACGCGACACCGAGCAGCGGCATGAGATTACGTTTCATTGGCCTTCCTCAACTCACTATCGGCAATTCGGCACAGGGAGTTCAGCCTCAGTACACCATGGGGACAAAAGGGCTCAAATCAGTGGGAGACCTTAGTACCACGGAGAACCGACCCTAGTTCGGCGAGCGCCGGCGGTTTCGTACAATGGAATGAGTGGAAACCCGCCGAATGTGCCCGCACTGCCGGGCCTTTATCACGACGTCTGACAAAGTCTGCCCGTACTGCGACACGGCGGTAGGACCGCGGGCGATCGACCGATTGGGCAGCGGGACGATGTTGGGTGGGTTGATTCCGACGGCGCAGTTTGCCACGGTGGTCATCCTCACGGTGAACCTGGGGATGTTCCTGGTGACGATGCTGGCGACCGCGAAGGTGGGTGAATTGAACGCCCTGGTACGGTACGGGGCGGCGTTCCCGGCGGGCGTGTTCGGCGGGCAGTGGTGGCGGCTGATCACGGCCGGATTCCTGCACGGAGGGCTGATGCACATCGGCTTCAACATGTGGGCGCTGATGGATGTGGGCCGGCATGCCGAGGAGGTCTACGGCAGCCGGCGGATGGTCGCCATTTACCTGCTGGCCAACATCGGCGGATTCGCGCTGAGCATGCTGCGTGGGACCATGCTGACGGTGGGGGCATCGGCGGGGTTGTTCGGGCTGATCGGGGCGATGATCGCGCTAGGGATAACGCACAAGTGGTCCTATGAGGCGTCGGCGATCAAGGCCTTTTACGTGCGCTGGGCGATTTACGGGCTGCTGTGGGGGCTGCTGCCGGTCTTCCGCGTGGACAACGCGGCGCACCTGGGCGGGCTGGCGACGGGCTTCGTGGTGGCCTATGCGGCCGGCACTCCGGCGCAATTGGCGAACCTGCGGGAGAGGGTCTGGGGAACGATCGCCGCTCTGTTGGTGGCGCTCACCGGGTACGCTTTTCTGCGAATGTTCCTCTGGCTGGGCGGGGCCGCGGCGCTGTAGAGACGGGCCGGCTAGCGCTGGTCCTGGCCGTCAAAGAGGTCCTCACGCCGGACGTGCTCGCCTTTGAACATGACGTACCAGACGCGCTCGGTGGCGGCGATGTCTTCCAGGGGATTGCCTTCCACTACCAGCAGAGTAGCGTCATAGCCGGGGCGGATGAGGCCGATGCTTGAGCCGGCGCCAAGTGCACGGGCGGCCGACGAGGTGGCTGCGACGAGGGCGTCTTTGGGGGATACGCCCTGGCGCACCCAGAGCTGGAGCTCGCGGTGGAGGGAGGCCCCGTGGGGGAGCATCAGGCTGCCGGAGAGAGTGGCGGGAATCAGGGGCTGCGGGGGCGCGGGCAGTTGGAATCCGGGAGTGGGAGTGCGCACGGAGGCCATCTGGCGCAGAACCTCTAGCTGGCTGGGGCGGACGACCTGCTGGAGCAGGGAGTCCTTGAGGATGAGGGTGTAGCCGGCGGCGATCTCGGCGGCGATGAGAGGCGAGGGCGGAGAGAGGCCGGGCTGAAGGTAGAGAGCAGCGCCGGACAGCTCACCGGAGGCGGTGCGTTGCTGGATGCGATGTGCGATACCGGCGGGGTCTGGCGCGGAGCGGACGGCGGTGACGCCGCAATAGAGGTAGGCGGCCAGGGCGCGCTCCATGTCCTTATCGGTGGCGGGGGCGCCTGTGCCGTTCAAAGTGAGCTCGACGCCCGTATCGATCAGCCCGGGCAGGACCGTCTTGCCGGAGGCGTCGAGGGGCTCGGCGTTGAGCGGCTTGGCGTCGGGGGACTTGCCTGCAAAGACCTGCTGGATCTTGCCGTTGCGGATGAGGATGGCGCCGGATTCCAGCACACCTCCGTCGCCGAGGAAGATGCGGGCATCCCGGATGAGCCAGTTCTGATTGCGGCGCATTTCGCGGCTGAGGATGCGGGTCTTCCGGAGGTTGTCCTTGGTGTGGGACTGCCAGGCGCCCATCAGGATGAAGGGCGCCAGGACGGCGAGGACCCAGAGCTTGGCGGAGGGCTTGAGCTTGTCCTCCTTCTCCCACCGGAAGAGACGAGAGGCGATAAAAAGGGCGATGACGGAGGTGAGCAGCAGCGCTCCGGCTTCGGTGCGGTTCTGCCAGAGGGACTGGTTACGGACCAGGATGGCCTGCATGCCCAGGTAGAGGTGCGAGGAGGGCAGGAAGCCGGCGGCGATCTGGAGCCAGTCGGGCATGATGCTGAGCGGCACGGTGGCGCCGGAGAGCATCAGCATGGGCAAGTACATGAGCTGGATGATGATCTGGGACTCGGCCATGGAGTTGACCACGGCGGCGACGATGAGTCCGAGGCTGCGAAAGGCGACCACTCCGATCGAGACCATCAGGATCAGCGAGAACGGGTGATCCGGCAGCGGCATGCCGTACCGCAGCCGCGCGATGGCGAGGAAGAATACGACGGTGGGCATAAAAAGGACCCAGCCGGTGATCACCCCGGCCGCGAGAATGGGGGCGGGGGTGATGGGAGCAACCTTAAAGCGGCGCAGGATGCCGGCCTCGCGGTCGGTTGTGGCGCGCATACCGGCGCCGAAGAAGCCGGAGCCGAGGATGCCGATCATGAGAACCATGGTGACGACCTGGGCGAGCGAGCCGGAGGAGGTTCTGGCGCCAAAGCCTTCGCCGAAGGCGAAGAAAAAGACGAGAGGGAACAGGAAGTTGAAAAAGACGACAAGGCGGTCCCGGGCGGTGAGGCGCAACGTGGTCTGGATGTAGGCGGAATAGGCCCTCATGGTGGATTCTCTTTGGCCTCAGTCGCGGAGCGTCTTGCCGGTGAGTTCGATGAAGACATCTTCGAGCGTGGGGCGTTTAATGTGGAGGTCGTCGATTTCGGCGCCGGCGGAGTCGAGCCACTTGACCAGCTCGACCACGGCCCGGGCGGGGCTTTCCGATGAAACGGTGAGGTGGCGGCGGTCGGGCGAAAAGACGGGCCGCCAGGGTTCGGGCGGATCGCCGGCGACCGGCTGGCGGGTTGAAATCTCCACGCGGGCGTGGCCCAGAATGCGCTGCTGAAGCTCCCGCGGGGAGCCGATGGCGACAATTCTGCCTTCGTCGATGATGGCAACGCGGTGGCAGAGCCGCTCGGCCTCCTCGATGTAGTGGGTGGTGAGCAGGATGGTGCGCTGCTGGTCGCGGAGTTCCTCGATGAGCGAGTGGATTTCCAGGCGGACCTGGGGATCGAGCCCCGTAGTGGGTTCATCGAGAAACAGGACCTGGGGTTCGTTGACCATGGCCAGGGCAAGGGCCAGCCGCTGCTTCTGGCCGCCGGAAAGGGTGGAGTAGTAAGCGCCGCGCTTGTCCCAGAGCTGAAGCCGCTGGAGCAGCGCTTGGATGGCGGTGGAGCGCGAATAGAAGGCGGCGAAGAGCTCGACGGCCTCCTGGACCTTGATTTTTTCCGGCAGGTTGGTGGCCTGGAGGGAGACGCCGATGCGGTCCTTGACGGCCATGGTCTCCTCGGCAGGGTCGTAGCCGAGCACGGAGACGTCGCCTGCTGAACGGGTCCGGAGACCCTCCAGGATCTCGACGGTGGTGGTCTTGCCCGCCCCGTTGGGGCCAAGCAGGCCAAAGACCTCGCCTCGGGCGACTTCGAAGTCGATGCCGCGCACGGCTTCAAAATCGCCGTAGGACTTGTGCAGCCCCCGGACGGAGATGGCCGGTTCGCTGGACATGGCTATGGGCTGGCAAGCACGCCGATGCAGGCTCTCATGAAGGCGGGCAGGTCGGCCGGCTTGCGGGAGGAAACGAGGTTGCCGTCGACGACCACTTCGGAATCCTCCCAGATGCCGCCGGCATTGACGACGTCGTCCTTGATGGCGAAGAAGGAGGTGCAGTGTTTGCCTCGCAGGACATTGGCCGAGCAGCAGCACCAGAGGCCGTGGCAGATGGCGGCGACCAGGCCGCCGCGGGCGTTGATGGCGGCCATGATGGCACTGGAGGCCGAATGGCGGCGGATGAAGTCGGGGGCGAAGCCGCCGGGGGCGACGATGCCGTCATAGGCGGCGGGGTCGATCTGGTCGTAGGACTTGTCGGAGACGCACGGGTAGCCGGTCTTGGAGGGGTAGGACTTGCCGGCTTCGGCGGCGGCGAGGGTGACCTCGCAGCCGGCCTCGAGGAGGCGGTAGTAGGGGTACCAGACTTCCATTTCCTGATACTGCTGGTCGACGAAGATAACGACTCTCTTGCCCGTCAGGTTCATGGAATCAGTGTAGCGGGTAAGAAAGCGCAGGCGCGGCGCTGGGGTCGAGGGGGTGACCGGAGGCGCCGCACCTACTCCACTTTGATGTAGGGAACCGCCGGGCCCTTGGAGGGGCTGTCTACATTGCCGATGCGGACGGTGACCAGGAGTTTGTCGCCGCGGCGGCGGTACCAGGGGACGTAGAGTTGGATGCGGTAGACGCCGACCAGCCCGGGCATGATGATGCTGTCTTCGACGTCCATCTCCGACTCGTTGATCAGCGGGTTGTCGAAGAATACGCGGACGTGATCGGTATGGCCGGCGGGCGTGGCGGGCGTCGGCTGCCCGGCGGTGAGCCTGGGGCCCTTCACCGGGCCGAGTCCCAAAGCGAAGAGGAAGAGCCGGTCATCGCGGCGGGCGGGCTTGTCGGAGGTGACGAGCGATCCGTCGTCATGGTAGATGGCTGGCAGCTTCGTGGCTTCGTCGATGAGCACGGCAGGCGCGTATTTGTTGACGGTGATGTTGAACGGGGTGGAGGCCAACTTCTGATCGACGTTGCGGACGACGATGGAGTAGCGGCCGGGGACAAGGTCCATGGGCAACTGGGCGTTGATCTGGCCGGGCGAAGTCAGGGAGAGCGGCAGCATCGAGTTGTTCACGGTGACGCAAACGCCGCCCATATTGGGCGGCAGCGGGCCGGAGCCGGAGTTGGCCTGGGAGCCAAGATTGCGGCCGTAGATAGAGACGATGCCACCCTGGGGCAGGGGTTGTGTCTGGCTGGCGAAGTTGACCACGCCGTTGGCATTGATGGCGGGCCGAGCGGCGGCCGGGGGCGTCTGAAGCGGGACGATGCTGAGTCCGCTGGTGGTGAGCACGAACGCGTTGGCGGCCTGGCCGTCGACGGCCATCAGGCGGCCGTCGACATTGACGCGGTTCGTGCCAACCAGAGTGGCCAGAGGGCTTTCCAGCGCCGTGAACTGGCCGCGAAACTGGCCCGTGGCGGGGTCCACCAATTCCAGAGTAGGCGGAGCGGTGGGCAGAGTGTTGGCATTGGCGCGCAGCGGCGGAACGAAGCGGGCGTAGGTGGTGGCGCCGGCGGCGGTGACGGCCGAGATCCCGGAGGCGGCACTGCCGGAGGTGCTGATGGTGGAGAGCGCCTGGTTCAGGACGGAGCCGTTGACGACGAAGTACTGTCCCCGCGGTCCGGCGGCGATGGGGCCGTAGTAGCCCTGGATGGGGTTGGTGAAGACCTGGCGGCTGTGGACGTAGTCGCCGGTCAGAGCGTCGTAGAGGTACACGATGCCGTTGCCGGCCAGCAGGATCAGAAACTCGCCGTTGGGCGTGGCGGCCATGGAGCGCGGCCCGGGAATCGCCGCATTACTGAGGATGGAATTACCTTGCCGCGGCATGGCGTCGTCGTCGATGACGCTCCACAACGTGCCATTGTTCATGATGATCTGCAGGCCGCGTTCGGTGGCGGCGATCACCGATGGCGTGATGATGCCGGCGAAGGAGTTGAACGGCAGGGGCGGAAACTTGATCTTCTGTACGACTTGGAGAGACTGCGTATCGATGCCGAAGATGGATTCTCCGCCGGCATTGGCGACGTAGAGGGTGTAGCCATCCGGCGTCAGCGCCAGGGAGCGCGGCATTTGGCCCACCTTGATGGGCGCCTGGAAGGTGCGGCTCTGCATGTCGAAGACTTCCACGCGGTTCAGACCCGAGTTGGCGATGAACAGGCGCTGCCGGGCGGAATCGACGACCATGTCGACCAGGCCCTCGGCGCCCACGGGGCTGACGGGAACGGGCAGGATCTGGCCCGTGGCTTCGGCGTTGCGCATATTCTGGAAGACGCGGATCTGCGGCGGGATATTGACGGCCTCAGGCGCGTAGATCTCGATGTCGTGTGGCACGGTGGTGCCAAGACTGCGGGCATTGACGGAGTTGAAGGTGAAGATCACCGTTCCGCCGGAACCGGTCTGCTGGGTGGTGGCCAGCGGCGAGGTCTGCACCATGATCTGCTGCTGCTGGTTGACGCCGCCCCCTCCCCCGGGCAGGGGGACGACGGGCCGCGTGGGATCAACCGTCGTGCCGGGGGGCAGGACGACCGTGATGTTGCTGCCGCCCGCGCCGGCCACTGGCGGCAGGATGGCGCCGGGGCCGACGTTGGGCACCAGTTGGGGCGTCAGGGTGAACCTGCCCGTGCCGGCATTGTTCACGGCGACCGGCACGGAAGAGATGTCCTTGGTCACGGCGCACTGATCGCTGGCCAGCAGGATCGAGGTGGACTCCGGCATAGCGATCGGGTTGTCGCGGACCCGGGCCACCGGCAGGATCATGAAACCGGACTCGGAGATGGCGTAGATGGTGCCGCCGTCGGAGGAGATGACCATGTTGCCGGAGAGGTTCTCGGGCATTTTGAGCCCCAGGAAGGTCAGCATATTGTCGGGATCGTTGATGAGCAACTGGCTGACGTTGACTCGGGAGGCCGGATTCTGTAACGGCGCGAAGTTGAAGGCGGTGAACAGGTAACTGCCGTCGGGCGCAAAGACGCTGCCGCCCTGGTTCTGCTGGACGTTGAAGTTGGAGCCGGCCGGCAGGGTGTAGGGGAGGTTGGCGGCGCTCTGCTGGGCGATGACTTGCAGGGTTTCGGCGTCGAAGAGCCGCAATCCGGCCATGAATTTGTCACCGCCAGGGGCGACGGACAGGACGGTGGACGTTTCGTTGACCCGGCGGGAGCGCAGCACGCTGCCGGAGTTGACGCTATAGACGAATAGAGTCCGGTCGTTGGCCCCGCCGGCGGCGAAGCCGATGATGGTCTTCCTGTCCGCAGTGGCGATGAGGTTCGTGCGGGCGGCGAACGCCACGCGGCCGGAGGGAGGCGGCAACAGCGGCGAGGGCGGGGGCGGCGGCGTCACGATGACGTTCTGGATGGGATCGGTAGCCGCGTCGGGGCTGGGATCGAAGACCAGCAGGACGTTGGCCGTGTTGTTCGTTCCGGTGCCGATGGTGGTGAGCAGGACCCGCTCGCGCCCATCGTCGGCGAGGCCGGCGGCGATCCCTTCCGGCCGGGCGGGCAGGCTCACGCGGCGGATGACGGCGGGGGTGGCCAGGTTGAGGTCGATGATATTGAGGGACGAGCCGTCAAAGCAGGTCACATACAGGGCGTCGGCCGAAGGAGAGAGGGCGGCGCTGATGGGTGTGGCGTCGGTCTGAACCACGGCCAGGAATCGCCGCTGCGGGATGGAGTAGATCTCCACGCGGCGCTGGCCGGTGTTGACCAGGTAGAGCCGGCCGCGTCCTTCGTCGAGCACGATGTCGGAAGCACCGCCGACAAGGTAGTTGACGCCGCCAACGGAGGCCGGCGCCACCACCGTGCCGAAGGTGGCGTCACCGCCAGGGCGGGGTGTTTGGGCGGAAGACAACGCCAGGGTGGCCGCCAACCCCAGCGCGAACAGAAAGGTCCTGGGCATCTGCATGCGAGCTTAACAGTATATAACCCCGGCGCCGGGACAGAGTTCCTCCGAGTCGCCTAACGCAGCGCAGCCACCAGGGCGTTGGTGTGGCGGAGAATCTCGAAGCGCGCCAGTTCCAGTTGGTAGCCGGCGTCGTAGAGCCCCAGCCAGCGTTCCTGCTCCTGAAAGCGGGCTTCCTCCAACTGTTTCATGGTGGCTCGCCCTTCCTCCATCTGTGCCAGAAGCAGCGAAACCTGCTCGCGGGCCAGGTCGAGGTCGAGCCGGGCGACCTCGCGCGCGGATTCTGCGTCGTGGACCTTCTGCCAGGCGTTTCGAGTGTTGGCTTCGATTCGACTGCGCAGTTCATTGATCTGGAAGCGGATGCGTCGCGCCTCGATTTCGGCCTGGGCGGCACGCGCCTCATCGGCGGGAGAGGCGAAGATGGGGACCTGGATGGAAACCCCCACCTGGCCGTTGTGGCGCTGGAAGCTGTTGAAGTAGTCCTCGTAGTTGTTGAAGCGGGCCAGGAGGCCGTACTGGGCGACGAGGTCGATCTTGGGGAGACGGGCGGCGCGGTGGCCGCGCACCGCCAGGTTCTTGGCGGCCAGATCGGCCTCCAGTTTGCGGATCTCGCGGTTGTCGGAGAGGGCCTCGGCCACCGACCCTGGAAGGTCGGCCGGCAGGTTGGGGAGGTCGCGCGGTTCGGCGGCCGGGGAGATGGGATCGGCCGGGCTCAGAGCGAGGACCAGGGCGAGCGACCGGGAGAGCGCGGCCTGCGAAGAAGCCAGGGCTTCCTCACGACGCCGGGAATGGGCCAGATTGACGGCTGCCCGCCTGGCTTCAATCGGGAGTTCCCTGCCCTCCTCGACCCTCAGCCGGACAGATGCCTCCACGCGCTGCAGATGCTCCGTCTGGCGGGCGGCGATCTGGCGGGCCCGCACGGTGCGCTCCAGGTCGAGAAAGAGGGAGGCCGTGCGCAGGGCGATCTCCTCTCGCAGGGCGGCTACACCCAGCGCGGCGGCGCGGGATGTCTCCCGAGCCCCAGCCACCCGGTAGCCCTGCTGAGCGTTATAGATGCTCCGCACGGCCTTGGCCTGGATCACCGAGGGCGAGGCGCCATCAATGCTCATGGGCATGCCGCTTGTATATGCCAGGCCGCTGCCGACGAAGACGCGCGGCAACAGAGGCTCCTTGACGGCCTGCACTTCGTAGGCGGTTTTCTGCTCATCGAGACGCGCCAGAACGAGGTCCGGGTTCTGGCGAAGGGCGAGTTCGACGGCCTGCTTGAGCGTCAGGGTGTGCGGCTCGGCCTGGGCGGCAAGGGCCAGAACAAGGAGGGCTAGAACGTGTCGCATGGATACTCGTAGCGTAGCGCGAGCGGACGCATCAGGTTTGGAGTACTATGGGCTTTAGCCGGACGCCAGCGAGCAGCCTTAGGCCAATCACCTAGCTGGATTTAAGGCGAAATAGTGCCTCGCCCTGACATGTACCGCAATTCGATGGATGCCGATCAGATGCACGTATGATGGAGCGGCGATCAGAACCCCGGATGTTGTGCGCAGATCTGGTGGATGTGCGCTGGAAGGACACCGCCGGCCGTAGCCGCCGGGCAGTGGCCAACCTGGAGGACATTTCGCTGTCCGGTGCATGCCTGCAATTGGATTCGCAAGTGCCTCTGAACACGCTGGTGCGGATTTCATACCCAAAGGGCGAGTTTTCGGGCATGGTGCGCTATTGCGTGTACCGTGAGATCGGCTACTTTGTGGGCGTCCAATTCGACACCGGCTGCAAGTGGGAGAAGCACAGCTTCAAGCCGCTGCACCTGCTGGACCCTCGGACGCTGGCAAAGAAGGTCCCGCCGAGGGTGAAATCCGGGCCTGCCGCGTTGAGCTGAGGGGAACAACGAGGCGCTGACCAACGTTTGCCCTGGCTGAGGCCTGGAGCTTGGATTACCTCCGCAGGCGCCATGATCCAGGCTCTGCTCACCCTATTCACCCTTTCACCCTGGTGTTGTGTTCGCCGCTTCGCGTCCGGGCGCAGGATGGACAGAAGCTGGCGCTGGGCCGCACGGCGAAGGTCCGTGGTGTGGATGCGGATACGCCGCTGGTGAAGATCACCGATCCGACTTGCAGTTGGTGGGCCGCATCGGGATCGCGAGTTCTCTGATGGGCAGGCCGCGGCGGTAGTCCTGGATCAGGCCTTCACGAGGAAGACCTTGCTGTCATAGAAGACGGCGCTGCCGCCGACGACGTCGCTAAGCGGCGAACGGAGGTGCGGATCGACAACCATGGCCGAATTGGCATGGATGCCGGTGGCGCGCCGCGAGTCGCCAGGTATGACGGCGCCGTCGATCACCTGATCGGATGAGCCGTAGGCCCAATGGCCGTAGCCCAGGGAGAAGGAGACGACACCCGGACGGATGCGCGATGTGACCTGGAGGCGGCCCGTCAGGGGCTTGCTCTTACCGGAACCCAGATCCCAACTGCCCTCCGGGTTGGCGGCGGAGAGCACCCAGACCTCGTCCTTGTCCTTCAGGCCGAGAGAGGCCGCATCGACGGTGCTGATCTCAATGAAATTCTCCGGCATGATGTCGGTCAGCCAGTAGTTCGAGATCGTGCGGCTCTTGCAGGCGAGCATGGACCGGTTGGTGATGAGCGTGAGGGGAGCGCCGCGGTGGTCGAGCGGGCGCCCGAGCGAGTCGACCACCGGCAGGTAGGTGGGAAGACCGCTGAGATAGGCGCCGGTCAGGGAGTTGCGGGTGGTGGCGGGCTTCTCGTGATAGAGGTTCACCAGCTTGCCGTACTTGGCCTTGACCTGCTCGCCGGACCAGGCTTCGTTGTAGCTCCACCAGCGTCCGCCGCGATTGAGTACGTAGACCACTTTCTTCCACCAGTTGGCGCCGGCTGCGCGAGCCCAGGCCTCGGCGTCGAACATGGACTTGGGCAGGTGTTTGCGCGCATTCTGGAATACGCTCATCTCTTCGTCGCTGGCGTCGGGGCAAACGTCTGCGCTGGAGTCGCCGTAGGCTATATTGGCGACCATGCGCAGATAGTAGTCCTCCGGACGGTTGAGGTCGCCCGTGCTTCCGAAACCTCCCGGGCCGAAGCCGGGCAGTTGCAGTCTCTCGGCGATGGCCAGGAAAAGCGACTCCATCGACACGGGCATCTCCTGCCCGTAAACCCTGACGTTCTCATTGGGCGATGCGACCACGGGTTGGCGCACGGGAGAGACGCGGTGGACGATGGAGGGGTGGGTGCGGTGGAACTCCCAGCGTTCCAGGTAGGTGAGGTCCGGGAAGATGTAGTCGGCGTACTGGCTGGTTTCTCCGATGGTGATGTCACTGCAGACGAAGAGCGGGATCTTCGCCGTGTCCATGAGTGTTGGTATGAGCGAATGGCCGGCCGGCAGAGCGTAGACGGGCGAGCCCATGTACAGGAAGAGGGCTTTGATGGGATAGGGGTAGGCGTCACCGGCGGAGGGAATCACCTCCTGGTAGACGTCGCTGGCCAGGGGATACCAGGGGCGCTTGGCCGGGTAGCCAGAGAAGATGGTGCTCTTCTCATAGCTGGCCCCGCCACGGATGATGTCGATGCCGAAGGGGGTGATCTTGGCGGGATGGTCCGCCAACTGGAAGGGACGGCCGGTACCGCCGGTCTCGCCGTAGGCGCCTCCGCCGTAAACGAGCCCGCCCTTCCAATCGAGGTTCCCGATGAGCGTGTTGAGGGCCCCCATGGTGGCCAGGACGTTGTAGAAGCCGTTGGTGTGCTGCGAGACGCCGCGGTGGATCTCCACCACGGCGCGCTTGCCGTACGAGGTGAACTCGGCAGCCAGCGCGGCGAGATCGCCCACGCCGAGTCCTGCCGTGGCAGCCCAGCCATCCACGCTTTTCTTGGAGGCTTCATCCCGCAACAGGGTCAGGCCGCTCTTGACGGGAATGCCGTTGATCGTCTCGTCGACGAACAGGTCGCCTTCAACCGCGTTGGTTGCGTCGTCGGACTTGAACGCAACGGGCGTGCCGTCTTTCATGCAGACGAAGGTGTCGGCGTCGCCGCCCAGCCCGATCTCGGATGCCCGGAGGAATGCGCTGCCGGAGCCGTCCGGGCGCGTCTTGACGAGCCAGGCGCCGTTGGACCAGGTGGGCTCCCCGTCGGCGGTGGCGGCGGCCTTGTTGCAGTTCGCCAGGTACCGCTTGTCATAGCGCTCGCTGTCGATGATCCAGCGGATCATTCCCAAGGCGAAGGCGGCGTCTTCGCCAGGCTTGATGGGCAGCCACTTCCAGGCCTTGGACGCGATCTTGCTGTAGCGGGGATCGATGACGGCCACTTTCAACTTCCGGCTGGCCAGGCCGCGAGTGATCTTCGGCACCTTCAAGGGAGGCCCGTAGTTACCCTCCATGACGTTGGCGCCCCAGTAGATGATGAACTCCGCGTTGGAGGTATCGGCCATCCAGTATGCCTTGGCGCCACCTGTCCACTTGCCGCCGCTGGGCTGATCCGACATCGACTTGCCGGAAAAGTAGATTGAACCCTGGCAGACCGTAGTGTGGCCGTGCCCGTTGGTCGATCCGAAGCTGTCCTTCAAGAAGCGCAGGAAGAACTCCGACCGGCCGGCCTTGAGGCGGCCCCAGTTGAAGACGAACTGGTTGTTCTTGGGCCCAAAGTCGGGGTGGTCGGGGTCAATCAGTGTGTCGAGATAGTCCTTATACTTGTCCTTGAATTCGGCCACCGTCATCTTCTTGTCCTGGATGTTGGTGACGTCGGCGGCCATGGATGCATGCACTTTGGGATCGCGCAGGGCATAGAGATCCCTGAGCCCCGTAACACCAGCACCGCCATCCTGCGGGAAGAGAGCGCCACCTTCGACGATCTCTTTCACGGCCTGATCAAAGGCGATGGTCGTCCACTTGCCCTCTCCGCGGCGGCCGGCGCGCTTCAGCACCTTGACCACCCGGTAGGGGTCATACGTGGTCTGAATGCCGGACTGCCCTTTCGGGCAGATGATCCCGTTCAGCCGCGCCACCTGGGTGACCGGCGTGGTCCAGGCGATGTGCGGGTCCATGGTGCGCGGCCCGTACGGGGAGCCGTCAATCTTGACCGCCATTCCATCCTGGATGCGGACCTTGATCTCGCAACCGGTATTGCACTGTAAGCAGGTGCTGTAGATGTAGTCGGAAGCCTCCACCGGCTTCGGTTTGACGCGGGCCCGTGAGTCCCCGGGCGAAGCCTGGGCATTGAGCGCGGAGGCGAGACAGGCGCCGCCGAGCAGGGCGCCGCTGCGTAGCAACTCCCGGCGCGCGGGATCGGGGCGGGGCTCCATTGCGGTGTCGGTAAGAGAAGCTGGGCGTTCCGGTTTCATGAAATCCTCCTAGGAATGGCAGGCGCTGCAATCGATGTGGGGGGTGCCCGGCATGGACTCTTCGAAGTAGATCACCCGCGGCTTCAGGCCCTGGTTCTGGTGGCCCTTGAAAACCCTGCGCCCTTGCGTGACCTCGCTCACCAGGCTGTTCTTGTCGTTGGCATCGCCGAAGTACATGGCGCCACCGAGGCAGGTGGACACGCATGCGGGCAGAACGCCGACGTCGAGCAGATGGCTGCAGAACGTGCATTTCCGGCCTGCGCCGGCGATGGCGCCCAACTCCGGCTTGCGGCTCTGAGCCACGCCGTTCTCCACAAACGTACGGGACTCGTAGGCTTGCGGCTGGGGCGTGTCCTGGGTGAAGGTCACACCGTCGTCGACGTGCAGCGCATGGATGGGGCAGGCCTGTGCGGCCGCCTGGGCGTAGGGCCCGCGCAACCGGCCGGGGTCGAGTTCCACGATACCGTCGGAACGTTTCCACATCATGTCCTTGGGCACGGCGCGCATGCAGGGGGCATCGTCGCACTGGAGGCAGTTGGCCGGCTTGTAGATCACCCACGGGCGGGCGCTGATCGGCAACTCCTTTTTGATCACGCGGCGGAAAGCGCCGCCCGGCCCGGCCGGGTTCTCGGCCCGGCAAGCCACCGTGCAGGAGTCACAACCGATGCATTTCCTTGTGTCCACCACCATGAGCCAACTGGGCGCGGCGCCGGGGGAGATCGCTCGCTCCAGATCCTGCTGCATCCGCAGGATCACGTTACCCGTGGGCTCAGCCAGGGGCGGAGGCGCAGGAGCGGCTTCCAGGTTCCTGGAGCCCAGCACCTTCAGGCCGAACGCGGCGGTGACGCCGCCCGCGCCCAAACTGCCAAGCACTTTGAAGAAGTCCCGCCGCGCTGCCGGGGCCCGGCGATCATCATCTTCCTTGGGGGTCATGCGCTCTCCCTCCTGTGGGTTTTTACAGCATTGGCCGAGCAGCCCGAGGGGACACCCAACCTGGGACCTGCCATGCATTTCTTGCGCCACTCGACCATTAATTCATACCATCAAGTATTATTATCTTAAATGCTTGAACGTCAACGTGAAGGAGACTTCAACAGTCGCGATGGCCGTCGCCTGACCTGCGCCGGGCTGGGTGAATTCGCGCAGCGCGGTCAACTCGTCGGGCTAAGTTCCACAGTTTGTACGTAATGAGGGCTAGCCCGTGGAGGCAGCCGCGATACGATGGAGCGATGCATCGCCGACGCTTCCTGGCATTCCCCGGCGTGCTTCTGGCGCCCCGCCCGCTGACCCGCCTGGTTCCGGCCGGCACGGGCCACGCGATGAACACGGTAAACTGCACCATCTTCTGCCAGCCGCTGGTCTCGCGCGGCGGGCTGCAATACCTGGCCTGGTACGCGCCCGGCGGAGAGCTGATGCTGGCCCGGCGGCGGCTGCCGTCGACGGAATGCGCAGTGGTGAAGACCCAGTACTCAGGCAATATCCGCGACGCCCACAACGGCATCTCGCTGGGCATCGACGGCGCTGGCGTGTTGCATCTGTCGTGGGACCACCACGCGCACCCTCTGCGCTACGCGCGGACCGTGGAACCCGGCTCGCTGGAGTTATCCGCCAAGGTCGCCATGGATGGCGAGTTGGAGACTCGCGTCACCTACCCGGAGTTCTTTCCGCTGGCCAACGGCGATCTGTTGTTTCTGTACCGCCATGGGGCTTCGGGACGCGGAGACACCATCCTGAAGCGCTATGACGTCGCGCGACGCCAGTGGCGGACGCTGTGCGCGCCGCTGATTCACGGCGGCCAGAACCGCAACGCCTACACCAACCGCCTGGCCATCGACGGCCGGGGCCGCTGGCACGTCTCGTGGTGCTGGCGCGAACTCGGCGATGCATCCACCAATCACGACATCTGCTACGCGCGGTCCGATGACGAGGGCGCGACGTGGCGCAAGTCGAACGGTGAGGCCTACCGGTTGCCCATCACACTGGAGACGGCTGAAGTCGCCGTGGCCATCCCGATGAAGAGCGAACTGATTAACACGGGCACCATGGCGGTGGATTCGCGCGGCCGCCCGCTGATCTCGACCTGGTGGCGCGCGCCCGGCGAAAAAGCCCCGCAGTACCGTCTGGTGTGGAACAGCGGCTCGCGGTGGGAGACCATCCGGATCGGCTCGCGGACGATCGACTGCGACTTGAGCGGCGCCGGCGGAGCGCGGCGGATTCCCCTTTCCAGGCCGCTGCTGCTGGTGGACAAGAAGGACCGCGCCCACATGATCTTCCGGGACGACGAGCGCGGAGGCGTGGTGAGCGCCGCCGAAGCCGCTCCGCCCTACCTCCGCTGGACCATCCGGGATCTCACCACTGAGACCGTCGGCCAGTGGGAGCCGACCGGCGATGCCGCGCTGTGGGCGGCGGAGAACAGACTGCACCTGTTCCACCAGCGCGTCGGTCAGGGTAATGCTGAGACGCTCGAAGACATTCCCCCGCAGACCGTCTCTGTTCTGGAAGTGGAACTTTAGCCGCCGGCCTTGCGCAGCAACCGGCGGGCTTCCTCGCGCGAAGGATCATCCGGACCCAGCGGCAGTTGCAGATACTGTTGCAGCAGCTTTCTGGCGTCATCGACGTTGCGCCCGGAGGCGATATAGGTCTCGGCGCGCGCAAAGATCACCGCCTTGTTGGCGGGGTCCACTTTCGCCGCCAACTGGAAGGCGCTGTCGGATTCGTGGTGCTTGCCGCGCCGCGCGAGGAACCGCGCCAGGTCGACGATGCGGCCTACCTGTTTCGGCGCCAGCTCGACGGCGCGGCGCAACTGGCCCTCAGCCAGATCCCACTGCTTCCTCTGTTCGGCGATGCGGGCCAGGGCGAAGTGGTACTCGGCCGGATCGTCAGCCTTCATCCGCTCGGCCAGCGCCGCCGCTTTGTCGAGCCCGCCGCCGAGGAATCTGGGCGCATCCAGGTAGTAGGAGAGGAGGTCGCTGGCCGCCTCCTGGTCCTTGGGGTTCAGCGCCACCGCCTTTTCGAAGTAGCCGCGCGCCTTGGAAGCGTAGCCCGGCGCTGAAAGCGGGTTGGCGATCTCCGCCCGCCGGCCCCAGGCACGGCCCATCCAGTTGTGGTAGCAGGAGTTGGCCGGTTCAGCCTCGATCGCCTTCTCGAAGGAATCGATGGCCTTCTTGAAGTCGCCGAGTTGATACCAGCTTCGGCCCGCAAGCTGCCACGCCGGGCCGTTCTTTGGCTCGCCGGAGGCGCTGAGAACGTCGATGGCCGCGCGGTAGTCCGTGCGGTCGAAGAGCCGCTGCGCGCGTTCCAAATCGGACGCGCCGGCCGGCAAGACCAAGGCCAGGCTGAGAATCAACACCCTCACGGCATCACCCATCGCAACTATTTTCATTCTACCGTCATTCCAGTGGACGCACTTCGTCCCCGCCAGGTGACAGCATTCTTCGCACTCGTCTTCAGCGCAGGGATTTCAGGCGAACCGCTTCCCGGCGGGAGATCCTGCTGGCCGTGCCGTGCCGCGGCTCGGCGGGGAAAGTAAGCCGCTTGCTGATCTCCTCGAAGGACTTCCAGTCCCGGGTGCGGTAGGCCCCATAGTATTGGGGCTTGGCGTAATGGTCGAAGTAGATGATCCAATCGCGGCCGACTTTCAGCACGGATGGACCTTCGATCCAATCGGTGGTGAACGGCTCCGTCACGCCGGACCAGTGCCCGGCGGGCGTGGCGGCAAAGGCCAGGCGGAGCCGCTTTTGAAGCGGGTCTCGGCGTTCGTCCTTGAAGACCATCGTCCAGCGCTTGCCGGTGCGGATCAGGGTGGAGTCGATGCTGTTGAAGCCGGGATCGAAGTAGAGTTCAGGCTGTGAGAAGGTCTTGAAATCGGCGGTGGTCATGGACCAGAGGCGGTGGTTGTAGCCGCTGTCCCCCGTCTTCCCGGTATCAGGGAAGCGGCCGGGGATGGTCGAAGCCCAAAAGATGATCCAGCGCTTCCGGCTCGCGTCCCAGACCATCTCCGGCGCCCAGGCGTTGCGGGCGCCTTCCAGGGGAATGTCTATCAGTTGCTGGTCAGACCAGCGGACCAGGTCCTTTGACGAGGCGTGGCCGATGGTGAGTGCGCCGTTCTTCGCGCGGGTCCAGCCGGTGGTCCAGAGCAGGCGCCAGGTCCTGCCCGGCCCCTTCACCAGGAACGGGTCGCGCATGAGCATGCCGGGGTACTGGGGCTTGAGGAGCGGCTGGTTGCCGTTCAGGGCGGTCCAATGATAGCCATCGCTGGAGTGGGCGAGGTAAACGCCTGTTTCACCGTTACCCCGAAAGAAGGTAAAGACGGCGTCTCCGGAGGCCAGGGCGGATAGCGGCAGCAAAAATAGAATTGCGCGCAGCATGGTGCTCTTAAGAAGATATCCAAGATGGCCTACCTACAATGCACCCTGGCGCAGTATGAGAACGAGTTCCGCGGCCGGCACCTGATTCACGATGCGATGAGTTGGTGGGCCGAACGCAAGCCGGCGGAACCGGCGATCATCAACGCCACCCGCGACACGGTGGTGGACTGGGCCACGCTGGACCGCGTGACGCGCGCGCTTGCCGGCGAGCTTCTCCGCCGCGGATTCCGCAAGGGCGACTTCCTGGCCACTTCCCTGCCCCTGTTGAACGAGCACATCTTTCTTGAGTACGCCTGCTTCCGCATCGGCGTGATTCACGTGCCGCTCGACCTGCGGCTGTCGCCGGCCGAACTCATCCGCTGTTTGAGCCTGGTGCGTGCCAAGGGCTATGCCACCGCTCTCGCTTTCGAGTCGCAGGCCGAGTGCCCGTTTATCGAGCAGCTTTGGAACGTGGACGAGCTCAAGGCGCTTTTTGCAGCCGCCATGGGCGGTTCCGAGCCCGTTGAGTGGCCGGAGGTCGCGCCCACCGACGGGGCGCAGGTGATCTTCACCACCGGATCCACGGGGCGTCCCAAGGCGGCGCTGCTGACCCACCGCAGCATCACCTCCCAAAACCTGTGCCTGGGCGCGGCATTCGAGTTCGACGCCTCGCGGGCGCTGGTCAACCTGCCGCCGAGCCATGTCGGCTGCCAGGCCGAACTGCTCATGTCGATTTTTTTCTGGGGCGGCACCGCGGTCACGCTGGAGTTGTTCGACCCGGGCAAGAGTCTGGAGGCGATCGAGAAATACAAGGTCCGGCTGCTCGGCCAGATTCCGGCCATGTCCCTCATGGAATGGCGTCATTCGGAGTGGGGCAAGCGGGACCTTTCCAGCCTCGAAATCGCCGTTTACGGCGGCCAGGCCGTTCCCCGGCCGTTTCTGGAGAAGCTCCGCACGATGGCGCCGCGCATCGCCACGGGCCTGGGGCTGACGGAGACGTCGGGCTTTTGCACCTATACCGCCCCCAGCGGCGACGTGGACGCCGTTGCCGCGGGCATCGGCTTCCCTATGCCCATTTACGGCATGACCATTCGCAATCCGATGAAGGCCGGCGGCGCGGCGGGCGACGAAGTGGCGGCCGGCGAGATTGGGCATGTGTGCTTCAATGGCCCCCAGACCTTCGCCGGGTACGTGAACGACCCCGAAGCGACGGCGGCCGCGCTGTCCTCAGACGGCCACTTGTACACCGGCGACATGGGCCGCCTGGATGCGGCGGGGCTGCACTTTGCCGGGCGCTCGAAGTGGGTGATCAAACCGGCGGGCTTCCAGGTCTTCCCGGGCGACGTCGAAAACCATCTGGCGGCGCTCTCTGACAAGGTGGCTTCCTCCGGCGTCGTCGGTGTGGAGCATCCGATTTGGGTGGAAGCCATTGTGGCCTTTGTCGAAAAGCGTCCCGGGGTGGATCTGACGGCGGCGGAGTTGCGGCGGCACGCGCGCGGCCTGACCTCCTACATGCGGCCGCTGCACTACGTGATTGTCGAGCCGGGCCAGCTTCCGCTGAACCGCGTGGCCAAAGTGGACACACTAAAGCTCAAAGAGATGGCCGAGATCGAGGTGGCGCAACTGAGAGCCCGCGGGCGCTGGCAGACTGAAACCGAGGGCGAGGACTGATCTCGCCTACAATGGAAGTTCCCCCCGGAGTTTCCGCGAATCACCATGGGCAACATCCTTCAATCCCTCCCCACCGGCGAAAAGGTCGGCATCGCCTTCTCGGGCGGTCTCGATACCAGCGCCGCCATTTATTGGATGCGCCAAAAGGGCGCCATCCCCTACTGCTACACCGCTCACCTCGGCCAGCCCGACGAGACGGATTACGACGACATCCCGCGCCGCGCGCTGGAATACGGCGCCGAGAAGGCCCGGCTGATCGACTGCCGCCAGCAACTGGTGCGCGAAGGCCTGGCCGCGCTGCAATGCGGGGCGTTTCACATCACCACCGCCGGCGTGCCGTACTTCAACACGACGCCTATCGGCCGCGCCGTCACCGGCACCATGCTGGTGGGCGCGATGAAGGAAGACCACGTCCACATCTGGGGCGACGGCAGCACCTACAAGGGCAACGACATCGAGCGCTTCTACCGCTACGGGCTGATGGTCAACCCGAAGCTGAAGATCTACAAGCCGTGGCTGGATCAGGCCTTCATCGACGAGCTCGGCGGGCGCAGGGAGATGTCGGAGCTGCTGGAAAAGGCCGGCCTGAGCTACAAGATGAGCAAGGAGAAGGCCTACTCCACCGACTCCAACATCTGGGGCGCCACGCACGAGGCCAAGGACCTGGAGTACCTCAACAAGGGCATCAAGATCGTCGCCCCCATCATGGGAACGGCGTTCTGGCGCGACGACGTCGAAGTGCGGCCGGAGACGGTGACGGTGACCTTCGAGGAAGGTCTGCCGGTGGCCTTGAACGGGGAGAGGTTCGCCGACCCGGTGGAGATGGTTCTGGCCGCCAACGCCATCGGCGGGCGGCACGGTTTGGGGATGTCGGACCAGATCGAGAATCGCATCATCGAAGCCAAGAGCCGCGGCATCTACGAGGCGCCGGCCATGGCTCTGTTCTTCATCGGCTACGAGCGGCTGGTCACGGGCATCCACAACGAGGGCACCATGGAGCAGTACCGCGACATGGGCCGGCGGCTGGGGCGGCTGCTGTACGAGGGCCGCTGGTTCGACCCGCAGTCCATCATGATTCGAGAGACGCTGCAGCGCTGGGTGGCCAAGGCGGTCACCGGCGAGGTGACGCTGGAACTGCGCCGCGGCAACGACTACTCCATCCTGGACACCACCAGCCCGAACCTGACCTATAAGCCCGAGCGGCTCACCATGGAGAAGCACGAAGGCGCCTTCACGCCGCAGGACCGGATCGGGCAGTTGACCATGAGGAACCTCGACATCACCGACTCGCGCGACAAGCTCTTCGTCTACGCCCACGCCGGGCTGCTGGGGCCGCAGACGTTCGAAGGGATGAGGTTGCTGGAGGGCGAAAACGAGGAGTCCGAGTAGCTCACCGGCTCACCGGGCTCACCGGGACAGCCTGACCCGTCCCCACGCAATTTCTTGCAAGAACCGCGATTCCGGCCGAAACTGCTGTATCTTCTGAGCTTCCAGGTAAGCCCTACCCGCTCAACCGGGGCCCATCGGCCACTCAGGAACGCAACACATCGCCGGCTCAGATGAACGGAAGCCCTGTGGATTAGGCTTCCGGACGGTTTTTCGCCCCGGCTTGAGAATCCAGCCGCAAGTGCGGTGGGGACGGGTCAGGCTGTCCCGGTTGGTATAATCGGGCCATGCAGAGAGCTGAGTGGGTTGCGGGGCGCAAAGCCGACCAGATCCGCACGCAGATGCACTACGCCCGGCGGGGCGTGGTCACCGAGGAGATGCAGCATGTCGCCCGGCGCGAGCGGCTCGCCCCGGAGTTCGTGTGCGCCGAAGTAGCCCGCGGACGCCTCATTATCCCAGCCAATATCAATCACTTAGCGCTGGAACCGATGGCCATCGGGATTGCCTCCACCTGCAAGATCAACGCCAACATCGGCAACTCGGCCACTACATCGGACGTCCAGGGCGAACTCGAAAAACTGCACTACTCAGTAAAGTACGGCGCCGACACCGTCATGGACCTCTCCACCGGCGGCGACATCGCAATGATCCGCAAGGCCATCATCGCCGAGTCCCCAGTACCCATCGGCACCGTGCCGATCTATGAGGCCCTCAGCCGGGTGAAGCGGATTGAGGACCTGACGCCGCAAGTGATGCTCGAGGTGATCGAGGAGCAGGCCGAGCAGGGCGTCGACTACATGACCATCCACGCCGGCGTCCTGGTCCAGCACATTCCGCTCACCACAAAGCGCGTCTGCGGCATCGTGAGCCGGGGCGGTTCGATCCTGGCCGAGTGGATGGTGAAAAACCACAAGCAGAATTTCCTATACGAGCACTTCGAGTCGATCTGCAAGATCTTTCAGAAGCATGACGTCAGCTTCTCGCTCGGAGACGGGCTGCGCCCCGGAGCCCTGGCCGACGCCAGCGACGAGGCGCAATTCGCCGAGTTGAAGACCTTGGGCGATCTCACCAAGGTCGCCTGGAATTGCGACGTCCAGGTGATGATTGAAGGCCCCGGCCACATCCCGATGGATCAGATCCAGATGCAGGTGGAGAAGGAGATGGACTGGTGCCACGAGGCGCCCTTCTACACGCTCGGCCCCCTGGTCACCGACTTCGCCCCCGGCTACGACCACATCACCAGCGCCATCGGCGCGGCCATGATCGGCTGGTACGGCGCCTCCATGCTCTGCTACGTCACCCCCAAGGAACACCTGGGCCTGCCGAACAAGGAAGACGTCAAGCAGGGCATCATCGCCTATAAGATCGCCGCCCACGCCGCTGACATCGCCCGCAAGCGTCCGGGCGCACGCGACCGCGACGACGAACTCTCCCGCGCACGCTACCGCTTCGACTGGAACCGGCAGTTCGAGCTGTCGCTGGACCCTGAGACCGCCCGCGCCTACCACGACGAGACCCTACCCGAGGACGGCTTCAAGGACGCCCACTTCTGCTCCATGTGCGGCCCCAAGTTTTGCGCCTACAACATCTCGTCCAAGGTGGAGGACTTCACCCCCGAGCAGGCCCAGGCCGTGCTGGAAGGTAAGCCGCTGAAGGACGAACTGGTGAACCTGGCTGGCGACTGATTGCCACTGTGCCCGTTTCCGTCACCAGTGAAGACCGCGTCCTGCTCACCTCTCTGAGGGACCGCACCCACCTGCCTGCCCTGGCCGCCGGTCACCTCCTGGTCGGGCTCGGCACGGGGGAGGAGGTACGCGCCGCCCGTCGCGAGATGGCCGCCCATGACAACGTCATGTTTATTGCTGGCCACCGGGATGACATCCCCTGGCGGCCCGCCTGGTTCACCCTCATCGTCGACCCCGGCGGCGGGGAGCAAAGTTCTGCCATCGAGCGCTCCCTGGCCCCCTCCGGCCGCATTGTAACGATTCTGTAAATATTTCTTCACTGCGCAGTGACTCTGGTTTAGCATCCTCTGGTAAGGGGTACTTCCTTGAACAAGCTTCTACTGAACAGTCTGCTGGCCGTATGCCTCGGCATTCCGGCTTCGGCGCAATTTGATACCGCCACCATTTTGGGCACTGTCAAGGACAAGACGGGTGGAGTGGTGCCCAGCGCCAAGGTGACGCTGACCAATATCGGCACCGGGATCTCGTCTGCGAGGGAAGCGGACGAAGGCGGCGCATTCGAGTTCCTCCAGGTCCGCATCGGGCACTACAAGCTGGTTGCCGAAAAGGCCGGCTTCGCCCTGGCCGTGGTGGAGGACTTCGAGGCCACCGTCGGCGCCCGGCAGCGAATCGACCTGGAACTGAAGGTCGGCTCGGTTTCAGAGACGGTAAACGTGAGCGAGTCGGTCTCGCTGGTGGAAACCGACACCAGCCAGCGCGGGCAGGTCATCAAGCAGGAGGCCATCGCCGAGTTGCCGCTGAATGGCCGCCAGTACTCCTCACTGGTGCTGCTGACCACCGGCGTGCGGCCGTCGCCCATCTCCACCGGCGGTTTCGTCACCCGTGAAGGCTCGGTGAACGTGAACGGACTGCGCAGCACGGTGAACAACTTCCTGCTCGACGGCGTCGACAACAACGCCTATGGCACCTCCAATCAGGGCTTCGCCAACCAGGTGATGCAGCCGACTCCGGACGCCGTGGCCGAGTTCCAGGTGGTGACCAACAACATGTCGGCCGAGTACGGCCGCACGGGCGGCGCCACGGTGAACGTCGCCTACAAGAGCGGAACCAACCGGCTGAAGGGCTCTCTGTGGGAGTTCAACCGCAACCGCTCGATGAACGCCTTCGACTACTACCGGCCGCGCGACGGCAAAAAGCCGCCCTTCAACCGCAACCAGTTTGGCGCCACGCTCGGCGGGCCGATCATCAAGAACCGCACCTTCTACTTCGCCGACTACGAAGGCATGCGCTGGGTGGCCAAGAACGTCACGTTCGTCAACCTGCCGACGGCCAACGACCGCAACGCCGTGTTCACGGTGCCGGTAAAGGATCCCATCCGCGGCACTATCTACCCCGCCAACACGCCGCTGCCGCGCAACGTGCTGCTCCCCTTTGCCGTGAAGGTTCTGAATGACCTGCCGGCGGCGTTCGACAACACAACACGCTCCAGCAACTATTACGGCCCGCGCGGCTTCCGCGACTTCGGCGACAAGTTCAACGCCAAGATCGACCACCAGTTCAGCAGCCGCATCAGCGCCTTCGTCCGGCTGGGCCAGCGCAAGGACAACATCCTGGAGGAGCCCGGCATTCCCGGGCCGTCCGGCGGCGACTCCAACGGCCGCACCCGCATCCTGAACCAGGCTCTGGCCTCAGGCGTCACCCTGACCGCCACGCCGCGCGACCTGATCGAATTCCGCTTCGGCGTGAACAGGACAAACGCCGGCAAGAACCCGATAGGCCTCGGCGGCCCGTCCATGCAGGACGCCTACGGCATCAGCGGACTGCCGGCCGACCCGCGCGTCTCCGGCGGGCTGAACTCACAGCTCTTCTCCGGCGTCAGCAACATCGGCCGCCAGGCCACCAACCCGCAGTGGCAGTACCCCACCATGTGGAATCCCAAGGTCAACTACGCCCGCATCCTCGGCAAGCACTCGCTGAAGACCGGCTACGAATACCAGCGCATCCACACCGAGGTGCAGGACGTCAATCCGCTCTACGGCCGCGATTCCTACGCCGGCGGCTTTTCCAAGCCCACCGCCACGGCCCCGGGCGACGCCGGGACGTTTTCCATCGCCGATTTCTTTTTCGGCGCCCGCGACACCTACGCCCTCACCACTCTGTTCATCGCCCAATACCGCCAGCAGATGTCGTTCCTCTACTTGCAGGACGACTGGAAGGTCAACTCCAAGCTGACTGTGAACCTTGGCGTGCGCTACGAATACGCCTCGCCGCAGTGGGAGAAGGACAACAGGCTGTCCAATTTCGATCCCGCCAAGCTCGTCATGGTCCCGGCCAGCAACGGTTCCATCGGCAACCGGGCGATGATGGACCCGGACCGCAACAACTGGGCGCCGCGCATCGGCGCCGCCTACTCCTGGGACCAGAAGACTGTCATCCGCTCCGGCTTCGGCGTGAACTTCATCCATTTCAACCGCGCCGGCGGGGGCAACCTGCTGGCCATCAACGGGCCCCAGGTGGTCAACGCGCTGGTGTCGCAGAATCCTGTCCAGTCCACCTTCCGCACCACCGACCAGGGCTACCCGGCGGGCTTCACCGACAGCGTGAACTTCAACCCGCTGCGGGCCAACGTCACCTACATGCCGCAGAACTACCGCAGCGCCTACGTGGCGAGCTGGTTCTTCGGCGTGCAGCGCGAGATCGCCAAAAACACGATCGTCGACGTCGCCTATGTCGGCAACCGCGCGAACAAGCTGATCCTCTTCGCCGACTACAACCAGGCGCTGCCCAACACCAACGGCTCGACCATCGCATTGCAGTCGCGCCGCCCCATCGCCACTTTCAGCGACATCACCTACGCCCACAACGGCGGCTGGTCCAACTACCAGAGCCTGCAGGCGCGCTTCGAGCGCCGCTTCCAGGGCGGTCTGTTCTTCCTCAACTCATTCACCTGGGGCAAGGCGATGGACAACGGCGCGGGCGCGCTGGAAGGCATCAACGGCGCCGGCTCCTCCATGCAGGACTTCCGGAATCGCGCCGGCGACAAGGGCCCCTCGGCCTACGACCAGACGCTGACTAACACCACCAGCGTTCTCTACAATCTCCCCTACGGCAAGGGCCGCAAGTGGGGCGCCGATGGCAACGCCGTGGCCGACGCCGTGCTCGGAGGCTGGCAGGTGGGCGGCATCAGCAACGCTTACTCCGGCGGGCGCATCAACCTCGTCCATCAGCTCGCCGGCAACTTTTCCGTCTCCGGCATCCAGCAGGACTGGCGCGGCCGCCCGTGGTTCCGGCCCAACATCTCCGGCGATCCCATCCTGGCCGCCGACAAGCGCATCAACGAGCAGTATCTGAACCCGGCCAATGTGAGTTTGCCTACCGCCACCGGCCCCAACGGCAACAACCCTTTCGGCAACGCGGGCCGCAACATCGCCCGCATGCCCGCCTTCTACCAGTTGGACTTCTCCCTGATGAAGGACTTCCGCCTGCCGCGCGAGGGCATGGGCCTTCAGTTCCGCTCGGAGTTCTTCAACGTGTTCAACGTGACCAACTACCGCACGGTGGACTCCAACCGCAGCAGCGCCAGCTTCGGCCGCTTCAACGGCGCCTACGAAAAACGCCAGGTGCAGCTCGGGCTGCGGTTCACTTTTTGACGGCTGGCCAATTGCGGCGCCCGTGGATCACGGCGATCAACTCCAACCGGCCCTCTCGTACCCGGTAGGGGATGAAGAACGGCGTGCCCGGAATCACCAACTCACGCGTGCCCGGCAACCGGCCGGGCCGCCCCATCGCGGGCTGTATCGCCAGCCTCTCCACCGCACCCAGAATGCGCGCCGCGATGTCGCGCGCGCTCTTCTCCAAGTCCGTCGCGATGTAGTCGCGGAGCGCCGTCAGATGGCGAACGGCCCGCCGCGGCCAGACAATCCTCATCGCGGCGCTTTCGTCTCAGCCTTTGTGCCCCACGACGCCAGCCACTTCGACACTCGGTCGTGGCTCACCTCCGCCCCGGAACCCAGTTCGGCGAGACCCGCCTGAATCTCCGCAATCTGCCACTCTTCCGCTTCCACGAAGGAAGCGATTGCCTCTGCCGCCAGGAACGACTTCGAACGCCGGGAGCGTTGCGCCAAGGCCTCCAGGCGCTGCTTGGTGGCCGAATCGATGCGAATGCTCAAGGTCTCTGTCATCTGTTGTACTCGCCTGTGTACATTCTCACACACAAGATCGTGCACCTGTCCGGGATATGATGCGGTTCGGGCTCCCTGGCGGACCCAGGAACGGAATCACCCATGCATCCCATCGACCTGACGCGGCGCGAATGGCTGGCCCTGGCTGCCTCGGTGGCCCCGGCCGCACCGGCGCCCGCCACCACGCCGGCAGAGTTGGCGCTCGAATTCGTCTCGCCGCCCGATGACGCCCGGCCATGGGTCTACTGGTTCTGGAAGAACGGTAACATCAGCCGCCATGGCATCACCGCCGACCTGGAAGCAATGCAGCGGGTGGGCATCGGCGGCATTATCGCCATGGAGGTCTCCCTCACCACGCCCAAGGGCCCGGTGGCGTTCTTCAGCCCGCAGTGGCGGGAGCTCTTCCGGCACGCTATGGAGGAGTGCGCGCGTCTCGGCCTGCAAATCGAAATGAACAGCGCGCCCGGCTGGACCGGTAGCGGCGGGGCGTGGGTCACACCCGAACGATCGATGCAGAAGGTGACCGCGTCGGAGACTCACGTGCAAGGACCCGCGCGCTTCGACGCGCCGCTGCCCCAGCCGGAGAGCGTGCGCGGCTTCTACCGCGACGTCGCCGTGCTGGCCTTCCCTTCCCCGGCGGCGCCGCACCGCATCGACGGCATTCGCGAAAAGGCCCTCTATGTGCGCGGCCCATACTCCTCACAGCCCGGCGTGCGCCCCGCGTTCGAGATTCCCTCGCGCTTTGACGCGCTGCCTCCGGAGCAAGTGATCGCCGCGAATAGTATCATCGATCTCAGCTCGCGCATGGACTCCGCGGGCCGCTTGACCTGGGACGTTCCGTCCGGCAATTGGACCATCCTGCGCTTCGGCCACACCAGCACCGGGCAGACCAACCGCCCGGCGCCGTCGGAAGGGCTCGAATGCGACAAGCTCGAAAGAGCCGCGCTCGAAGATCACTTCCGCGAGTTCACCTCGCGCCTGGTCGCCGACGCCGGCGCCGCCCGTAAAGCCCTGGCCGGGACACACCTGGACAGTTGGGAGGTCGGAGCGCAAAACTGGTCGGCCGGCTTCGCCGCCGAGTTCCGGCGGCGCCGCGGCTACGATCCCATTCCGTTCCTGCCCGTCATGCAGGGCCTCGTTGTCAAAACCCTGGAGGTCTCCGAACGCTTCCTCTGGGACCTGCGGCAGACCGTCTCCGACCTCATCGCCGAAAACCACGGCCGGTTGATGGCGGAGCTGGCGCGCAAGGCCGGGCTGTTTCTTTCCATCGAGCCCTACGACATGACGCCCTGCGACGACATGACGCTGGGCGCGACGGCCGACGTGCCCATGTGCGAGTTCTGGAGCGGCTTCTTCGACGCACGCTACAGCGTGAAGGAGGCCACCTCCGTCGCCCACGTCTACGGGCGTCCCGTCGTGGCCGCCGAGGCCTTCACCTCCGGCCCGCGCGACGCCTGGCAGTTGCACCCCGCCTCGGTGAAAGCCAACGGCGATTGGGCCTTCAGCGAAGGCATCAACCGCTTCGTGATCCACCGTTCGATCCACCAGCCGTTCCCACAGATCAAGCCGGGACTGAGCCTGTCGGTCCACGGCATCCACTGCGACCGCACGCAAACCTGGTGGGAGCTCTCGCAGCCCTGGCACCGCTACACGGCACGCTGCCAGCACATATTGCGGCAAGGCCGGTGGGTGGCCGATGCGCTCTACCTGAGCCCCGAAGGCGCGCCCAACGTCTTCCAGTCGCCCCGGCTCGCCCCGCGCGGCTACAAGTTCGACGCCTGCACGCCGGAGGCGCTGCTCGGCCGCGTCAGCGTGCGCAACGGCCGGCTGGCGTTGCCGGACGGCATGGAGTATCGCGTGCTGGTGCTGCCCGAATCACCTGCAATGACGCCCCAACTGCTCGGCAAGGTGAGGCAACTGGTCGAAGCGGGCGCCACCGTCATCGGACTGCCGCCGGAGAAGGCTCCGGGGTTGAGCGGCTATCCGGAGTGCGACGGCGAAGTGCGGCGCATCGCCGGTGCGTTGTGGGGTGGGGCTGCTCCGCCGGCTGGCGTCGCCGAACGGCGCGCCGGCAAGGGTAGAGTCGTATGGGGCGAAGGTGTCGCCGCGCGCCGGAAGGCGCCGGGTGAAGTGCCGCCGTTTTATCGCTCGCGGCGCATCTGGTCATCGGAAGGCGCCCGCGATTTCCGCCGCACCCTGGAGATAGTTCCCGGTTCAGCCGATACCGCCGTGGCCGAGTTTCACGCCTCGGGCGGCATTCAACTTCGCGTGAACGGCGCACTGGTCCCGCAGTCGTGGGCCGACGCCATCCTGGACCGCGACCGCCTGGAGGGCTTCCGCCGGGTGGCAATCTTCGACCTGAAACCCCACCTGCGGCAGGGCGCGAACGAAATATCGGTGAACGTGGCATTGCCGGACAACCCGCAGTACCCGGAAGAACTGGCCGGCGCCATCTCCATTGACCGGCCCGGAGCCGGCGAACAAGTGATCCTCACCGATGCGCGTTGGACCTGCGGCGCCTCGCCCGCCCTGGATCTCGGCCCGTGGGCCATCCCGCACACCCTTTCGCCCCTGCACGTCGAGCTCTATCCGCCATCGGAGGTGGTCGAGCAGGTTTTGATGGGGACGGGGATGGGGATGCGGATGGGCGTGCGGCCGGACTTCAGCTCCGATGCCCCGTTGCGCTTTGCCCATCGCCGCTCAGCGACGATGGACATCTACTTCGTCAGCAACGGCGAGCCGCGCGCGGTTGAAGCCGCGTGCACCTTCCGCGTCCGCGGCCGTGCTCCCGAGTTGTGGCACCCGGAGAGCGGTGCGATGAGGCCGCTGCCGGAGTTTTCTTCCACGCCCCAGGGCGACACGCTGATCCCGCTTCGCTTTGAACCGGAGGAGAGCTACTTCATCGTCTTCCGCGACAAGTCCGCCGGGCGCGCGCCGGGCCGCAACTTCTCAGGCCGGCGCACCGCACTGGAACTCAGCGGCGCCTGGGAGGTGACCTTCGATCCGAAGCTCGGCGGGCCGGACCGCCCGGTTCAACTCGCAACCCTGGAGGACTGGTCCAAGCGGCCGGAGGACGGCATCCGCTTCTACAGCGGCACGGCCGTCTACCGCAAGCCAATCCACGTCCCCGCCTCGCTGGCCGGCAGTCGCCTCGCGCTCGACCTCGGCTCGGTGCGCGAGATCGCCCGCGTGCGCCTCAACGGGAACGACCTGGGCATCCTGTGGCGCCGCCCGTTTCACGCCGTGCTCGAAGGTGTCGTCCCTGGCGGCGAGAATCTCCTGGAGATCAAAGTCACCAACCTCTGGCCCAACCGCATGATCGGCGACGCGCACCTGCCGGAAGACGCCGAGTGGAGCGACAGGGGGCGGCTCAAAGCCTGGCCCGAATGGCTCCTGCAGGGCCGCGCCAGTCCCACAGGCCGGTACACCTTCAGCCCATTCCGGCCGTATACGAAGGCCTCGCCGCTGCTGCCATCCGGGCTGCTGGGGCCGGTGCGCCTGCTGGTGGAGACGTGAAGACGGCCGCCGCCAACACTCACCCGCCGGCCGTTGACACCACTGCCGCCTTCGCCAGATAGGCAGGGTCAATCTCCACGCCCAGCCCTGGCCCCTCGGGTACGGCGATGGTCCCGTCGCGAATCACAAACTGCGGCGAGTGCCAGGGTTCGTTCTCGTACTTGCCCCGGTAGGGATACTCCATGTACGGACCAACGTTCGGAATCGCCGAGGCAAATTGCAGGATGTAGCACGACGTCACGCCGGTCTGCGTGTTGTGCGGCGTGATGGGGATGCCCGCCCGCGCCGCCATGCGCGCCACCCGAGCCGCGCGGATGAACCCGCCGTTGTAGTTCAGGTCCGGCTGCACGATGTCCAGCGTGCGCGTGCCGATCATGTGGCTGAACTTCCAGAAACTGGAGTCCTGCTCACCGCCGGCGATTGGCATGGAGAGCGCGTCGGCCACGCGCTTGGTCTCCGAGATCTCCTCCCACGGGCAAGGCTCCTCAAAGAAGCCGCACTTGAGCCCGGCCAGCAGCTTCCCCACCTCGATCGCCTTGGCCGCGTTGTAGCTGCCGTTGGCGTCCGCGTAGATCACCACTTTGTCGCCGTAGGTCTTGCGGGCCAGCTCCAGCATCTTCTCCGTGCGCCCCGGATAGGCGTCGGCGTTGCGCGACATGCGCCCGCCGATCTTGAACTTCACCGCCCGCGCACCGGTCTCCGCCAGGCCCCGTTGGTAAACCGCCACCTCCTCCTCCGCCGTAGTCTCGCGGCCGGAACCCGACAGGTACACCGGAATCTGCGTGCGCTTCACGCCGCCCAGCAGCGCGCCCACGCTCTTGCCCACCGTTTTGCCGTACAGGTCGAACAGCGCCTGCTCCACGTAGGCCGCCGGCGCCCACAGAGCTTGTCCAGCCAGCTTGTAGTTGCGGATGTAGAACTCGTCCATCAGCGTCTCCAGCCGCCTGACGTCTTTGCCGGCGAAAAACGGCATCGCCACACGCGTCAGCATTGGCAGATAGTCCTCAATCTGCTTCACGCGCGCAATCCCCTGCACCCCTTCCTTCGACGTGGCGCGGACAAAGTAGGACCGGCCCGCCTTCAGCAGTTCGATGCGTGCCGTCACCGGCGTCTTCGAGTGCCGCTCCAGGCCGAACAGATCGGCCTCCCACTCCGGCACGGCCCCCGGCGCCGTGGATGTGCCGTAGGATTGCCCTGCGGCCTGCCACCATGCAGCCGCGGTCGCTGATAAGAAGTGTCTCCGGTTCATGAGGTGCCTCTGGGTTGATTAGAACACCATGCGGCGTGCCCACCTTGCGGCGCCTGCTTACCTCGCTGACCTGAGATCCAGCATAGCCGGCGCGAACACTCATCCACCGAAACGCATGTGAGTCTCTGAGGCGCGCCTGCGTGTGCCAGCTTTGGAAGGAGGATCGAGGCTGGCGGTGGCCAGGACGTGAGAGCCGCTATGTCCGCCGCCGCCAATACTGCCGGTCCGGATGCAACCCTGGGGTCCATCAACGCCGGGGCCTTCTACGAAATGATTTTCTTGCGCACTGCGTAGAGCACAAGATCCACCGCGCTGTGGATGTCGAGCTTCTGCATAATGTGTGTCCGATGGGTCTCCACGGTATATGGGCTCAGGTTCAAGATGGCGGCAATCTCCTTGGCCGGCTTGCCCTCCGCCAGAAGTTGGAAAACTTCCTTCTCGCGATCGGTCAGCAAATCATAGGAATCTTTCAGTCCGCGCTGCTTCATCTGCTGGACGTAGTCCTCCAAGAGTGTCTTGGCGACTGTGGGACTGAAGAACGATTTCTTCTGGGCAACCGCCTGGACCGCACGCAGCAAATCGACGTCGGCGCTTTCCTTGAGAAGGTAGCCCTTCGCGCCAGCGGTAAGGGCGCGCACGAGATACTCTTCGTCGGAGTGGACACTTAAGATGATCACCCCGGTATTCGGATTACGCTTCAATATCTGCGCCGTCGCCTCGATTCCGTTCAGGTTCGGCATGCCGATATCCATCATTACCACGTCTGGGTGGAGTTCCTCAGAGAGTCTCACCGCCTCACGGCCGTCCGCCGCTTCGCCCACCACTTCGATCCCCTCGTGCTGCTCAAGTTGCAGACGGAGGCCCTTGCGCATCACGCCGTGGTCATCTGCGATCAGAACACGAATCATCCCGCGGTCACTCCTCCGCCAACCGGAACTTCCACTTCCACAATAGTTCCCTTTTCTGGCGCGGACACGATGATGACTGTCCCTTCGAGTTCGCGCACCCGCTCCTGGATGCCAATCAGCCCAAGGCCGCGAGCATTCGCCCCGCCTGGATCGAAGCCGACACCATCGTCCTGAATGGAAAGCTTTACCCAATCGTGTCGTCCGTAGATCGAGATTCGGATACTCTTCGCTTGGGCGTGCCTGGCGCAGTTGGTGAGAGTTTCCTGGACAATCCGGTAGATGCAGGTTCGGTGAGCCTCCGGTAAGCCATCGAGGTCGCCATCAATTTGAACCGTCACCGTCACGCCGCTTCTGCGCGAGAACTCCCGCCCCTGCCAACGGAGCGCCGGTCCTAGTCCGAGTTCGTCCAGCATGGTCGGCCGCAGCCCCATCGCCAGGGCGCGAACTTCGCGCAAGGTTTCGGCATTCAGGCTCCGGGCTTCGTTCAACCGTTCGCGTAGTTTCTCGGGCGAGGACGTTATGAAAGACTCCAGATTCCCGAGTTCCATGGTCATGGCGGACAGCATCTGGCCGACCGCATCGTGTAGCTCGCGCGACAGCGACTTCCGCTCTTCCTCTTGTGTCTGCACCAGCTTGCGCGAGAGCCGCCGCAGTTCCCCTTCCGCGTGTTCGGCCCGTCCGCGCTGTCGCTCGCTACGGCGTTCGAGGACGGCCACCCGGGCCGTGCTGATCACGGCGACAACCAGGCCGAGAGCAAGCGCCAAGGCAACGGTTCTGCGCAGGAAACTCTGAAACAGCTCCTGGCTCCCCTGGAGTCTCCGCTGTTCCTTTCGTAGGTTCGCGGCGTTAATCTCGCTGATTTCGCGTGCCAGAGCCACAACTGCCTCCCGCCGCGGGAGCACCTCCTGTCGAAGGAACATCCGGCTGAATGCTAGCTTGTCCTGGGGAGACCAAGTCAGGATCGGATCCACCGATTTCCAATACGCTTCAAGTTCTGTCCGCAGTTGGCGAAGACTCGTCGTCTCTTCTCCACTTCCCAATCGCTGAGCAAGAAGGTCGAGTCGCTGCCGAATTGAAGAATGCAGTGACACGAGCTCCTCTTGATATTCGGGAGCTGTTGTGGGCGACGGGTCCAAAAGGTAGTCCCGAATCAGGATGCCGCTCATGTACAGGTCGGCAGGGATCTCCCGCAACACGGTGTCGGTCTGCAGGTATGCCACGTGAGCGGACATCGCCTGCTCGTGCAGATTCTGCGCCCTTCGCATCGCGCCAAACCCGAGGAGCGCAATCAAGAGAATCAACGTGCCGAACCCGAGCGAGAGTATCAGCCAACTTCGGGATCCCATGATTCGCGGTCCTCCCTACAGGCATTCTTGCTGGAAAACGGAGTCCGGACATGATCCATCCGCACTTCCCAGTTACTGTAGTCTGGGGTGGGCGTCATATGTATCTCGTCTTCACGGATCTCGACGGGACCCTGTTGGATCATGACACGTACTCTTGGGAAGCGGCGCGGCCGGCGCTCGACCGCCTGAAGCGCCAGCAAGTCCCCTGGACCTCGGGGGACACCTGAAAACCGGCCAATGAGGGACACCTCAAAACCGGCCAATGGGCGTAAGGCAGGACAAGGATTGTTATACCTCGCCGGCGACCGCGCCGGCAATTTGTTCTCGCGGTTTTGACCGCTCACAGCCTAT
>JACRBC010000152.1 GCA_016213245.1 Candidatus Solibacter usitatus | reverse complement strand
GCGCAAGGTGATGGCGATCAGCTTCAGGTTCGGATAACTGTCGAGCACCTTCTTTGCCAGCGCTTCGTACTGCGCCCGGTCCAGTTTGCCGGCATGCACGTCCACGTCGACCGAAACGCCCAACGCCTTCTGGCAATCCTCCTCGTTGGCGATGGCGTAGTCCACGTACTTCACCAGCTCCGTCATTACCTCCTGGGCGGACTTGCCGTACTTCCACAGGTTCTTGCGGTAGTTGAGGTCGCAGGAGACAGGCACGCCCATGGACTGGGCGGTCCTGGCAGCCTCAATCGACAGGTCGGCGGCGGACTGCGACAGCGCCGGCGTGATGCCGGTCACGTGGAACCACCCCGCGCCGGCGAAGATCGCCTGCCAGTCCAGATCGCCCGGCTTGGCGACGGCGATCGACGAGCCGGCGCGATCGTAGACCACCTTGGACGGCCGCTGATTGGCCCCCGGCTCGACGAAGTAGATGCCGAAGCGCCCGGCGGCGCGGCGGATGAACGAAGTGTCGATGCCGAATCCGCGCATCTGGTAGACGAAGGCGTCGGTGATCGGGTTGTCCGGCAGCACGGTCACATAGCGCGCCGGCATGCCGAAGTTGGCCACAGAGACGGCGACGTTGGCCTCGCCGCCGCCGAAGGTTGCCACCAGCATCGGCGACATCATCAGCCGCTCGTAGCCGGGAGGCGCCAGCCGCAGCATGATCTCGCCAAAGGTCACCACCGGTTTCTGTGTCATGTTTGAGTACCTCTTTATTGGGATGAAGAACCAGCGCCGTCCGCCAAGGCCACCACCTCCAGCCCGAAGCTGGCGTCCATTGATGGCAGACCCTCAAACGGCAGCATCGTCGTCGCCGGCGGGTGCCGCCGGTCCAAGAAGTCGAATTGCACCTTGCGCACCAGGTCGGCCAGTTGCGGCGACAGCGGATAGACGTTCAGCTTCACCGCCCGCCGCAGCGACGATCCGGCGGCCTGCAGCGTCTTTTCCAGACGTTGGAAGGCCAGCCGCGCGTCTTCTTCCTGGTAGCGGAAGGCCAGTTGCGCTCCGGCCAGCACCAGCCGCGGCGCGGTCACAGGCACCGCATCCGG
This sequence comes from Candidatus Solibacter usitatus, assembly GCA_016213245.1. GTDB lineage: Bacteria > Acidobacteriota > Terriglobia > Bryobacterales > Bryobacteraceae > Paludibaculum > Paludibaculum usitatum_A. The sequence goes on along the minus strand of JACRBC010000152.1, from coordinate 21,394 downwards.
CGAGGGTGCGGCCGCGCTTCTCAGCCGCGCCACGCCTTCACACTGCGTTACCGGGCGGCCGGTGATTCGTTGTGCCTGCACGAGCGACAGTTGCGCCTTCGGAAACCGTCTGCCGATGTCGGTCCGCAATGCCTGCGCGCTCTCCAGCAGATCGGCGAAACAACTCACCCGCAGCATGTCCTCCGCCTGGCCGCCGGCCGCGTCCAGCGCTTTGGCCAGTCCAGCGCCCGCCGTCTCCTGCCCAGCGATAAAGAGCACACCCCGCGGGTTCACCACCCGCCGCTCCTGCAGCGTCGCTTCCAACTGCACCTGAGCGCCCTCCAGGGGCAGACCGCCCACCTGCACGACGCTCAGTACCGGCAGCGCGATCCGCCGCTCGCTGAACTCCTCCGAGACGATGGACTGGATCCGCCTCAGGTCGCCAGTGCCGGCCACATAGGCGCGGATCTTCACCACCGATGTGCCGCGCGACAACGCCAGAAGCGTTTTCAGAGCATCGCGCGTCTGCTGCGATAACAACCCCTTGGCCGACAGCGGGGTCACCCGGTAGCTCAGCCGCGCCGTCTCCACCGTCACCGCCGCAGGCGGCTCGGGGAGCGCCGCCAGCGTCTGTGTGAAGTCCTTGTCCTTCTTTTTCTTTTGAAATGGGAAGGCCACCGTGTGCAGCAGCACCAACGCACACGCCACCGCGATAGCCACCCGGCTCGTCCTGGTCATCGCCTTAGAAACTCAATCCTATCAAACCGGCTCCGTGCAACCGCCTCCCCGCCGGCGATTGCGACCAGCAGGCCTTCTTCTACTATTCCTTTTCCGCCCGGCTTCTGGCACAATAGCAAATCAGGACTACTGTGTCTTCTTTTATCCCGCGCCCCACACTCGATTTGATCGACCTGCTGCTCGGCGAACATGCCGCGCTGCTTTCGCTGTTGCGCTACCTCGACAACCACCGGCCGTCGATGGATCTGACCGCTCTGCGTGAGGCGGCGCGCGCACTGGAAGCCGTGCTGATGGCCCACGCGATCGAAGAGGATAGCCTGCTGTTCCACGCCCTGCCCGCCGACCAGCGCGGCGTCCGCGAGACCCTGGACGCCATGTTCGCCGAGCACAACGAACAGCGCCGCCTGCTCTCCGAACTGCTGGCCGCCGAGGAGCTCCCCGCCGCCCGCTCGCTGATGAAGCGCGTCATCGAACTCACCCGCGAGCACTTCGCCGTGGAAGAGCGCGTGCTGTTCGGTCTGGCGCGCCAGATTCTCCCCTTGGAGCGCCTCACCGACCTGGGCGCCGAATTCGCCCGCCGGCGCGGCATCAGCCGCCCATCCTGAGCGCGGCCACCACCAGCAGCGCGTAGCCGATCGAAAGCGACATCGCTCGCAGTCCCACCACCTTCAGCCGGGTCTCCAGCCGCATGGCTGCCAGCTCCCAGCCGTGCGCCAAGGCGGCCAAGCCCGGCGCCGGGGCCAGCAGCCAGGCGCCCTTCACCGCCAGCCCCACCGCCACCCCCGCCATCAGCCCCACCGCCGCCCAGGCTTGCGGGCGGAAGCGGTTCTCCGTCTTGCCGGTCTTCTTACCCGTCAGCGCCTCCAGACGCGTGTGTACCGTCAGGATGCCCGCCACCCCCTGCAGCCAGCACAGCCCCCACAGGATCCACGCCCATTGCGGAAACCCGCCGCTCACCGCCCGCGCCGAGGCGACGGCGGAAAACGTCAATCCGCCGCAACTGGCCACCTGGAGCCAGGCCGACCGCTGCCGGTTGTTGACCGTCATCCAGACGGCGATTCCGGTGAGGGCGGCCGCCCCGGCGCCCATCAGCCCCGCCTCCCGCCAGCCCCAGCGCCACACCAGCGCGCCGCCGGAGCCGGCCACAGCCAGGCCCCAGATCAGGAGCCATTTCCGCGCCACGGCCGCCTCCGCCCGCTGCTCCCTCCACACCCAGCGCTGGCGCGCCAGCACAATCAGCGGCTCCCGCACCAGAAACGCCGCCAGCACCGCCGCCAGCGCCAGCGCGGCCTCCCCGTTCAGGCGCCCGGCCACCAGCAGCGCGGCCACAAACGGCGTTAGTAGCAGCGACCAGGCTCCGTGTTCTCTTGGCAGCAACGTCGATCCTCCCCACCTCCAGTCTCGCATTCGTGTATTTTGAAATGCATGCCGCAAGTGCCGGACTGGGACCGCTACTACCTGGAAATCTGCCGCGTCGTCTCTCGGCGCAGCAAGGATCCCTCCACGCAGGTGGGCTGCGTCATCGTCGGTCCCGCCCACGAAATCCGCTCCACCGGCTACAACAGCCTGCCCCGCCACGTCCGTGACGATGTGCCCGAACGCCTGGAGCGCCCCGAGAAATACCTCTGGATCGAGCACGCCGAGCGCAACGCCATCTACAACGCCGCCCGCGCCGGCACGGCGCTGGAGGGCTGCACCATCTACACCGACCTGATGCCCTGCATGGACTGCGCACGGGCCATCGTGCAGGCGGGCATCGTGGAGGTGGTCACCGACGAGACGCGCTTTGAGCAGTACTCCAGCGACAAGTACAACGAGCACTTCCAGCGCACCATGGACCTGTTTTCAGAGGCCGGGGTACGGATTCGAACCGTGCCTTTCCTCGATCAGCCAACCCCTTGAGCCAAACGAGCCAATTTGGTAATCTCAGGATTACCAAATGGCGCTGCTGCCCCAGCTCGACAACAGTTCGACAGAGCCTATCTATAGGCAGCTTCACGCCTACATCCGCCAGGAGATCCTCTCGGGCCGGCTGGCGCCGGGGGAGCGCATCCCTCCAACTCGGGAATTGGCTGGCCAACTGGGCCTGAACCGGGCTACCGTGGCGTCGGCCTACGAGCTGCTCGAGCAGGAGGGGCTGATCCGCGGTCACGTCGGGCGCGGGAGCTTCGTGGCCGGGCCCGGGTTCCGGTGGGACGAGCGCTTTATGGCGGCCCCGGCGAGCGACCCCCCGATTCCGAGCGCCGATGGGGTGATTAACTTCACTTCAGCGCGGCCGGCCGAGGAGCTGTTCCCGATGGATGAGTTCCGGGCCTCCTGCACGGAGGTGATCGAGGGCGGGGAAGCTGTTAAGATTCTTCAACTTGGCTCGCCGCTGGGATACGCGCCGCTGCGGCGGTACCTGCTGGCCGGCGCCTCGCCAGAGAGCGACGTGCTGGTGAGCAGCGGCTGCCAGCAGGCGTTCGACCTCTTGCAACGGCTGTTCACGCAGCCGGGCGATACAGTGCTGGTGGAAGACCCCATCTACCCTGGTCTTCGCAATGTTTTCGCCCGGGCGGGGGTGCGGACGGTGGGGGTGCCGGTGGGTCCCGACGGGTTGGACACCGAGGCGCTTCCGCGGCTGATCACCCGGGAGCGGTCGCGGCTGCTGGTGGTGACGCCGAATTTCCAGAACCCGACGGGCGCGACGATGCCGCTGGCGGCGCGTCAAAACCTGCTCAAAAACGCGCATGAAAGCGGTCTCATCGTGGTCGAAAACGACATTTATGGGGACCTGCGCTACGCCGGCGAGCCGCTGCCCACGCTGGCGCAGCTCGACGGCTCCGGGCTGACGCTCCAGATTAAGAGTTTTTCGAAGCTGGCCTTCCCGGGTCTGAGGGTCGGCTGGGTGGTGGGACCGCGGGCGGTGATCGCGCGGCTGGCGGAGATCAAGCAGTGGACCGACCTGCATTCGGACCAGCTTTCGCAGGCGGTACTGCTGCGGTTTGCCGAATCGGGCCGGCTCGACCGCCACCGGCAGCGAATGGTGGAGGCCGGGGCCGAGCGGCTGAAGGCGGTGCTGGAGGCGTGCGAGCGGCACCTGCCCGCCGGGACGCGGTTCACGCGGCCGCAGGGCGGGATGAATCTGTGGGTGCGGCTGCCGGAGCCGCTGGACGCCTCCGAACTGTTGCCGAGGGCGCAGGCGGCGGGGGCGAGTTATCTGCCCGGGCGGTACTTCGCGGTGACGCGGCCGGAGCCGGGCGCGCTGCGGTTGAGTTTTGCCGGGCTCACGCCGGCCGCGATTGAGAGCGGTCTGGCGCGGCTCGGAAGGATGTTCAAGGACGAACTGGAAGTGGCCCGCTCGGCGCCGAGCGCCGGGCTGGAGCCGGCGATTGTGTAAGGAGATTCACGATGCAATACCTCGATGATGCGTTCCGGGTGAAGGTCGGCCTGGCGGAGATGCTCAAGGGCGGCGTGATCATGGACGTGACCGACGCCAAGCAGGCGGTGATCGCCGAGCAGGCCGGCGCCTGCGCGGTGATGGCGCTGGAGCGGGTGCCGGCCGATATCCGCAAGGAGGGCGGCGTGGCGCGCATGGCGGCGATCAGCAAGATCAAAGAGATCATGGCGTCGACGTCGATCCCGGTGATGGCCAAGGTGCGGATCGGCCACTTTGCCGAGGCGCGCGTGCTGGAGGCGCTGAAGGTGGACTATATCGACGAGTCCGAGGTACTGACGCCGGCCGATGAAGAGCACCACGTGTGGAAGCGCGACTTCAAAGTGCCGTTCGTGTGCGGCTGCCGCAACCTGGGCGAGGCGCTGCGGCGCATTGCCGAGGGGGCGGCGATGATCCGCACCAAGGGCGAGGCAGGGTCGGGCAACATCGTGGAGGCGGTGCGGCACATGCGGACCATCGTGAAGGAGATGAAGCAGATCACGGTGCTGGGGCAGGACGAGCTGGTGGCCGAGTCCAAGCGGCTGCAGGCGCCGCTGGAGCTGGTGGAGTACGTCCACGAACACGGCAAGCTGCCGGTGCCGAACTTTTCGGCGGGCGGCATCGCCACGCCGGCCGATGCGGCGCTGGCGCGGCTGCTGGGCGCCGAGGCGATTTTTGTGGGCAGCGGCATCTTCAAGTCGTCCGACCCGGAGACGCGGGCCAAGGCGATCGTCAAGGCCAACACGCACTACAACGACCCGAAGGCGGTGCTGGAGGCCAGCGAGGAGCTGGGCGACGCCATGCCGGGGCTGGACATCCGCCAGATTCCGGAAGCGGATCTGATGCAGACACGCGGCTGGTAGGCATGAACGTCGGGGTACTGGCCCTACAGGGCGATTTTGAAGCGCATGCCGGCGCGTTGCAGCGCGCCGGCGCGCGGGTCATCGAAGTCCGCCACGCCTCCGAGCTGGACGTGATCGACGGCCTGGTGATTCCGGGCGGCGAGTCGACGTCGATGCTGAGGCTGATGGAGTACTACGGGCTGGTGGAGCCGTTGCGGCGCTTCGGCGCGCGGCAGCCGGTGTTCGGCACCTGCGCCGGGGCGATCCTGATGGCGACGGAGGTGCTGAATCCGCCGCAGGCGTCGCTGGGGCTGGTGGATATGGCGGTGCAGCGCAACGCTTACGGGCGGCAGCTCGACAGCCGCGTGGCGCGGCTGAGCGGGCACGCTCTGGGCGGCGATGAAGAGATTGAGGCGGTGTTCATCCGCGCGCCCATCATCCGGCGGCTGGGTGAGGGGGCGGTGGTGCTGGCGACGTACGAGGGCAACCCGGTACTGGTCGAAAGCGGCCTCCACCTGGCGGCCACGTTTCATCCCGAGCTGTCGGCCGGCAGTCGCATCCATCGCCGCTTTCTGGAGAAGATAGAGTCATGCGCCGGATGAAAGTGCTCTTTGTGTGCGTGGGCAATGCGTGCCGCAGCCAGATGGCGGAGGGCTTTGCGCGCGCCTACGGCGCGGACGTGCTGACGGCGGAGAGCGCCGGGCTGTCGCCGGCGTCGCTGATCCCGGAGGTGACGCACAAGGTGATGCGGGAGAAGGGGATCGAGCTGACCGACCAGTATCCGAAGGCGGTGGGCGAGGTGCCGCTGCACGACGTGGACCTGGTGGTGAATATCAGCGGTGTACCGCTGCGGGGGCTGCCGGTGACGCGCGCGCGCGACTGGAAGGTGAAGGATCCGATCGGGGAGAAGGAGTCGGTACACAAGGCGGTGCGGGACGAGGTGGAGCGGCTGGTGATGGGGCTGGTGCTGGAGCTGCGGCAATTGAAGGCGAGCTGGCCGGCTTGAATTGACATTGGCGGGCCGAGCCTTCAAAATGGAGTTGATCCCACGTCGTGCGGATGTGGCGGAATTGGCAGACGCGCTAGATTCAGGTTCTAGTTCTCGCAAGGGAGTGGAGGTTCAAGTCCTCTCATCCGCACCATAACGGAATCGCGAAATTGAAGTCAGTGAAGGCCCTTCCGGGAGGAAGGGCTTTTTGCTGCTTGTGCGCCCACAGTGTGGCGCTCCGCAAAGCAGTCACCTACTTGGGTGGCGGGTGCATAGTGACAGGCTTGACTCGAGGCCGCTGCTCCATTGCATCGATGGCGCCTGGGAAGATCCGCGTTAGACTATTGTTGCGAGGTGGCTATGCGTTACACCGTGGTCATGGAACGAGAACCAGACGGAGGCTTCGTTGCCACTGTGCCCGTTCTGCCCGGATGTGTCTCCCAGGGAGACACGCGGGAAGAAGCGCTGCGGAACATCCTCTCCGGTGACCACCTGCGCAAGGCACTGGAGCGCTTCGGTTTCGTCCTCCAACGCCAATAGGGAAGTCACATGATTCTGAGGCGAGACGAACCAAGGGCGCGCGTTGCCGTGCCAGCACACCGGCGCATCCGGCCAGGGACTTTGCGGCAGATTCTCCACGCGGCGGGCCTCAGCGTGGAGGACCTGAATGAACTGCTCTGAGGCGCGTCCGCCCGCAAGAGGAGGAGGGAGCTGCGGCAACCAACCTGTTCGTGCGGCTCACAAGCCGGATCGCAATTTGTAATATTACATGATAGGATGAAGCTGGAGCCGGAGATGGCGGCATACCTCCAGCACTGGCGCAAGCGGAACGGCCTGACGCAGGTCGAGGCGGCAACTTTGCTCGGCGTTTCCCAGCCCTACCTGTCGCTGCTCGAAAACGGAGCGAGGCCCTTAACGGCAGCGCTTCGAATCCGAATGAAGACAGGGCGTCCGGCTGATGTCGAAGGCTGGTCCGATGATCGCCTCAGGGCGAGACTGAGCGCATTGAGGTATCCGGGATTCGCACACGTTCCACCTGCGCGGTCGAGGTACAGCCCTGACGCCTTGCTGTTGTCCGCGCTCGGCAGGCCCGACGTCGATGCGCGGGTGGTGGAAGCGCTCCCCTGGCTCGTCCGGCAATACGCCAGCCGGATGGACCTGGATTGGCTGGTTCGGCAGGCAAAGCTCCAAGACCTGCAAAACCGTCTGGGGTTCCTGCTGCAACTGTCGCGTGTCGAAACGCCCGAGGTACTCGCCGCGGTTCACGTGTTGGAGCGTGCGCGTCTACTCCGGGAAGCGACGTTTTGCTGGGATTCCATGCCAGCGGCAACCCAGGAATGGATGCGCACCAACCGGTCGCCGTTGGCAGAGCATTGGAACGTGTTGACCAGAGCGAAAGCCGAGGACCTTGACGATGCCGCCTGCTAGCCCCTTCGAGCCGTGGCTGTCATTCCTCACGGAATTGGACGCCCAGCTCGCCGAGCCCGTCGACCTCCATTGCATCGGCGGATTCGTAGTCAGCCAGCACTATGGATTCGGGCGAGAAACCGCGGACCTGGATGTCTTCACGGTGATTCCAAGAGAGGCTGCCGAGCGGATCGTTCAACTGGCTGGCAGGGGCTCGGCCCTCCAGAAGAAACATCGGGTTTACATCGATCACGTTGGCGTGGCGAACTGCCCAGCTAATTATGGAGAGCGCCTGGCTCGGGTATTCCCGGCATGGTCGAAGGTCCGTTTGTGGGCTCTCGAACCGCATGATCTTGCATTGACCAAACTGGAGCGGAGCAATGAGAGGGACATCCGCGACGTGATCTTCCTGGCCCAAGCAGGCTTGATCAACCGCGACACCCTCGTCTCGCGGTTTGAGACCGAGTTGGAACCGTACATCACGGGGCGGACGCCAACATGGCACCAGACAACACTCAAGATGTGGATCGAGGCCTGCTGGCCGGACCGGCGTAGCGGCAGGGGAAGCTTCTAGTTCTTGTCAGGCCGTGAAGGCCTTCCGGTGCACACCCTCTCCCGCAGCCCCCGGGACATTAGGTAGCTGGTCGATCAAGATCGATGAGGCGCCGGGGCGAACCGCTCCCGTTGAAGACGCGCCTGGCCTGGCTGACCCCCTCCCTACCGGTCGGGGCTCTACCGGTCGGGGCTCTGAATGCTGACCCCCTCCCTACCGGTCGGGGCTCTGACGGGCGCGGGTTTAGCGCGGCCGGCTGGTGGAGGTCTCCTCGCGGATGATGGCGTTCATGGCTCCCAGGCGGACGGGCTTGGGGAGGTCGGGGGCGCTGAGAGCGGTATAGAGCGCCAGGGCCTGATCGCGGCTGCCGGCGGCGAGGAGGCGTTCGGCGCAAACGAGGGAGGCGTCGGCGACGGCCATTCTGGTCATGCCGGTGGTTTTGGCCAGCGCCGCCTGGAGATCCTTGACGGACGCGGCAGTGCCGATGCTGCCCAATGCCGCGGCCGCGGCGCGGGCGACATCGGCGTCGGCGCCGTAGAGCATTCTGGCGAGTGCGGGGCCCGCCTTGGCATCTCTGCGCTTGCCGATGGAGTTGATGACGCCGATCAACAGGTTGCCCTTCAGCTTGGGCAGAGCGGCGCGTAGCGCGTCATCGACGGAGGGATCGGCGATCGGCTCGAGACCGTAGCGCGCGTAGACGTTCATATGCTCGTCGGCGAGCAGCGCGGAGAGCGCGGGTACGGCCTCCTTGGCGCCGAGCTCGCCGAGACGCACGCAGGACTTCGCCTTCTGAAACTCCGTTGAACCGGCATCGGTGACGATGCGGATCAGGGCAGCGGCATCCATGGTGGCGATGGCGCCTTCCTTGAACTCGGGCGGAGGCACGGGGGCCGGCGGCCTCGGCTTGGCGGCCTGTGGTGCTGGTGCAGGGGTAGTTGCTTGCTGCATGGCGGGTTTCCTTCGCTCAGATTGGCTCAGATTCTCCACGGCTCGCGCAGGGCGCGCGAGCGCATGCGGTTGGCGATCTCGTCGTTGGTGAACTCGCGTTTGGCGGGATCCCAGGTGAGGGTCTTGCCGCGCTGGTAGGCGATGAAGGCGGCGTGGCAGGTGACGTGCGAGTTTGCCGCGGCGGCGGCGCTGGCGCTGGGCGCCTGGCGCGTCTTGATGCAGCGCACCAGCTCCTTCATGTGATTCTCCAGCGCGAGGCTGGCCGATTCGGTGGGCCGCAGGAGCGGCTTGATGTTGTCGGAACATTCGATCCGGGTGGCATCGCCGGTCTCCACCCAGCCGAGGTCGCCTTCAATGCGGAAGCTGCACGAGCCGGTCTTCAGGGCGCCGTCCCAGGCGTTATCGCGCATGATCAGTTTCACGCCGTTGGCGTAGCGGCAGTTCACCTGGTAGGGGCCGGTGTTGGCGCCGACGGGCTCGTATTCCACCGGCTGGGTGTCATCGTACTCGGCGGCCCAGTGGCAGAGGTCGACGGTGTGCGAGCCCCACTCGAGAATGCCGCCGCCGTGGAAGTCGTAGAAGTTGCGCCAGCCGCCGCGGACGTAGGAGGAGTGGTAGGGGCGCCACGGCGCGGGTCCGAGCCAGCGATCCCAGTCGAGCACCTGTTTGGGAGGGAGCTCCTCGGCGGCGAGCCAGTCGCGGCTGGGCAGCGGCGGCCAGTTGACCGAGGGGCCGACGTTGGCGTAGAGGGCCTGGAGTTTGCCCAGGGCGCCGGACTTCAGCAGTTCCTTGCAGAGCGCGAAATTGGCGCCATTGCGCCGCTGGCAACCGGCCTGGTAGAGGCGGTTGTAACGGCGGAAGGCGTCGCCGAGCGCCCAGCTCTCCTCAATCGACATGGAGCAGGGCTTCTCGCAATAGACATCCTTGCCGTGCTGGGCGGCGATGATCGACAGCGGCGTGTGCCAGCGATCGCCGGTGGCGATGAGCACGGCGTCGATGTCCTGGCGGGCGAGCAGTTCGTACTGGTCGTCGTACATCTTGCAATCGCGGTTGCCGTACTTCTGGTCGACCGTCGACTTGATGGTTTCGCGCCGTTCGTTGCGCACATCGCAGATGGCGACGAACTTCGCATCGCTGATGTTGAGGATCTTGCTCAGGTCGTGAGCGCCTCGCGAGCCGATGCCGATGCCGCCGAAGGCGATCTTGTCGCTGGGGGCTACGGCGCCGGCGCGCTGGCCGAGCACGAGGCTGGGCACGATCATGGGCGCGACCGCGCTTTGGAGAATCTGGCGTCTGGTAGTCATGGTCAGTAAGGATTCTATACCTAATCGGCAGGCAGCGGGCAAGGCCTGCCTAACGGTAGAAAGGTTTCCAGGTGAGCCAGCGCGGTCCGTAGTGGGGTTCAGGCCTGCCCAGTTCCAGGGCGCCGAGGTCCGGGGCGGCGCCGGTGAAGCCATCGTTGATGGTGGGCAGGACGAGGCCGGCGTCGATGGCTTTCGAGCCGGCCTTGAGGCGGAAGTTGAGGTCCATGGCGTGGTAGACGGCATGGCGGCGGGCCGGGTCGGGCGGGGTCATCTGCTCGAAGACGTCGAAGTCGACTTCACGGCCATGCGCTTCCTGGCCGGTGGCAGCCTGGAATTCGGCGAGGGTGCGGAAGGACTGCCACTGCTGGGGATTGCTTTGCGGAGCGGCCAGCCAGAGGAACTGCTCGGCGACGCCCTTGTTCGGGCGGAAGCCGTTGTAGTCCGAGCTGTACTGGGCGGTGGCGTTGGCCCAGTACATGATGCCCCGGCCGGGCGTGTCGCGGCCCAGGAAGAGATTGTTGCGCCAGTGGACGTTGCTGGTGGGGCCGCGGACGGCCTGCTCCCCGATGACGGTGTTGTGGTAGAAGAAGAGCCCAGCCGGGCGGGCGTCGAGTTTGAAGGCGACGCCGGATTGGACGTGGTAGAGCAGATTGCGGAAGAAGTAGGCCGGGCCGCCGAAGATCGGCTGCGAACTGTAGCCGCCGTGGAAGGCGTTGACGCCGCGGTTTTCAAAGACGCGGATGTTGTGCAGGCCGCCGTCGGCCTCGATGAAGTCGTCGTTGGACATGTGGTCGTTGGACATGTGCATGTCGTTGCCATAGATGTCGATGGAGGAAGGCTGGCGTTCGGGGTCGGTTTCGGGAGTGCCGTAGGTGGAGATCCCGATGGCGTCGTGGAAGTAGGCGATGGCGTTGTGGGCGACGACGTGGCCGGGGCCATAGACTTTGACGGCGTAGTAGCTGGTGAGCAGGTGGGAGGAGTAGGGGCCGATGTCGCCCCAGCGGGGGCCGGTCCAACCGATGAGGCGGAAGCGATCGTCGCGGCCGAGGAAGAGATTGCCGGCGATGTAGAAGTCGCTGGAGCCGGCATATTCGGTCCAGACACCGAACCCGATGCTCTCGAAACGGCAATTCCTGACCGTGAGTGCGGTGGCGCCGAGCACCTCCTTCTTGCCCGCCAGCATGGCGACGTCGGTGTTGCGGAAGGTGAGGTTTTCGAAGATGTGGTGCGATGAGGCCATGACGTCGAACAGGATGTGGTTGCCCGCGCCGTCGAAGATGACCTCGCCGTCCCCGGCGGCCTTGATGGTGATGGGTTTGTCCGGGGTCCCCTTCAGCGTGAGGGTGAAGGTGCCGTCAAACGGGGCGGCGAGAGGATCGACGTAGTTGAGACGCTCGGGACGGTAGAGGCCGGCGTGGACCAGGATGGTGTCGCCGGGTTGGGCGCGGCGCTCGCGGACCACGCTCCAGTCGCCGAGACCGGCGCCGTAGTAGGCCTCGAGGATGCCGGTAAAGTCCGGTTTCTGGCGCGCGCCCTTGTAGTCGGCGGGGTAGACATGCAGGATGCGGCCAGCGGCGTAAGACTGGGGTTCGGTGCGCGTGCGGACCTTGACGGTCCGGGTGGTTTGTCCGGAGGCGCCGTCGGGGTCGGTGAGGGTAAAGCGGCATTCGTACTCCGTGCCCGGCTGGAGATTGAGGATGGAACCGGCGAAGCCCTGGGGCACGGTGTAGTGGAGGTTTTCAACGTCGCGGCCGACGTTCTCGCCGCCGATGCGGAGCAGGGGCAGGGCGGTGCGCCAGGCGGACTCACCGGGCCCGCGGTATTGGACGGCGACCTGGGCGTTGCGATTGTCGTCGCCGGTGATGGACCACTCAAAGCCCAGGTTGAGCAGCGTCGGATGGTTGACGAGGAAGCGGCCCGCGGTGGTCGAGTCCTGGGCGCAAAGCGAGGTTGCGATTGCGGCGAGAAGAGGGAGGAGTGGTGGGCGCATGGGCGGATGGTCTTTTCGAAGTGAGTATACCGGGTTGGCCGCATTGCGCCACTGGGCGGGGCTGCCGGGGATAGAATGGGGGTCCGGCAAGGAGGCCGGCGCCATGACCCGTTTCTGTCTGTTGACGCTGCTGGCGGCGTGTTGCGCGTTTGCGGCACAGGATGAGCACCCGACGCTGGCGATCGGCTCGGCAGCCCCGGATTTCGCATTGCCGGGGATCGACGGGAAGACGCACAAGCTGGCGGATTACGCCGGGTCGAAGGTGCTGGCGATCGTGTTTACGTGCAACCACTGCCCGACGGCGCAGTTGTACGAGGGCCGGCTCAAGAAGATGGTCGAAGACTACCGCGGCAAGAGCTTTACGCTGGTGGCGATTGAGCCCAACGATCCCGACGCCGTGCGGCTGAATGAGCTGGGCTACACGGACGTGAGCGACAGTCTGGAGGAGATGAAGATCCGGGCGGAGCACCGCAAGTTCAACTTCCCCTACCTCTACGACGGCGAGACGCAGGCGGTGTCGCGCGCCTACGGGCCGAAGGCGACGCCGCACATCTTCATCTTCGACGCGGAGCGGAAGCTCCGCTACGAAGGGCGCGTGGACAACAGCCAGAGAGAGAGCCTGGTGAAGACGCAGGATGCCCGTAACGCGATTGACGCGCTGCTGGCGGGGCGCGCGGTGGAGGTGGCGCACACGGGCGTGTTCGGGTGCTCGACCAAGTGGAAGTCGAAGACCGCCGGCCGGCTGCAGGAGATGAAGAAGATCGAGGCCGAACCCGTGAGCGTGGAGCCGGTGACGGCAGAGGGGCTGAAGGCGCTGCGGGCGAACCCGACGGGCAAGGTGCTGCTGGTGAATTTCTGGGCGACGTGGTGCGGGCCCTGCGTGACGGAGTTTCCCGAACTGGAGACCACGCACAGGATGTACCGGGGGCGCGACTTCGAGCTGGTGACGGTGTCGACCAACCTGCCGGACGAGCGGGAGGGCGTATTGAAGGCTCTCCAGAAGCAGCATGCGTCCGGACGGAATCTGCATTTCGCCTCCGACGACACCTATGCCATGCAGGCGGCGTTTGACGCCAAGTGGGAGGCTGGAGTGCCGTTCACGATGCTGATTGCGCCGGGCGGGAGGGTGCTGTATCAGAAGCTGGGGGAGGTGGACATCCTGGAGTTGCGGCGGGTGATCTTGGGCCACCTGCCGGATGCGGATTACATCGGGCACAGGGCGTATTGGGCGGGCAAGTAGGCGCGCGGCGGTGGTGATAGAGTGGAGCCGCCATGAGACTCCGACATTTCACATTGTCATTGCTGGCCGCGGCGTGCACCGTGCAGGCGGCCGACCTGGACGCCGCCATCCAGAACAACCGCACGGGCACGCTGGTGATCCAGGCCAGACCGGGGGCGAAGGTGCAAGTGGAGCAGGTGCGCCACGAGTTCTGGTTCGGGGCGACGGTACCTACGGGCATGTTCACCGGGAGGATGAGCGCGGAGAACGCGGCGAAATTCAACGAAGTGTTCGCCAGCCACTTCAACGCCGGTGTGATCGAGGCGTCGTTCAAGTGGCACGACATGGAGCGCGAACGCGGGGTAGTGAACTACTCGACGGTAGACGCGATGCTGCGCTGGGCGGACAAGGCGGGAATTCCGCTGCGTGGTCACTGCATCTACTGGGGCGTTCCAAACCGCGTGCAGGAGTGGCTGAAGGAGCTGAGCGACGCTGATCTGCGGGTGGAGTTGCGGCAGCGGGGGCGGTCGATTGGCGCGCGGTACAGGGGGCGGTTCGCCGAGTACGACCTGAACAACGAGATGATCCACGCCAACTACTACGAGCAGCGGTTGGGCGAGGGCATCACCAAGGAGATGGCGCAATGGGTGAAGGACGGGGACCCGGACGCGCGGCTCTTTGTGAACGACTATGACATTACGACCGGCAACCGGCTGGACGACTACGTGAAGCACATCAGAAAGCTGCTGGAGATGGGCGTGCCGTTGGCGGGCATCGGCGTGCAGGGGCATCTCCACGGTGATACGTTCGACGCGGCGGCGCTTCAGAACGCGCTGGACGTGCTGGCGCAGTTCAAGCTGCCGGTGCGGATCACGGAGTTCAACTTTCCGGGGCAGAGGTCGAAGTACTACAGGGACAAGGAAGCCAGGACGGCGCAGTTGACGGCGGAAGAGGAGCAGGCGAAAGCGGTGGCGCTCAGGGAGTTTTACCGGATCTGTTTCGCGCACCCGGCGGTGACGGGCATCATGATGTGGGGCTTTTGGGAGGGGGCCAACTGGATTCCACAATCGTCGCTCTACAGGCGGGACTGGACGCCGACTCCAGCCGCCGGGGCGTATCAGGACCTGGTGCTGAAGCAGTGGTGGACGAGGTGGTCGGGGACCACAGACACGAAGGGGCGGGCGGAGACGCGGGCGTTCTTCGGCAAGTACCGGGTGACGGTGGATGGCCGGGAGATGATGGTGGAGCTGAAGAGGACGGAGGGGACCAAGACGGTGAAGGCGGAGTGAGGGAGGCGGGCTACCAGCGACAATTGGCGCTATACTAGGCGACAGAATGGTAAACGAACTTCAGGCAGTCGTTAAGGAACTGGGCGGGACGCCGGTATTGGGCCGGGTGCTCCATTCCGAGGCTGAGCTTCGGGCGGCGATCCGTGAAGGTTTTCCCCAGCCTGCTGTCGAAGGGGTGATGCAGGGCTCCGGCCTCACGCTGAAAGAACTGGCCGGGAGTCTCGATCTGTCGCCGCGCAGCCTGCAGAGGCGGCGGCGAGAGGGGCGGCTGGCGCCACACGAGTCGGACCGGCTGTACCGGCTGGCGCGGATTGTGGCCTTGGCGAAGCGCTACCTGGGCGATGGGGAGAAGGCAGGACGGTGGCTGCGGCGGCCGAACCGGGCGCTGGGGCACTGCGTGCCGCTGGAGATGATCGACACCGAAGTTGGGGCGCGCGCGGTTGAGAACGTTCTCGGGCGCATTGCCTACGGCGGCGTGAGTTGACCCGGGTCTATCGAATCCTGCGGAAACCCTACGCGAAGAGTCCGCTGGACGGAGAGGGAGCGTTCCTATTTGGCGGCCGCTGGTCCAGCCCTGGAACGCGGCTGGCTTACACGGCCGAGCACCAGTCGCTGGCGATGATCGAGTACTTCGTCCATTTGGACGTGGAGGATGCTCCAAAGGACCTGGTGGTCGTGACGGCGGAGATCCCGGACGATGTCTCGCGGGTTTCCATCTCCCCAAAGCGCCTGCCGGCGCATTGGCGGCAGAGCCCGGCTCCGCCGCCGGCGGCCGCGATTGGCGACCGGTTCGTGCGTGACGCGCGGGCGGCGATCCTCATCGTCCCATCCGCTCTGGCTCCGGCCGAATCGAACTGGCTGATCAACCCGGGGCACGCGGAGTTCTCGCGCATCCGGCCGTGTTCGGTGGAGCCTTTCGAATACGATCAGCGGTTCTTCAGATAGACGGCTGGCCGGGGTCTGGGTGCCAGGTTGCTTACGCTCTGCGCTCGGCGTCGATCAGCAGTTCCACGAGTTCCCGCGCGCTGACGATCCGAGTCGCCTTCCATGAATCGGGGAAGTGACGTCGATTGCCTGTGACCAGATAATGCGCAGCGGATGCCTCAGCGCATTCCAGGAAACGGTTGTCGTCCTCGTGGGGGGATGCTTTGACATGAGTGGCGGGTTTGACGGCCACTGAGACATCCGCGATGCGGTTGAGCAAGCCGTCCACGACCTTTGGCGCAAGCCGCAGCTTGGGCCGTCGCAGTACGCCCTCGTACTCGGTGAGGATTGCCGCCGTCACGAACATCACGGCTCTTCGAGCGAGTACGAGATCGAGTGCATAGGCCTCGGCTCCGCCCCGGGTCAGTACCGCCGAGACGGCCGTGCTTGGTTCAGGCACGAACCCCGATCATCGCCGTTGTTCACCTTGGCTCTCTTCTCGCGGCGGTAGACGGCGATCTCAGCGTCGTTTTCATCGATGGTCAATTTGTCGAGGCCGGTTTGCCGGGCGAGGTCGCGGCTGGCTTTGAGGACGGGGTCCTCGGGGGCGACGGGTTTGAGGGAATCGTCCAGCATCATGGTGCTGCTCGCGTGATCACGGGCGGGTACGTTTCAGGATATCCGATCAAGCGCGCGGCGGCGTGTAGCCCCAGGCGGGCTTGTCGAGGTCCAGCGGGTCGTCGACCTTCTTCATCCACTCCTTGAGGCGGGCGGTCATCTTGTCGGCTTGGGGCTTGGCCTCGGGGATCTGGGCGAGGTTTTCGGTCTCGAGAGGATCCTCCTTGATCTGGAAGAGCTGGGTGGTGACAGTGCCGCCGACGTTGTAGAGGATGAGCTTCCACTCGCCGTTGCTGAGGCCGCGCTGGAAATGGCGGTAGGAGAGGAAGAGATCGTCGCGCGCGGCGGCCTTCGGGCTGCGGATGGCGGGTTGGAGGCTGACGCCGTCGACGGTGGCGGGCGTCTTGGTGGAAGTCAGGTCGCAGAGGGTAGGAAAGAGGTCGAGGAGGTAGGCCAGCGATTGGCGGCGCTGACCTTTTGGGATGCCGGGACCAGCAAGAATGAGCGGCACGCGCACGCTGTGGTCATAGAGATTCTGCTTGCCCATGAGGCCGTGCTGTCCAAGGGCGAGGCCGTTGTCGCCGGCGAAGACGACGATGGTGTGCTTGTCCTGGCCGGATTCCTTCAGCGCGTCGAGGATGCGGCCCACCTGCGTGTCGAGGTGGGTGATCATGGCGTAGTAGTCGGCGATGTGGCGGCAGACCTCGTTGGGGGAGCGCGGGAAGCCCGCCAGCAGTTCATCCCTGACCTTCAGCTCGCCGTTGTCGAAGGGGTGCTGGCCCATGAAGTTGCCGGGCAGTTGGATGCGGTCGGCCGAGTACATCTCGCGGTAGGGGTTGGGGGCGGTGCGCGGGTCGTGGGGCGAGGTAAAAGCGGTGTAGAGGAAGAAGGGGCGTTTGCCGTCGCGATTCTTCAGAAAGCCGATGGCCTCGTCGGCGAAGAGTTCGCTGGAGGCCTTGGCGGCGATCTTCCGGCGCTCGCGGCCGTAGGCGCCCGCGGGGTCGTAGTCCTGGACGGGGATCTTGAATTGATCCGTCATGCCGCCGAAGAAGATGGAGCCGCCGCCCTCGAAGCAGCGGTTGAACAGGCGCGGCGGGTTGTGCCACTTGCCGGCGCCGAAGGTCTGGTAGCCGGAGTTGCGGAAGTGTTCGCCGATGAAAGTGAAGCGGCTCTCGCGCTCCTTCGGGCCGTGAACGTTGGCCATGGAGTGAAAGAGCGTCTGGCCGGTGAGCAGCATGGCGCGGGAGGCGATGCAGACGGCGCCGGAATCGCCGCCCATGATGTGGGCGCGATCGAAGGAGACGCCGGAGGCGGCCAGGCGGTCGAGCGCGGGGGTGCGGACCTCCGGGTTGCCGAGGGCGTGAATGGTGTTGAAGCGCAGATCGTCGGCGAAGAGGACCAGCACGTTGGGCGGATGGCCGGCGGGCGCGGCCAGCGCGGCGGCGGAAGTAGTGAGGAACTGTCGTCTGTTGGTCATTTGGTCAGGCCAGAGTGGCGGCGATATGTTCGCGCAGGCGTTTGATGTACTCGGAGCGGACTCGCTCCGGAGCTTGGGGGGCGTCGGCGGGCAGGGCGGCAAGGGCGTCCTGCCAGGGTTTGGCCTTCAGGCCAAGCGAATCGATGACGCCAAGAGAGTGCATGGCGGCGTAGGGGCCGTGCTTGACGGGGTCGGCCAATTCGACGAGGGTATCCATGGCGGGCTTGAGGTCGTCCGGCTTGCCGTGATGGCCGAGCGACTCGGCGGCGGCGATGCGGACGGAGGGGGCAGGGTCCTCAAGGAACGCGGCCGGCGCGGGCTGCTTTCGCATGAGCAGTCCCATCACACCCCAGTAGCGCACGCCGCTGTCGGGGTCTTTCATGGCGGCGGTGAGCTTGGGAGTGTCGGAGTCTTTCAAGGACGCGGCGGCCTCGGCGGTGTCGAGGACGCGCTCGAGCGGATAGGCCGCTGGATTATGGCCCACGTCGTACGGCGCGCCGCCGGCGGCGCGCGAGTGGATTTCGGCCTCGGGCAGCAAACCAATGTCGCGGATCTTCAGTTCGTGCTCGCGGTGGGCGCGGCGGAGTTCGGCGAGGACCTTTCCGTGCGCGGGCGAAGCGGCGAGGTTCGACACCTCATCGCGGTCGGTTTGCAGGTCGTAGAGCTCTTCGGCGGGCTTGGGCTCCCAGAACTTGCGTTGGGCGGCGTTGAGCTTGCCCTCCTTGTACAGGCGCTCCCAGACGCGCGTGGTGGGGGTCTCCCACATGTAGTTCAGGTGCTGGCCGTAGATCTTGTGCGGCATGTAGTTGCGGACGTAGACGTAGCGCTGGTTGCGGACGCTGCGAACGCAGTCGGAACGCTCGTCCATGCGGCCGCGGAAGCCGAAGACGTGGCTGCGGGGCGAGGCTTCGTGTGGGCCCATGAAGGCCTGGCCCTGGTAGAAAGCGGGCGGCCGGATGCCGGCCAGGCTGAGCATGGTGGGGGCGAGGTCGACGAAGCCGACCAGGCGGCCGGTCTTCCCGCCGGGGAGGTAGTCCTTCGGGGCGAGATGGCGGAACTTCTCAGGGATGGAGGCGACGATGGAGACGTTGAGGCCGGAGTTGTAAGGCCAGCGCTTGCTGCGCGGCATGCCGGAGCCGTGGTCGCCAAAGAAGAAGACGATGGTGTCGTTGGAGAGGCCGTCGGAGTCCAGGTCCGCCAGGATCCGGCCGGCCTGCGAGTCCATGGTGGTGATGTTGTCGTAGTATTGCGCCCAGTCCTGGCGGACTTCGGGGGTATCGGGGTGGTAGGCGGGGACGCGGACCTTGGCCGGGTCGTGCACCCAGGTATGGGGGCGGGTGCGGATCTGGCTTTCATGGGTGATGGTGAGGTTGAAGACGGAGAAGAAGGGCTGTTGTGGGGCGCGGAGGCGCCAGTGGGCCTTGTTGGAGGAGTGGTCCCAGGTGCCGGGGGGCTTGAGGAGGTTGTAATCCTCCTTGACGTTGTTGGAGCAGTAGTAACCGGCGTCGCGCAGGTAGCCGGGAAACATCCTCCAGCCGTCGGGCATGCGGGTCATGGAGCGCATGTGCTCGGCGCCGGTGGCGGTGGGGTAGACGCCGCTGATGATGGTGGTGCGAGCCGGGGCGCAGACGGGCGCGTTGGACCAGGCGTTCATGTAGATGGAGCCGCGGCGGCAGAGCTGGTCGAGGTGGGGGGTGACCGAGTAGTCGTCTCCGCAGGCGTGGAGGTGGGGCCCGGTGTCCTCACAGGTGATCCAGAGAATGTTGGGGCGCGCCGGGGCAGGCTGGGCGGCCAGGAGAGGCGCGGCGGCGGAGGCCGAGAAGGCGCGGCGGGTGATGCGTGGCTGGCTCATGACGGTTTTCCGGTTAGCAAAGCGGTCCAGCACCAACGCTATCAGAAGCGGTTACCTGTTTTGGCGGCGCTTGTCGATGTACTTGTGGGCCCGGTCGACCCATGCTGTCGGCGCGCAGGCGGCCAGCACCAGCACGATGCCGAAGATCATGATGCCGAGCACCAGTGGAACGGGCAGCAGGTCGTAGGCTTCCCTCATCTCACCCGGTTGGATGCACGCCGCCGGGCCTGGGAGTCACCTGAGCGCCATCGCGAAGCTGGTAAAATGGCGGTCAGAGGGCCGGCGTAGCTCAGTAGGTAGAGCATCTCACTTGTAATGAGAGGGTCGTCCGTTCAATTCGGATCGCCGGCTCCAGACCCATCCATCCCGCGGGCGGCGCACTCGCCGCCTCTTATCACTCTCCCTCTTCTTCGTGGTGGTTGCCTCGGCCGGCAAGGGTCCGGATGACCTTCCGGAAGATCCGCTGGATGCCCGTATCGATCCCCGGGAAAATGGCGGCGTAGACGACCGCGAGCAGGGAGAGCAGCAGGGCGTACTCGACGAGGTCCTGCGCCTGATTGTCTCCGGCCAGGCGAATTCGCAACGCGAGGCGGCGCAGTTTGTCCAGCACTTCTAGTCCTCTGGTACCAGCGTGCATCCGTCGCCGGGCGAAACAAATCAGGATAAACACTGAGACAGCGGCCGAGCAACCTGAGATTCAAGCGTCCATCCTCTCTATTGAGGCGGCGTGCGGTAGCTCGCCGAGAGCAGGTCGCCGGCCTGAGGCGTGGCGACGGTAAGAAACGTGACGCCGTTGCCGCTGAGCAGGTAGTCGACCGCCGGCCGTTGCAGAATCCCGTTGCGGTAGAGATGGAGGCTGGTGGCCGGAAACGGCGCCTGGGCCAGAGTAAAGACGGTGTTGACGCCGTTGACGGCGCCGGCGGGCGTCTCCATGTCGACGAATCCGGGAGTGGTATTGCCCGAGAGGCCGCAGGGGCCGGCGGTGCCGTCCACCCTGACGCAGTCAGAAGGCGCGCCGCTGACGGCGGCCATTTCGCCCATGGCGTCGATGATGGCGGCGCGGCCCGGCGCAAAGCCGATGCTCTTGGTGGGGCGGTCGGCCAGCGCCTCGACGAGCCCTGAAACGTCGGCCATCAGGACCACGCTGGGCGGCGGCGTGACGTTGGAGCCGGGCGGCGAGGGAATGCGGATGTCCTTCACGGCCACCGGAATCGCGCTGGGCGGGACGGCCCAGAGTTCAGTGAACTGCGTCTTGCCGTCGGCGTTGAAGCGCACGATGTAGTAGGCCGTGCCGGCGGCGTTGGTGGTGGGAACCAGCCGGACGCGGAGCAATCCGCCGACAACCTGGACGGTGATCGAGTTGGTGGGGATGTTGGACGTATCGGAGGCGGTAAACGACCGCCAACTGATCGTCGCCGACCCGGTGAACGCCGAGCCGTCGGCCTTGTACAACAGGTCGTGAATCTGGGTCAACGGCGGGGCCGCCGATGCAGCGGCGCCGAGGACGGCCAACAGAGACAGAAAACGGGCCAAAACGCTTGAGCGAAGCATGTGATGCGACAACCTCCTGTGTGCGGGGCTGGGTGTGTCCAGCCGCGTGAAGGATAGGCATCACGATTTCGATTCCTGACGCATCTGGTCCGGGCGAAATGGGCTATGTGGCTCTAATCAAAAGAGATGAGGCAGGACAAGAATATCTTCATCGGCTGTGAATGCAAAAGGTCGCATGCGATTTTCGGCGGGTTTTTGCCGGGGAGGGGGTGGGGGCTGGGGGCCGAAAAATGCATGCGACCGCGCGGTGAACTAAACCGCAGGAAGCGCCGGGGTATGGGGATTCAATGGAGCTGGAGT
>JACRBC010000148.1 GCA_016213245.1 Candidatus Solibacter usitatus | reverse complement strand
CGAGATGGTGATGCCGGGCGACAACGTGACCATCAGCGTGGAACTGATCACGCCGGTGGCCATGGACAAGGGCCTGCGCTTCGCCATCCGCGAGGGCGGCCGCACGGTGGGCGCCGGCACGGTGTCCGAGATTAGCGAGTAAGTAGAACATGCTGACCAAGCGAATTCGAATCCGGTTGAAGGCCTACGATCACCGCCTGTTGGACCAGAGCACGTCGGAGATCGTGGAGACGGCCAAGCGTGCCGGGGCGCGCGTAGCGGGCCCCATCCCGTTGCCGACGATACGGAACACCTACACGGTGAACCGCTCGCCGCACGTGGACAAGAAGTCCCGCGAGCAGTTCGAGATCCGGACGCACAAGCGGTTGCTGGACATTCTCGAGCCGACGCAGGACACCGTGGACGCATTGAGCAAGCTGGATCTTCCAGCGGGCGTAGACGTCGAGATCAAGGCCTACCACAAGGGGGCGAAGTAAGCGGGACCGCAGGCCGCCAAGCCGCACGGGATCGCAGACTACTCCGCTGGACCGGGCCGGGGCCGCAAGGCCGGGGCCGCTGGAGGCGGAAGCAGGGAACTGAGGGAATATGAGCCCAGGAATTATCGGCAAGAAAATTGGGATGACGCAGGTTTTCCGGCCCGATGGGCAGGTTGTGCCTGTGACGCTGGTGAAGGCGGGCCCGTGCGTGGTGACGCAGCGCAAGACTCCGGCCAAGGACGGCTACGACGCCATCCAGCTCGGACTGGTGGAGTATGCCAGGAAAGCGAACAAGCCGATGGCCGGCCACTACAAGAAGTCGGGCGCGGACGGCGTGAAGTTCGTGCGCGAGTTCAAACTGCGGCCGGGGACAGGCGACCTGAAGGCGGGCGACCGCATCCTGGTGGACCAGTTCAAGCCGCAAGACAAAGTGGACGTGACGGGCGTGAGCAAGGGCCGCGGTTTCGCCGGCGTGATGAAGCGCCACGGCTTCGGCGGCGGCGACGCCACGCACGGATCGATGTTCCACCGGGCGCCGGGCTCGATCGGAGCATCCAGTTATCCGTCGCGGGTCTTCCCCGGGACGCGGATGCCCGGCCAAATGGGCGACGCCCAGGTTACGGTGCGGAACCTCGAAGTGATCGAGGTGGACGCCGAGGACAACGTTTTGATGGTGAAGGGCGCGGTACCGGGACCGAACGGCGCCTATGTGATCGTGAGGCGCGCCCGGCGGTAGGCGCCGGCCGAGGTGCGAGGGAAACAAGCCATGCCAAAGGTTGACGTAGTAGATCTGAAGAATCAGAAGGTAGGCGAGATCGAGCTCTCCGAGGAAGTATTCGGAGCGCCGGTGAACGAAAACCTGCTGTACGAGTCCGTGCGCCACTATCTGGCAGGCACGCGGCGAGGGACGGCGAAGACGAAGGTGCGCCGGGAAGTGGCCGGCAGCGGCAAGAAGCTGTGGCGGCAGAAGGGCACGGGCCGGGCGCGTGTCGGCTCGATACGCTCGCCGCTGTGGCGCCACGGCGGCACCACGCACGGACCGGTGCCGCGGGATTACTCCTACCGGCTGAACAAGAAGATGCTGCTGGGGGCGCTGCGTTCCGCGCTGACCGCCAAACTGCGCGACGGCGAGTTGAAAGTGGTCTCCGGCTGGACGGTGGCCGACGCCAAGACGAAGTCGATGGCGGCGGTATTGAAGGACCTGCAGGCGAATCGAACGGTGTTGCTGGTGGAGACCGCGGAACCGAACCGCAACCTGGAGCTCGGCAGCCGCAATCTGCCGGGAGTGAAGCTGGTGGTGACGCAGGAGGTGACGACCTACGACCTGCTGAGCCACAAGCACGTGGTACTCAGCGAGGCAGCCGCGAAGAAGCTGTCGGAGGCTCTGGCGCAATGAACCGTTACCAAGTGATCGTGCGTCCGATCGTGACCGAGAAGGGCGTTGGAAAGAAAGAAGCCGAGGGCACCCTTTGTTTCGAGGTGCACCGCGAAGCGACCAAGACCGACATCAAGGGCGCCGTGGAAGCGCTGTTCAAGGTGAAGGTGGCCGACATCCGGACGGCGACATTTGAGGGCAAGCTGCGGCGCCGCGGCCGCTATTCGGGCTACCGGGGCGACTGGAAGAAGGCTTATGTGCGGCTCAAGGCCGGGCAAAAGATGCCGGAGTACGCCGAGCTTTAAGGGAAGGACAGAGAAAAGATGCCGATCAAATCATTCCGTCCGACCACACCGACGCGCCGCTTCCAGACCGTGGTGACGCGCGACGAGATCACCAAGCAGACGCCCGAGAAATCGCTGACCGGCGGCAACAAGAGCAAGTCCGGCGGGCGGAACAACAAGGGGCAACTGGTGATCCGGTTCCGCGGCGGCGGGCACAAGCAGACCTACCGGATTATCGATTTCAAGCGCAACAAACACGGCGTGCCGGCGCGGGTGGCGTCGATCGAGTACGATCCGAACCGTTCGGCGCGCATCGCGCTGCTGAACTACGTGGACGGCGAAAAGCGCTACATCCTGTGCCCGGTGGGGCTGGAAGTGGGCCGTACGGTGGTTTCCGGTCCGGCGGCCGATATCCTGGTGGGCAACGCGCTGCCGCTGGAGAACATTCCGGCCGGCACGGTGGTTCACAACATTGAGTTGCGGCCGGGCAAGGGCGGGCAGATGGCGCGTTCGGCCGGAGCTTCGGCGCAGTTGGTGTCGAAGGAAGGCGGGATGGCGCTGCTGAAACTGCCTTCGGGCGAGATCCGGCGCGTGCTGACGGTATGCTACGCGACCATCGGCCAGGTGGGCAACGTGGACCACGAGAACGAGTCGCTGGGCAAGGCCGGGCGGAACCGCTGGAAGGGCAACAAGCCGCACAATCGCGGCGTGTCGATGAATCCGGTGGATCACCCGCACGGGGGCGGCGAAGGCCGCACCAGCGGCGGGCGCCATCCGGTGACGCCGTGGGGCCAGCCGACGCGGGGCTTCAAGACGCGCAACAACAAGCGGACGGACAAGTACATCGCGTCGCCGCGGTCGAAGAACAAGTAAGCGATAGGAAAAGACGATGAGCCGATCACTGAAAAAAGGGCCGTTCACCGATGACCACCTGATCAAGAAGGTGGTGGCGATGAACAACAAGAACGAGAAGAAGGTGGTCCGGACGTGGTCGCGCCGCTCGACGATCATGCCGGAGTTCATCGGCCACACGCTGGCCGTGCACAACGGCAGGAAGTTCATTCCCGTGTACGTCACCGAGAACATGGTGGGGCACAAGTTGGGCGAGTTTTCGCCCACGCGGACCTTCAAGGGGCACGCGGCGAAGGCCGACAAGTCGGGCAAGCCGGCATAGGCTCAGGGGAAAGGAAAGGGAAGAAGGACATGGAAGCCAGAGCGGAAGCCAGATACATCCGGGTGTCAGCGCAGAAAGCGCGGCTCGTGGTCGACCTGATCCGCGGCCGCAAGGCCGGCGAGGCGATCACGATTCTGAAGACGACGAATAAGCGCGTCGCGCCGACGGTGGAGAAGGTACTGCGTTCGGCGATCGCCAACGCGGAGAACCGGCATGCCGGCCTCGACGTGGACAGCCTGATTGTGATCGAGGCCTACGTGAATGAAGGGCCGCGCCAGAAGCGGGTGCGTCCGGCTCCGATGGGCCGAGCGTACCGCATCCAGCGGCGGACGGCGCACATTGTGGTGAAGGTGGGCGAGAAGAGCGCGGCGGCGAGCCGGAAATAAGCGGAGAGAACGAAACTCATGGGACAGAAAGTTCATCCTTACGGATTCCGGTTGGGCGTGACGAAGAACTGGCGCTCGCGCTGGTTCGCCACGCACGAGTACGCCAAGCTGCTGCACGAGGATCTGGAATTGAAGGAGTCGCTGCGGGAGCGGCTGAAGGCGGCCGGCGTGAGCGCGGTGGAGGTGGATCGTCCGGGGGGATCGAAGCTGCGGATCACGATCCACACGTCGCGGCCGGGGCTGATCATCGGGCGGAAGGGCGCCGAGATCGAGAAGCTGAAGCAGGATCTGGCGCTGAAGACGAAGCGCGAGGTCTTCATCGACATCCAGGAAGTGCACAAGCCGGAGATGGACGCGCAGCTTGTGTCGGAGTCGATCGCGCTGCAGCTTGAGAAGCGCGTGGCGTTCCGGCGGGCGATGCGCAAGGCTGTGGAGAGTGCGCTGCGGTTCGGCTGCAAGGGCATCAAGGTGCGGGTGTCGGGCAGGCTGAACGGGGCGGAGATCGCCCGCAGCGAGTGGTACCTGCAGGGCCAGTTGCCGCTGCACACGCTGCGCGCCGACATCGACTACGGATTCGCTCAGGCCTACACGACCTACGGCGTGATCGGGGTCAAGTGCTGGGTGTACAAGGGCGAGGTTTCGACCGACGGCTTCAGCAAGCGGATGCGCAGCGACGAGCCGCGGCGCAACCCGCGGGGCGACCGCGGCGACCGGGGCGACCGCCGGGAGCGGCGTCCACTGGGCGACCGCCCGGAGCGCAGCGACAGGCAACCGGCGCCGGTGACGGGCGAGGCACCGATGCAGGCGGCTCCGACGCACGCCACGGTGACGGTGGTTCCTCCGGTGTCGCAGCCGGTGGCGCCGAGCTGGAAGCAAGAACCCGACAGCGCGCCCGCGGGCGAGACGCCGGCGGCTGAGTAAAGCGCGACGCGGCAAGGAAAGCGATTAGACAGGGAGAAGACGACCCATGTTGATGCCGAAGAAGGTGAAGTACAGGAAGCAGCAGCGCGGGCGGCGTGCCGGCAAGGCGTGGCGCGGCTCGTCGCTGTCCTTCGGCGATTTCGGGCTGAAGGCGATGACGGTGGGCTGGGTGACCGGGCGGCAGATTGAAGCGGCGCGAATCGCCATGACGCGTTTCATCAAGCGCGGCGGCAAGGTCTGGATCCGGATCTTCCCGGATAAGCCGATCACGAAGAAGCCGGCCGAAACCCGCATGGGCAAGGGCAAGGGTGCGCCGGAAGAGTGGGTGTGCGTGGTGCGTCCGGGCAAGATCATGTTCGAAATGGAGGGTGTGCCGCTGGCCACCGCGGCCGAGGCGATGCGGCTGGCGGCGATGAAGCTGCCGGTACGCACCAAGCTGATCACCCGTCAGGATACGGTGGGCTAGAGCAAGCGCCGCCGAAAAGGAACTATCGCGATGAAAGCGGAAAAGATTCGGGAATTCGACGAGAAGGAATTGGCCGTTAAGGTCAAGGAGATGGAAGAGCAGCTTTTCCGGCTCAAGTTCCAGATGTCCATGGGGCAGATGGAAGGGCTGAAGAAGTACCGCGAGTTGAAGAAAGACCGGGCGCGCATCGCGACGGTGTGCAGCCAGCGCCGGATCAAGGCCGCTGGGGAGGCGAAGTAGGAAGCCATGGCGGAGACGCAGAACAAAAACAAGAACGAGAAGGTCGGCGAAGTTGTCTCCACGAAGATGGCGAAAACGATCGTCGTCCAAGTGACGCGGCGGGTGCCGCATCCGCTGTACAAGCGGATTGTGACCAAGCGCAACAAGTTTTACGCCCACGACGAGCAGGCGCAGGCCAAGCTGGGCGACGTGGTGCGGATCATCGAAAGCCGGCCGCTGAGCAAGCTAAAGCGCTGGACGCTGTGCGAAGTGGTCCGCCGTGCGGTGGACACCAGTGTGGCGGGGCTGGCGGAGTAGCCGCGGACGAGATTAGTAGGGAGACGAGGATACTGCCATGATCGGAATGAGAACGATCCTCGAGGTGGCCGACAACAGCGGCGCCCGCAGGCTGAGTTGCATCCTGCCGCGAGGCGGTGACAAGGGTCTGCAGGCGGGCCTGGGCGACATCGTCACGGCGAGCGTCAAGGAGGCCGCCCCGGATTCGGCCATCAAGAAGGGGAAAGTGGTGCGCTGCGTAATCGTGCGCATGCGCAAGGAGACGCGCCGCAAAGACGGCACCTACATCCGCTTCGACTCGAACGCCGCGGTGCTGGTCAGCGACCTGGGCGAGCCAATCGGCACGCGCGTGTTCGGTCCGGTGGCCAGGGAGCTGCGCGAGAAGAAGTTCATGAAGATCGTATCGCTCGCACCGGAGGTAATCTAACCATGGCGGGGCGTCTAGCGAACCGGCATAACCAGCCGAAAGAGGTCGTCAAGACCAAGATCAAGAAGAACGACACCGTGAAGGTGATCTCCGGCCGCGACAAGGGCAAGGTCGGGCGCGTGCTGGAGGTGAACCGCGAAAGCGGGCGCGTTCTGGTTGAAGGCGTGATGATGTCGAAAAAGCACGTCAAGCCGAACCCGGCCAAGGGCGTGAAGGGCGGCATCGCAGAGCGCGAGGCGGCGATTCACGTATCGAACGTGATGATGGTGACCTCCGACGGCAAGACCACGCGCGTAGGGATGCGCGTGGAAACCGTGGGCGGCAAGCCGCGGCGGGTACGGATCGCGCGCAGGACCGGCGAGTCCCTCGACGGTAAGTAGTTGAGGCAACGCTGAGAGGAAGAGCGAAGGTATGAAGGCGAGACTGAGAGAACATTACGTAACGACGGTGGTGCCGGCCCTGACGAAGGAGTTCGGATACACCAACACCAACGCCGTGCCGAGGCTGGACAAGGTGACGGTGAATATCGGGCTGGGCGAGGCGACGCAGAACCCGAAGCTGATCGACGGCGCGGTGGCCGAGATGGCCTCTATCTGCGGGCAGAAGCCGGTCATCACCAAGGCGCGCAAGTCGATTGCGGCGTTCAAGCTGCGCGAGGGCATGAGCATCGGCTGCATGGTGACGCTGCGCGGCCAGCGGATGTACGAGTTTCTGGACCGCCTGATGAACGTGGCCCTGCCGCGCGTGCGCGATTTCCGCGGCGTGTCGAGCAAGAGCTTCGACGGGCGGGGCAATTACACCCTGGGCCTGAAAGACCAATTCATCTTCCCGGAGATCAGCTACGAGAAGGTGGAGAAGGTGAAGGGCATGAACGTATCGATCACGACGACGGCAGGGACGGACGCCGAAGCGCTGTCGCTGCTGAAGCACCTGGGGATGCCTTTCCGCCAGAACTAGGGCGCAGGGCGAGGAACAAGGAGCAGAAAAAGAATGGCGACGACGGCGAAAATTGCGAAAGACCTCAAGAAGCCGAAGTTTGCGATCCGCCACCGCAACCGCTGCAAGCGCTGCGGCCGCCCGCGCGGCTACATGAGGAAGTTCGAGCTGTGCCGGATCTGCTTCCGGCAGCTCTCGCTGGCGGGTGAAGTCCCGGGCGTGACGAAATCGAGCTGGTAGGCGGCGCAAGGATGTTTCACCGGCGCAGCAGGCGGGCGGAGAGCCCGGCAGAGCACGCCGGATCACTGGCATAAGCAAGTAGGACAGGAAGAGTTCAAGTTTATGGTTTCCGACCCCATCGCTGACATGCTGACGCGCATCCGGAACGGCATCAAGGCCAAGTTCCCGAAGGTCGACGTGCCGGCCTCGAAGCTGAAGAGCGAAGTCGCCAGGATCCTGAAGGATGAAGGCTACATCCTGAATTACAAGATCGTGGACGACGACAACCACAAAGCCATCCGCATCTATCTTAAGTACACGGCGGCCAACAAGCCGGTGATTTCGAACCTGGAGCGGGTGAGCCGCCCCGGCTGCCGGGTCTACGTGGGCAGCGGGGACATTCCGAAGGTGCTGGGCGGGCTGGGCATCAACATCATGACGACGCCGAAGGGCGTCATGACGGGGAAGGCGGCGCGCAAGGAAGGCATCGGCGGCGAGGTGCTGTGCAAGGTGTACTAGACGGCGGGGCGAGCCCTGCCGGAGAGATTTTAGTCTGGAAATCCACAGGTTTCCTGGAAAACGGACTGGAGTAAGGAATGTCAAGAGTCGGTAAAAAGCCCATCCCCATGCCGGCCGGCGTCAAGGTGACGATCGGCGAGCAGTTGCTGGTGGAAGGCCCGAAGGGCAAGCTGACGGTGCCTCTGCCGGGCGGCGTGCGCATCGAAAAGGCGGACGGCACGCTGGAGGTGAAGCGCGACGGCGACCAATACGCCGCGCTGCACGGCCTGACGCGGGCGCTGACGGCCAACGCGGTGACGGGCGTGAGCACTGGTTTCACGCGCGAGCTGGACATTGTGGGCATCGGCTACCGCGCCGAGGTGAAGGGCAACGTGATCGTTTTCACACTGGGCTACTCGCACGCGATCGAATTCGTGCTGCCCAAAGGGATCGATTGCAAGGTGGACAAGAACACGCACCTGGTGCTGAGCGGCATCGACAAACAGGAGTTGGGGCAAGTGGCGGCCAACATCCGGTCGCTACGCCCGCCGGAGCCGTACAAGCTGAAGGGCATCCGTTACACGGGCGAGGCGCTGCGCAAGAAGGTCGGCAAGACCGGCGCGGGCGCCAAGTAGACGCGGGAGGGTAGAGAGTTATGAAGCGCTCCATTGACAAAGACGCCCGGCGGCAGCGGATTCACGTCCGCATCCGCGATCGGGTGAAAGGCACGCAGGAGCGGCCCCGCCTGGCGGTGTTCCGCAGCCTGAAGCACATTTAT
>JACRBC010000150.1 GCA_016213245.1 Candidatus Solibacter usitatus | reverse complement strand
CGAGATGGTGATGCCGGGCGACAACGTGACCATCAGCGTGGAACTGATCACGCCGGTGGCCATGGACAAGGGCCTGCGCTTCGCCATCCGCGAGGGCGGCCGCACGGTGGGCGCCGGCACGGTGTCCGAGATTAGCGAGTAGGCCGGCGCCCGCGGCCTCCAATTCCAGGGGGCGGCGCCGCCGTCCTCCGAGTGCGTTAGAATGGAGTGAGTTACCCGGATAGGGGCTTAGGTTAAGGGTAGACCCGCGGTCTCCAAAACCGCTAGTGGGGGTTCGAATCCCTCAGCCCCTGCCACCCCCAGGTTCTCATTGGCTGGCAGGCGCCCGGTACAAGCCGGATGCGCCTCGGAACGTTTGACAGTAAAGGGCTTATTAATATGGCGGCAGAAGCAACGGCAGTCAGCGGCGCAAGTCAGCCGAAGGGCGGCATCGGCGCTTGGCTCTCCAGCGTCAAGGAGTATTTCGACGACCTGAAGGCCGAAATGCGCCGTGTGACTTGGCCCGCCAAGAAGCAGGTCCAGGCGACTACCGCCGTGGTCATCGCCGCCATCTTCCTGTTTGCCGCCTACTTCGCCGTGGTCGATCTTGTCCTCGGCCGCGCGGTCAACCAGATTTTCCAGACGCTGGCCCGTCGTTAACCAACCGGCTAGTAAGGACTTTGTTCCATGTCCGAGCAGGAATTTGATCACCTCAATCAGAACTCCGGCGAACCCGAGGCCAGTGCCGCCCCGGAGCCGGCCAGCGAAGCCGCCCCGGAGCCGGCCAGCGAAGCCGCGCCGGAGCCGGCCAGCGAAGCCGCGCCGGAGCCGGCCAGCGAAGCCGTCCCGGAGCCGGCTAGCGAAGCCGCCCCGGAGCCGGCCAGCGAAGCCGCCCCGGAGCCGGCTAGCGAAGCCGCGCCGGAGCCGGCCAGCGAGGCCGTGCCGGAGCCGGCCAGCGAAGCTGTGCCGGAGCCGGCTTCCGTGGAACCCGTGAGCCTTGCGCCTGAGGTCGAGAGCCCCGTAGAGGCCGCCGGGTCCGCCACCGCCGAACCGGCCCCGCCTGAGGAGGCAGCCGTACTCGGCATGGATTGGTTCATCATCCACACTTACTCAGGCTTTGAAAACAAGGTTGCCGAGTCGCTCCGCGCGCGTTCTACCGCTTATGGCTTCGCCGACCGCCTCGGCCAGGTCCTCATTCCGACCGAGGAGGTCGTCGAGCTCCGCAACGGCAAGAAGGTCACCAGCAAGCGGCTGCTCTATCCCGGCTACGTCATGGTCCAGATGGCCATGGACGATGAGCTGTGGCACCACGTCAAGAATACCCCCCGCGTCACCGGTTTTGTCGGCGGCGGCAATACCCCCGTCCCCCTCACCGCCGACGAGGTGAACAACGTCCTCTTCCGCCAGGCTTCCGCCGCCGAGCACCCGCGCCCGCGCATGAGCTTCGAGAAGAACGAGACCGTCCGCATCGTCGACGGCCCGTTCACTAACTTCCAGGGCAAGGTGGACGAAGTCAACGTCGAGCGCAATACCCTGCGCGTCCTGGTCACGATTTTTGGCCGCGCCACGCCGGTCGAGTTGGAGTTCCTGCAGGTGGAGAAGAGCAACTGAGCCGCGCCCCCCGCGTTCCGAAGGCATCAACACAGTAAAGGTCTATTGAACAATGGCGAAAAAAGTTACCGCACAGGTGAAATTGCAGATTCCCGCCGGCAAGGCCACCCCGGCCCCTCCGGTCGGCACGGCGCTCGGCCCGCAGGGCGTCAATATCATGGAGTTCTGCAAGGCGTATAACGCCAAGACCTCCGCCAAGGACCAGGAAGGGCTGATCATCCCCGTGGTGATCACCATCTACTCCGACCGTTCCTTCACCTTCATCACCAAAACCCCGCCGGTCGCCATCCTGGTCAAACGCGCCTGCAACCTGGCCAAGGGCAGCGCCGAACCCAACAAGACCAAGGTCGGCAAGATCACCATGAAGCAGGTCGAGGAGATCGCCAAGATCAAGATGCCCGACCTCAACTCCTTCGACATCGAGTCCGCCGTCGCCCAGGTCAAGGGCGCCTGTGTCTCGATGGGCGTGGAAGTGGTTCAGTAGCTCGTTTTTCCCCGGCACGGGACCCGATGTGGACGCGCCCGTCACGGCCGTGCTACCATGATTCTTAGTTCTTTCTCAATTCAGAGGTGAAGCTGTGCGGCCTCCGCCGGGCCTCGGCCCGTTCCCGGTTCCCGACAGCGGATCCAATCCCATTGGGAGGCATCCCGGACGGTTGACCGTCACGGGGGCCGTTTGGACCAGTCACAACTATGGCAAGCAAACCAGGCAAAAAGTACACTGCGGCCGCGGCGCAGATTGAGAGCCGGCCCTATGCTCTCGACGACGCCATCCCGCTCGTCCAGAAAATCAAGTTCACGAAGTTCGACGAGACCGTGGAAGTGCACATGCGCTTGGGCGTCGATCCCAAACACGCCGACCAGATGGTGCGCGGTACGGTCGTCCTGCCCAACGGTCTCGGCAAGACCAAACGCGTTCTGGTCATCGCCTCCGGCGACAAGATCCGTGAAGCCGAGGCGGCCGGCGCCGAATTCGTCGGCGGCGAAGAGCTGGTCGAGAAGATCATCAAGGAAAACTGGCTCGACTATGACGCCGTCGTCGCCACCCCCGACATGATGCGCTCCATGGCCAGGCTCGGCAAGATCCTCGGCCCGCGCGGCCTCATGCCCAATCCCAAGACCGGAACCGTCACCACCGACGTCGCCAAGGCCGTCAATGAAGTCAAGGCCGGCAAGGTGGAGTTCCGCGTCGACAAGACCGGCGTCATTCACGCCCCGGTCGGCAAGGTCAGCTTCGGCGCCGGCAAACTGCTGGAAAACGCCTCCACTTTAATCCAGGCCGTCGTCAAGGCCAAACCCGCCGCCGCCAAGGGCAAGTACGTCCGCAGCGTCACCGTCTGCTCCACCATGGGTCCCGGGGTCTCCCTGGACGTCACCAGCTACAATCTGCGCCAGGTCTAGCCGCCCCGATACCCGGCCGAAGGAACCCATCATGAAAGACCGAAAGAAAAAACAGCAGGAACTCGAAGCGCTGCGCCAACAGCTTGAACAGGCCCAGAACGTCTTTGTGACGGGCTTCGACAAGCTCACCGTCGCCCAGGACTTCGCCTTGCGCAAGGCCGTCCGCGGCGCCGGCGGCATGTACCACGTGGTCAAGAACACCATCGCCGGCCTGGCCGCCGCCGGCCTGGCCGCCGAGGCCGTCCTCAAGGGCCTCAAGGGCACCTCCGCCGTGGCCTCCACTCAGGGCGACCCCGTGGCCCTGGCCAAAGTTCTTACGGCCTACTCCAAGGCCAATCCCACCTTCACCTTCAAGGCTGGCCTGGTCGAGGGCCGCGCCATCAACCTGGCCGAAATCCAGGAACTGGCCAGTATGCCGCCGAAGGAAGAGATCTACGCCAAGCTGCTGTACATCATCAATGCTCCGGCGCAGCAACTGGTCACCGTCATCAACGCCGTCGGACGCGACATTGCAGTGGTCGTCGACCAGGGCGTAAAGGAAAACAAGTTCGCCTCCTAGTGAGGAAAGAGGCCCTGGCAGGGCAGAGAGCAACACGATTTTTCAAACGTAGGGAGTATCGATAAAAATGGCTGACATCAACGCGATTGCTGATTCTATCCAGGGCCTGACTCTCCTGGAGGCCTCTCAGCTGGTGAAGCTGCTTGAGGAAAAACTGGGTGTTTCGGCTGCCGCCGCTGCCGTCGCCGTCGCCGCCCCGGCGGCCGGCGCCGCCGCCGCGCCGGTTGAAGAAAAGACCGAATTCAACGTCGTCCTGACCGCCGCCGGCGCCAACAAGATCAATGTGATCAAGGTCGTGCGCGAAGTCACGAGCCTCGGCCTCAAGGAAGCCAAGGACCTCGTCGAGGCCGCCCCCAAGGCCATCAAGGAAGGCGTCAACAAGGACGAAGCCGAGTCGATCAAGAAGAAGTTCGTCGACGCCGGCGCAAC
Organism: Candidatus Solibacter usitatus; assembly: GCA_016213245.1. Lineage (GTDB taxonomy): Bacteria > Acidobacteriota > Terriglobia > Bryobacterales > Bryobacteraceae > Paludibaculum > Paludibaculum usitatum_A. The sequence continues at coordinate 2,929 of JACRBC010000150.1, read as the reverse complement.
CGTCGAAATCAAGTAGGAGCCCCGCCCCCCCTCCCGGGCGGGGATCAGGCCTCCTCACCGGCAGCGTCGAGCGGCAACCCGTCGCCAGGCCCCCAATGGGCCATGCCGCGGTTGCCGCCCGGCTTCTCCTGCTGGCGGGCGGACGGCGGCGCCCCGCCTCTTCTTCCCGCCGCGGCCTTGTTGCCGGCGGTGTCAAGAATCTGCTATTCTGTGTTGGAGTAAACTCGGGAACTTCTGCGCCTGTGCGATCTCTTTTCAACCAGGGCTCCGTTGAGCACCGGAGCCCGGATGCTGCAAGTCTCTGTCCGCATTCAGACAGCCAGAATGTATCTTCCCGCCCATCGTCCGTATTCCTGCCCTTGGTGACAGACGTCCCTGCGCCGGGCATCTCCCGATTTCCGATCCATAGAAGCACGCCTCGCGCCCTGCCCCAGGGCGTGTAGGGCCGCTCTCGGACCTCCCGCCTCCAGGCGGGCCGGCCGGCACGGCAACTTAAGGAGTGGAGAATGGCTACTGCGTCCAACGGAACGCCGCGCGACCGCGTCGATTTTTCCAAGATCAAGACCTCGGTCCCCATCCCCGACCTCATCGAGGTGCAGAAGCGCAGTTACGAGCGCTTCCTCCAGATGGACCTGCTGCCGGACGAGCGTGACGACATCGGCCTGCAGAGCGTCTTCAAGAGCGTCTTCCCCATCACCGACTTCCGCGGTCTGTCGGAACTGGAGTTCGTCGACTACTCCATCGGCAACTGGGAGTGCAAGTGCGGCAGCCTCAAGGGCCTCAATCACCTCCGCACCGTCTGCCGCAACCCCGCCTGCGGCGCCACCATCAAGACCGACCCCTTCCACCCCGGCGACGTCCTCTGCGACAAGTGCGGCACCTTCAACAAGAACATCGTTACATTCTGCAACCGCTGCGGCGACCCCGTCGGCCTCCAGTTGAAGTACGACCAGGCCGAGTGCGAAGAGCGCGGCATGACCTATGCCGCCCCGCTCAAGGTCACCATCCGCCTCAAAATGTACGACAAGGACGAGTCGGGCCGCAAAACCGTCCGCGAGTTCAAGGAGCAGGAGGTCTTCTTCGGCGAAATCCCGCTGATGAGCGCCAACGGCACCTTCATCATCAACGGCACCGAGCGCGTCATCGTCAGCCAGTTGCACCGCTCCCCCGGCGTCTTCTTCGAGAAGATCGCCGCCCAGAACTACTTCCTCGGCAAGATCATCCCCTACCGCGGCTCGTGGGTCGAGTTTGAGTTCGACGCCAAGAACCTGCTCTACGTCCGCATCGATCGCAAGCGCAAGTTCTACGGCACCGTCTTCCTTCGCGCCCTTGGCATCAAGAGCGACAGCGACATCGTCAAGGCCTTCTATCGAGCCTCCGAGATCAGCCTGAAGGACAAGAAGATCTTCTGGAAGGTCGACGAATCGCTGGTCGGCGTCAAACTCGGCAACGCCCTCACCACCAAGGGCGGCGAGACCATCCACCCGGCCAACCGCAAGATCAAGGAAACGACCATCAAGGACCTGCTCAAGGCCCGCGTCGATAAGGTCGAGGTCACTACCGCCGAAATCGAGGGCGCCTGGGTCGCCGCCGACGTCATCGACATGGAGACCGGCGAGGTGCTCGCCGAGGCCAACCAGGAGCTCACCACCTCGGCTCTGGCCAAGATCATGGACGCCGGCATCTCCCGCGTCGAGGTCTTCTTCCCCGATCGCGACGAGGTCGGCAACGTCGTCTCGGCCACCCTCAAGAAGGACCCCGTGAAGTCCCAGAGCGAGGCCCTGCTCGAGATCTACCGCAAGCTGCGCCCCGGCGATCCGCCCACCCTCGACACCGCCACCCAGCTCTTCCACGGCATGTTCTTCGACCCGCGCAAGTACGACTTCTCCCGCGTGGGCCGCATGAAGTTCAACATCAAGCTCTACGACGGCGCCGACTACACCCCCGAAGGCTACACCGGCAATCCGCTGGACCGCCGTACGCTCGACCAGAAGGACTTCACCGACACAATCAAGTACCTCCTCAAGCTCCGCCGCGGCCTCGGCGGGGTCGACGACATCGACCACCTCGGCAACCGCCGCGTCCGCGCCGTCGGCGAGCTGCTCGAAAACCAGTTCCGCATCGGGCTGGTCCGCATGGAACGCGCCATCAAGGAAAAGATGGCCGTCTACCAGGAAATGTCCACCGCCATGCCGCACGACCTGGTCAACGCCAAGCCCGTCATGGCCGCCATCCGCGAGTTCTTCGGCTCCAGCCAGCTCTCGCAGTTCATGGATCAGACCAACCCGCTGTCGGAAATCACCCACAAGCGCCGCCTCTCCGCCCTCGGACCAGGGGGCCTCAGCCGCGAGCGCGCCGGCTTCGAGGTGCGCGACGTCCACACCACCCACTACGGCCGCATCTGCCCCATCGAGACCCCTGAAGGCCCCAACATCGGCCTCATCTCCTCGCTCAGTTGCTTTGCCCGCATCAACGAGTACGGCTTCATCGAGAGCCCCTACCGGCGTGTCGTCGGTAGCCTTGTCCAGGACGACGTCAAGGTCGTCAACCCCGGCCTCACCAATCTCAAAGTCGGCCAGATCCTCACCCAAAAGGAGATGGAGAAGGTTCTCGCTACCTCCGACGCCAAGAAGGGCCCGCCGGAACTGGAAGCCCACTGCGACTACCTCTCGGCGTGGGACGAGGACAAGTACGTCATCGCCCAGGCCAACATGGCCCTCGATAAGGCCGGCCGCATCGTCGACGAGCTCGTCAACGCCCGCACGGCCGGCAACTTCTCGCTCATGGGCCGCGAAGAGATCGAGTACATGGACGTCAGCCCCAAGCAGCTCGTCTCGGTGGCCGCCTCGCTGATTCCGTTCCTCGAAAACGACGACGCCAACCGCGCCCTCATGGGCTCCAACATGCAGCGCCAGGCCGTCCCCCTGCT
>JACRBC010000151.1 GCA_016213245.1 Candidatus Solibacter usitatus | reverse complement strand
TGCGGCGATGAGTTCCGCTACTGGACCGGGTATCCGCTCGGCGACGAGGTCGGCCACCCCGGGCACCTTGGCGTCGGTCCCCGCCGGTACCTCAACGCCTATGGGCTCGAGGACGCCCACGGCAACACGACGTTCGGTTTCACCTCGACCTCTGCGACACAGCCCGCGAGCAACCTCGAGGTCGCGTTCCTCGATCAGACCACGACCGGGCCCGACTTCGCGGGCTACACGCTCCAGGCCCGGTGGCATGATGATCCTGTGATGCCGCAGGGAACCTACACGTCCACGCTCCAGGTGAGCTACCCCGACGACCCGGCCGGCGACTGGGCCGCGGGGAGCGTGTCACACACCATCACGTACGAGCTCGAAGGCGGCAGCACCCACCTGCTCGTGCGCAAGCAGACCTACGACTCGCGCTTCGGCGTGGACGACCTGCCGTTTGCACTCACCGTCCCACCGGGGGCGGGGGAAGGCGGGATGCCGAAGACGACAGACGGCACGACCCCGCGCCTCGTGCTCCTCGCACTGACGGGCACGAGGGTGCCGCAGGACGTCATCGACGGTGGCCTCCGCGAGCCGTCGCCGGAACCAGGTTGGGCGTGGCGGCAGATCGGCGGGCAGTGGGAGTGGCTCGAGGACGCCGAGTGGGACGTGGCGCTCGAGCAGGCCGACCAGCCGGAGCTCCGCCTCTCGCTCGTCGACGGCAACGGCCAGCTCGTGCCCTCGGGCGCCTTCCGCGTCCACCGCTGCCCGCGTTTCGACCACTCGACGCCCACCGGGCCGCTCCCGCCGTGCACGCTCGCGCCGGTCGAGAGCAGCGACGGCGTGGTTGCCTCGATCGTCCTCAACCCCAACGGTCTCGGGGACGGCGGCAGCCGCGGCTACCTCGGGATCGAGCTGACACGGGCGCCGGTCGCCCCCGGCGGGTACTACGTCTACGTGGAGTCCCTGAACGGGACGGAGTACCTGATCCACAACCAGGCGGACCTCGTGCCGACCCGCAGCAGCCCGGACGACGACTTCCGGGGCGCGTTTGCGATTTGCACGGTGATGGGTGGGGAGTTCTTGGATGAGAACTTCCAGAGGATCGACCCACTGCAAGTGCACGCGTGGCCAACGCGAGCCTACGTGCGGTTCAGGGAGCCATCGGGTGCCGCGGAGGAGATCACGGCGGAGGTCGCATACTCCGAGGGCGGACCGGTGCTCAGTAGCACGACGGCGCAGCTTGGCCGGCTGGGTGTAGCCAGAGCTGGTGCTACCGAGTACCTCGGCCCGCTCTACCTCGCGCCCTCCACCGGGTCGTGCCCGATCCCGTCGGGTATGGCACGCGCCACGAACCTGCCCAGCGAGGCGCTACTGGTCTTCCGCGGTGACCTAAGTGCCTACCTCGGCGGAGCGTTGAGGGCGCGCTCACTCGTCGATGCCCTACCCCGAGTCTCCCTCGCGATCAACAACACGGCGGAGGCGGCCGACGACTTCGTGACCGTGCACCCGGATCTGCCGACAGATGTCCTGGTGGGTGCCACCGAGGGGTGCTACCAGCTCGAACTCAGCGTCGAGCCAGCCGGCATCGCAGTTGTGATGCCCTCGACGGTCACCATTGGCGAAGGCGAGAGCGCGACGGTCCAGCTTTTCGCGATCGACCGCAGTGCAGCGCCGAAGGATGTGTCACTTGTCGCGAGGGTTGGCGGGACCATCTTGCTTATCCGCCCGTTCACATGCATCGACGCGGAAGTGACATCGGCGGACATCACCGTCGAGCCGGAGCAGGAAGGTATCTCGCTGCAACTCCACCCTCCCGGAATGGAGGGGATACAACTCACCCTAGACCTTGTGCGACCCGATTCGACGACGTTCACGCTCGTCAACGCCGAGCCCAGGAACGGCGGAGAGCAGTCCGAAGCATTCCAGATAGCGAGTCTCCCGACTATGGAGAACGGCGAGTTCGTGACAGTACGCGCACGTTGGGGACTCGGTGGGAGGAACGCGGAGTACTCCCTGAACTACCACTTTCACAACCTCGGCCGGTGGACTCACACGGAGTACAACACCCCGCTCGAGACTGGCTGCGACGGGGCCCCGGTGGAGGTCTGCGTTACCGACTCCGCCTGCGGCTTCCAAATCGCTGCGATGCGGGCAGGCTTCGTCTCCGAAGTAGGCCAGAACGGTAGCGGGATCTCCGCCACGTTTGGTCCCGTGCAAACCGAGTCGTTCTGTGTACCCGCTGGGTGCGGGGGGCGGCCCGCGTTCAGGACGGTCCCGAGTATCGACGGTGCCTGTCTGAGACCGGCTCGACAAGGCGTGACGTTGGCCGGCGGGGACGGCACGCTGCTCGCTGTCCCGGCAAACTGCGGGGTCAGGGCGTTTGTCGTTGGCGTTGGCATCAAGCAGGTCGAAGACAGGTGTCCGGCTTGTAGCAACGCTAACCATGTCGACAACTACATCGGGCCGGGGCCATGCGACTTTGCGCAGGGGCCTGTCGAGTTGCAGACCATCAAGCTCTGGTGAGAGGAGGGACGTGATGCTCGGAAACCGCAAGCTAGTGTGGCTCGTCTGGTGCTTGGTACCGCTCGCATCTGCCACGGTTTCTGTTGGAGCACTCGGTGACCTGGGAGGCCCGGTGCAGGTGCGGGTCGTTGGCCCGCGTGAGGCCGGACGGTTTGGCCCGGCAGCCGAGTACAGAATCGAGATCGAGCAAACTGGAGGCCGCAGGACGCTGGTACTGCCACTCAGTGCGGGTACCAGCGCGGTTGATTCCGTCTTCGTGATGGGGGGGTTCGCCTTCGTCGTGGGTGCGGATCCAGGGGGTTGGCAAGTTCATCGATTCGATCTCACGACTCTGCGCCTCGTCGCGTCCATCCGCAGTGCGTCGCCTCCGGCGGTGTCACCGAATCGCCGTGTTGTCGCGTACCGGCGGCCGGCGCCGCGCGGGATTCGTGCGCTCAGGTCCGACACAGTCGTGCTCCTCGATACTGCGAATGCGACTACTAGGGTGGTCTTCCCAGAGCCCTTCGCGTACGCGACCACGGACCTCCTGCCCGAGCCAGACTGGAGTCTCACGACCACGATTGACAATCCTCTCCTGTGGACCGCGGACTCGACCCGCCTGCTGTTGGTTTGCCGGCCCCACAGCACGCCCGGTGTCTTGCACCTCGCTGTCGCTGACGTCACCGAGGGTCTTCCGAAACCCGCGATCACGAGGTGGGCCGTTCAACTGCCACCCGCCCGTCTGGCGAGGGAGGGATCTCAGAACCCTCCTCTAATCGCGGCGGAGCGTCTCGAATGGTGCGGAGCCACACGAGTGCGACTCCTCCTGCGGGACGGTCGCGGTGGTGCCCCATTCTCTGTTGAGGCGGAGGTCGCGGCGCCCGCGACTCCCTTTGCCGTGGCGGTCCCGCTCAGCCCACTCCTTGGCGAGGGCGACCTTCCGGGTATGGAGGTGCGGCTCACAACACCGTACAGGTGGTTCGTCGGCGTCGCGCCGGACCACTCCCTGCAATACGCCGATGGCCTCTTGCAGCTCCTCGTCGATGACAAGTCGCAGGTGGTGGCAACCGCGCGCTACGTGACCCTCAAGGATCCGACAGACGGACCAAGGGCCGCCGCCTTTCTTGCCTCATTGCTGGGTATTCGAGTACATGCATTGCCCTCGGAGGGCGTGTGTGTCTGCCCGGGCACGGCGTGCTGGATCTCGGAAGAGCGCGATCCGATGCGTCTCTTCTTCCAGCACGGACCCCTGCTTGTCTTCGTAAGTGCATACGACCGCTCCGCTTGGGACGAGACAGGGGGAGGCGCTGGCCCCAGCGTGAAGGAGCGAGTCCTGCACGACATTGCCGAGACGCTGGCAGCCAAGGCCGCACAGTAAGCATGTGGCGAGACCGCGCAGCGCGAGCTGGATTCGGCTGGGTGCTGTGTCCAGCCTGAAGAACGTGACCACAGCTATTCCCCCATCACCCCCTCGACCGGGCAGACCGAGCCCAACGGCGAGGTCGGCCCCGACGGCATCCACGGCCACCGGATCGGGTCGACGATCCGCCTCAAGCTCGACATCACGGACGCCTCGGGTCTCGAGCCCACCTACCCGGTCTTCG